>NZ_CP031013.1:316250-632500 GCF_003711205.1 Polaromonas sp. SP1 | reverse complement strand
GCTGGGCCGGGAAGGCCTGGTCAAGGGCAACCCGGTGCAGGACGTGCGCGCACCCAAGGCCGCCAAACCCCTGCCCAAGGCGCTGAGTGTGGACGAAGCGGTGCAACTGGCCGCCTACCAGGCCGACGTGACGCAGGGCGATCCCTTGCTGGCGCTGCGCGACCAGTGCATCACCGAGTTGCTCTACGGCTGCGGCCTGCGTATCGGCGAGCTGGTGGGCCTGAATGTGCAGGCCAGCGCGCAGGCCCGCGGCTGGATCGATGTGGAGGCGGCCGAGGCCCATGTGCTGGGCAAAGGCTCCAAGCGGCGCAGCGTGCCGGTCGGCGCTGCCGCGCTGCGCGTGCTGCAGCAGTGGCTGGCCGCACGTGCGGGCTGGGCGCGCGAAGACCCGGCCCTTTTCATCAACCAGCGCGGCACGCGCCTGACGCCCCAGCACATCCGTGTGCGGCTGAAGCAGCGCTCTTTGCAGGCCGGGCTGGCCACGCCGGTGCACCCGCACATGCTGCGCCATTCCTTTGCCAGCCATGTGCTGCAGTCCAGCGGCGATTTGCGCGCCGTGCAGGAATTGCTGGGCCACGCCAACATCACCACCACGCAGGTCTACACGCGTCTTGATTTTCAGCATCTGGCCAAGGTGTATGACGCGACGCATCCGCGTGCCTTGTCCAAGGCGCCTCTGCGTAAAGGCGCGCCGGCTGTGGTTGAAGTTGCCGCAGAGGTTGAAACCCCGGATACCGGCAAGGCAAAAAGCTGAACCCGCCGAAGCGGTTTTAGAGGGGCAGCGGCCCCAGCCGTGAGCGCCGCGGTGGCCTTGCCGGCGGCGCCTCACCGAGCATGAACACCGCGCGTTTGCTGTCAGCAGGCGCCGCTGCCAGGCGCTCTTCAAGCTGCGTCAGCAGCCCCTGCGCATTCGAGCCCTGGTGGGGCACCAGCGCGTACGCCACATGCACCTGCGCCACGCAGTCCACATGCAGGCCCTTGTACGGCATGAGGCAACGCGCCACGATGCGCGGCCCGAGCGTGCCGGCGTCTTCGGCGCTGAAAGGGCCTTCGACCAGCATGCCGAAGCGCCGCTCCGACAGTCTCGCGGCGCTGTCGATCTCGCGGGCGGTGGACAAAAGGCGCTCGGCCACACGCAGCGGCAGCTCGTCAGCGGCCTTGCGCCCGAAGTCGCGCTGGATCTGCTCGGAGTTGACCAGGTCGATGATCATCACCGCGCTCTGGTGGCGCAGCCGCTCTGAGCGCGCGATCATGCGAAAGAGGCGCTCGGCAAACACATGGCCGTTGATCAGGCCGGTCGCCGGGTCCACCCGGTCCAGGCCCTGGATACGGCGGGTGTTTTCGCGCCGGTGCTGGCTGCGCAGCATCAGCACCAGCATCACGATGGGCAGGTGCAGCGCCACGCCCAGCTGCATGCCGTGCTGCGTGAGAAAGCCGATGGGCACCAGCTCGGCGTTGCGCGCCAGCATCCAGCCCCCGGCCACCAGCACCGGCACATAGGCCAGCATCAGCCAGGGCGCAAACCGGTCGCCACGCCGCCACGCCCAGGCCAGGACCAGCATGCCGCTGAACTCCAGCAGCAGCGTGATCGGGATGAACACGTCCATGCGCGATGCGGCAGGAAGGACGGCCAGCAGCACCGCGGTGAGGGCGCCCAGCACGGCCTGGCCCACCATCAGCCAGTGCAGGCGCCGTGAGCGCTCGGGCAGCGAAGTCGCCGCTGAAATGAACAGCAGCGTGGCCGAGATCGTCAGCATGGGCAGCACCGAGGTGGCCACGTCGCTCCAGCCCGGCCAGGCGGGCCACAGGTGCAGCCCGGCGATGCCGGTGACGGTGGCCTGCGTCAGGCCCAGCAAGGTGACGCACAGGGCGTAAAAGCCGTAGGCGGCATCACGCAGCGAGACCGCGCCGAGCGCGGAGATCAGCGCGGCCAGGCCGGTCAGGCCGAAGAAGATGCCCAGGATCAGCGAGACGCGCTGCTCGGAGTAGCTCAGCCGGCCTTCGCTGATGAACTGCAGCGGGGCGCTGAAGGCGTGGCCGTTTTCCAGGCGCAGCAAATACTTGGTGGGCACCTCGGCCGACAGCGCGATGGGCAGCAGCGGGTGGCGGTGAGGCACCGGCCACTTGTTGACGGCCACCAGGTCGCCGGCGCGCTGCTCGTTCCACTGGCCCGCGCCGTCCAGGGTGTACAGCGACGCCCGGTCGATGGAGGGATAAGGCACTTCCAGGTACCAGCGCTCGGCGTCGGGCGCGGGCGGCACGTTAAAACGCACCCACATCGCCTGCCCGGTAGTGACCGGGTAGATGGCTTCGCCGCGCGTCGGCTTCCAGGGGATTTCGGCCGTGTTGGCCACCTGCTCGGGGGTGAACTGGCCGGTGGTGTCTATCCAGTAGTCGCCCCAATCCTGCAAAGTCACCGGCTGGGTGCGCGTGTCCAGGTCGAGCACGGTGCGCGAGCGCGCATCGAGGCTGGTCAGCGCCAGCAGCGAGCCCATGAGCAGGCTCATCGCCAGGCCCAGGAGCAAGGTACGGACGGCGGCAGGCTTGCGAAGACGAGGGCCTGAAGGGCCCATCATTCGCCGGAATTTCCCCAATTGCGGTGAAATGTACGTAAAAATCATTAACCCGCGATTGTCGCAAACTTTCACAAACATGACATTCCCCAGTTCTGGGGACAAGTGCAGGCGATTGCCGGCGGTTGCACGCGATTTTTGCGGCGCTGCACGGGCACGTGGGGCGCGACGGCCCAGCCGCGACAATAGCGCCATGAAAATTATTCGATTGCGGGACGGCAAAGAGCGTTCCTTGCTGCGGCGCCACCCCTGGATTTTTGACGGCGCCATCGCCAAAGGCGGCGGCGATGCCGGCGAAACGGTCAGGGTGGAAAGCCATGCCGGCCAGTTCCTGGGCTGGGCGGCGTTCAGCCCGGCCTCCAAGATCCGCGCGCGGGTGTGGAGCTTTGACGAAGCCCAGCGCATCGACGCGGCCTTCTTTTCGGCGCGCATCGCCCAGGCGCTGAAGGCGCGCGAGCTGTTTGACATCCAGAGCGACGGCCGGCGGCTGGTCCACGGCGAATCCGACGGCCTGCCGGGCCTGGTGGTGGACCGCTACGGCGACACGCTGGTGGCGCAGTTTTCCAGTTGCGGCGCCGAAAAGTGGAAAGGTGTGATCGTTGAGGCCCTGCTGGCGCAGACCGGCCTCACGCGTCTTTATGAACGCTCCGATGCGAGCTCCCGTGCGCTTGAGGGCCTGCCCGAAGTCACCGGCTGGCTGGCCGGCTCGGGTGAAACCAGCATCACCATCGCCGAGCACGGCTGGAAGCTCAGCCTGGACATCGCCGAGGGTCACAAAACCGGTTTTTACCTGGACCAGCGCGACAGCCGCGCCCGGTTTGCCGCCTACACGCGCCGGCTCAAGTTCCAGAACGTGCTCAATTGTTATTGCTATACCGGCGGTTTTACCGTGGCGGCGCTGGCTGGCGGGGCCGGGCATGTGACCTCCATCGATTCGTCCGGACCGGCGATTGAGCGGGCGCGGGCCAATGTGGCGTTGAACGGTTTTGACGCCGGCCGCACCACCATGCTCGATGCCGACGTCAACGCGTCGTTGCGCCAGTACCAGAAGGAGGGCCGGACTTTCGACGCCATCGTGCTGGACCCGCCCAAGTTCGCGCCCACCGTGACGCATGCCGACCGCGCTGCGCGCGCCTACAAGGACATCAACCGCCTGGCGCTGTCCATCCTGGCGCCCGGCGGTGTCTTGTTCACTTACTCGTGCTCGGGCGGCATCAGCGCCGACCTGTTCCACAAGATCGTCGCGTCGGCCGGCATCGATGCCAATGTGGACGCCTTTATCTCCGAGCGCATGGGCGGCGCGCCCGACCACCCCATGACCGTGGCTTTCCCCGAGGGAGAGTACCTCAAGGGGCTGGTGCTGGTGAAACGGGTGGGCGGCTGACTTTCTAGTAAAAAATGCCTGCAGTCAAGGCGGTGTATTGGCTGTTTGCTATCAAAAAAATAGCAAAAAGACGGTCGAAAGCGCCCCGGGGCTTGACACGGTCTGTAAAGTAACTGTTGGCCGAGTTGGTATTGCCCGGCCCGCCCCGGCGGACTTGAACCCGCCGCTAAACTCCCCAGCTTGGGTGCTTGCACCGCGGCGCGCCCCTCTCAATTTCCCCTCGTTTTTTAGGTAACACCATGAGCTTGATTCCCGTCACCATCCTCACCGGCTTTCTGGGCTCCGGCAAAACCACGTTGCTCAAGCGCGTGCTGACCGAGGCCCACGGCCAGAAGATCGCCGTGATCGAAAACGAATTCGGCGAGGAAAACATCGACAACGAAATCCTGGTGAACGACACCGAGGAAAACATCATCCAGATGAACAACGGCTGCATCTGCTGCTCGATCCGCGAAGACCTGCGCGAAACCCTGCAGTTGCTGGCCGCCAAAAAGCGCAAGGGCCTGCTCGACTTTGAGCGCGTGGTGATCGAAACCACCGGCCTGGCCGACCCGGGCCCGGTCGCGCAGACCTTCTTCATGGATGAAGAAATCGCCGAGCAATACCTGCTGGACTCCATCCTGACGCTGGTCGACGCCAAACATGCCGCCAACCAGCTCAACGACCGCCAGGAGGCGCGCCGCCAGGTCGGGTTTGCCGACCAGATTTTCATCAGCAAGTCGGACCTCGTTGCCAAGGACGAAGTCGAGGCCCTGATGCATCGCCTCAAGCACATGAACCCGCGCGCCCCGCAAACCGCCGTGCACTTCGGCGAAGTCGCCATCAAGGACGTGTTCGACCTGCGCGGCTTCAACCTCAACGCCAAGCTGGACATCGACCCCGATTTCCTCAAGGAAGACGACCACGCCGGTCATGACCACGGCCATGACCATGTGCACGGCGAGCATTGCGACCATCCTTCGCATGCCCATGGCGGCGAGGGCGGCCACCACCATCACCACGACGATGACGTCAAGAGCTTTGTGTTCAGGTCCGACAAGGCTTTCAGCCCCGCCAAGCTGGAGGATTTCCTGGGCGCGGTGGTCAACATCTACGGCCCGCGCATGCTGCGCTACAAGGGCGTGCTGAACATGGAAGGCACCGACCGCAAGGTGATCTTCCAGGGCGTGCACCAGCTCATGGGCAGCGACCTCGGGCCCGCCTGGGCAGAGGGCGAGAAGAAAAACAGCAAGATGGTCTTCATCGGCATTGATTTGCCTAAAGATATTTTCGTACAGGGCCTGGAGCAGTGCCTGGTTTGAGGTAGGCTGTCCGCCTGTAGCCTATAAAAGGCGGAGGGCCTCATGTTTGTCTCGATTCTCCAACGATTTGTTTGCCGGGTAATACAGCTGGCTGGCGAGCCGCTACAATCGCGCGCCGACCAAAATACCCGAAAAATCGAATCGGGAGCCCCGTCGAGGACGGGCATGCGGCAGACAAACCAGGAAATCTGGCAACAGGAAGGGTCGGACCGCGTAGCGGCGGTTTGGCCAGGAAGCCGTCTCAGGGCCCTGAAAGTGGTTCCGGTACAGCTTTCCAGAGGAGACACATTGTGAAAGCCCAAGCGAAGAAGACCAAGCCGGCCGCCAAGGCCCCCGCCAAAGCGGTTGCCAAAGCAGCCGTGAAAGCCAAGCCAGCGTCCAAGACGGCAGCCAGGACAGTGAAACAAGCTGCCAAACCTGTCGCCAAAGCCAAACCGGCCGCCAAAGCCGCGGCTACCAAAAAACCTGCTCCCGCAGCCGCCAAAAAAACCGCTGCCAAGCCCGCGCCGTCAAAAGCCAAGGCCGTTGCCAAACCCGCCAAGCCTGTGCCCAAATCGCCGCCAAAACCGTCCGCCAAACCTGCTGCAAAACCTGCCGCCAAACCCGCTGCGAAACCCGTCGCCAAGCCGCAGCCCAAAGCACCCGTCAAGCCAGTGGCCAAAGCCGCTGCGCCCGTGGCAGCCCCGGCCCCGGCGCCGGCTCCCGTCAGGGCCGGGCTGATCGCTCCGCCACCCCTGAAGCCCGGCCGGCGCAGTTCCGCCCGGGTGGCCACCCAATCTCCCCCTCCCGCACCCATGGTGCCAACCCATGCGCCTGACGCAGCCAAAGCCAGTTACTCAACAATGACCGAACGCGTGATCGCGCCGCCACCCCAGGCGGCGGCCAAAAAAGACCCCAAGCTTGCCAACAACTGGAAGACCAAATCCGCCGAGCAGCTGACCGACGACGAAGTCAAGGCCATGCCTGACTCCGAGTACATGAACGAAAAGCAGCTCGCGTTCTTTCGCCACAAGCTGTCGGTGCTCAAGCAGGACATCCACAACAGCGCCGGCGAAACCACCGAGCACTTGCGTGAAGACACCGTCGTCGTTCCCGACCCGGCCGATCGCGCCACCATCGAAGAAGAACACGCTCTGGAGTTGCGTACCCGCGACCGTGAACGCAAGCTCCTCAAGAAGATCGAACAGTCCATCGCCCGCATCGACTCCGGCGACTACGGCTACTGCGACGAAACCGGCGAACCCATCGGCGTAGGCCGCCTGATCGCCCGCCCCACCGCCAATTTGTCCCTCGAAGCGCAGCAGCGCCGCGAGCTCAAGCAAAAGATGTTTGGCGATTGAGGCCAGGTTTCCGGTGAAGGATTTTTAGTCGCGCGTCATCATGTCCAAAGAAGATACCGCATCAGGCTTGCTCTCCAAGATGGTGAAGTTCGTCCGGAATCCGGCCACGAACTGGTCGGATCTGGACGCTGCGCCCACGGACCGCGACGAAGCCATGAGCAAGCAATTGCTCAAGGAAATGATCGAGCGCAAGCGGCAAAACGATTTTGTACGCAAGCGTGAATTCGACATGCTGCGCAAGATGCGCAAGCGCGAAGCCATGGTGGGCATCGGGCAAGACCCGGGCGGCAGGCCGTCCTTCTTCCAGAGCAGCATGCCGTCCAAACCCGACGACAGGGCCACCACGCTCAAGAAGATCGATGAGATCGAAGCGCAAATGTCCATGCAGTGGTGGAAAACCAAGAATGGCGACGCCGACAGCTCGACGCCTCCTTCCGTGCCGCATGGCCGCAGCACCGCATCGGTTCATGCGCCCCTGATGGACAACGCGCTGCCGGCCGCCTACCGGCCTACGGCGCCTGCCGGGCTTCAGCCGGCGGCCGCCAAGGCGGCCCAGCCGGCCCCGGTCCCCGCGCACGACCCGGACCCGACCGCACCTGATTCCCTGTCCGTTGCGCTGGCAGAAGCCCGTGCAGGTGGTTCTTTGGCCAGGCCGGCGCCAGCCGCCCCGCCCGCGGCTCCCGCAGGCGCCAACAGCAACTTTGACAGCAGCGCATCCGGTTTTTCCGCCTCCAAGTTCAATGCCGTCGATGTCGAAGAAGTGGCGCACGACGCCGAGCTCGAAGAGGCCGCCATCCGGTTTGCCAACGGCGACGATGCCGGCGCCGAGGCCGGCTTGCTGGAGATCCTCGCGCCGGGCGCCGCACGTGCCGGCCATGCCGACACCTGGCTGACGCTGTTTGACCTGTACCGCGCCACTGCCCAGCAGGACAAATTCGAAAATGCCGCCATCCAGTTCGTCGAACGGTTTGACCGCTCGGCGCCGCAGTGGTTTTCCATGCCCGACATGGTGAAAATGCTCAGCACCCCCGAGGGCAAGGTGGCCAGCGGCAATGGCCCTGCGGCCGACTGGATCTGTCCGTCGGTGTTGGGGATACAGACCGTGGCGGCCCTCAAGGCGGCCATTGCCAAGGCGCCCATGCCGTGGCGCCTGGACTGGAAGAATCTCAAGACCATCGAGCCGGCCGCCCTTGAACCGCTGACCAAGGTGTTCAGCGGGTGGGCGGCGCAGCCCGTCCAGTTGCGTTTCCTGGGCGACTCGCAACTGCAGAGCGTGCTGGAAAACGCCACGCCGTCTGGCAACCGGGACACCGACCAGAACTGGTGGAAGCTGCGCATGGAAGCCCTGCGCGTCACACACAGGCCTGACGATTTCGAGCTGGCAGCCCTTGATTTTTGCGTGACTTACGAGGTGTCCCCGCCCGCGTGGGACAGCGCGCGCTGCGAATACAAGCCGCTGGATGCGCAGGGCGGCGTTGTCGCCGGCCAGACCATCATTGGCGATGTTTACCGCGACTCCACGCCGTCCAGCCTCAGCGCGATTGAGGGTGACACCCAGATGGACGCCATGAGCTCGCAAATGAGCAGCATCCTGTCGGTGGAGCTGTCCGGGCAGATCCAGGGTGATGCGATTGCGGTGCTGGACAAGCTGGAAGTCAAACTCATGGGCGCCGACATGATGCTGATCTCCTGCTCCAAATTGATCCGTGTCGATTTCTCTGCCGCCGGCACACTCCTGAACTGGGTGTCCGCCCGCGAGGCCGAAAACCGGTCCGTGCAGTTCTCCGACGTCAACCGGCTGGTGGCCGCCTTCTTCAACGTGATCGGCATTACCGAGCACGCCAGGGTGCTGGTTCGGGTTGACTAGCATCACGGCCGCAAGGCGCTGATCCAGCGCTGGCAGCGCTCCCGGCTTTCCGGCGGCGCTTCCTGTTTCTCCTCTTTCTCTCCTTTTTCTCTGTCTTTCCCGCTCTCGCGAGCCACCATTGCCTGTCCACCTGCGTGTCCGTGGCGCGGCAGCGCAAGTTGCACGCTCACGCAACCTTGACAGCTCTTTTGGCCTCCAGCCGTTGCGGTGATTAGGGATCCTGCTATATTTTTTATAGCTTTACGCACCCGGCCGCATCATCCAGCGTCTGGCGTTGATGTAAATACACACGTATTTTGGCCACGACCTGACTGCCCGGCCTCCATCGCTTAAAGCAATACTTTCACTGCATCTGCTAAGTGCTTAATTTAGAACGATATTTAATTATTGATCCGCATGGAGAGACGCTTCTAAGTCCTTGATTTCATTGAAAAAATTTGTTTCAAATCCCTTGTTTGCAAATGGTTTCCTGCTAAAGTGGGAAGAAGTGCAATTTAGTGGTGAAAAGTGTTTTCCAAGGGTTTGTAGCAGTGTTTCAAGGTGCCTCATCGTTAGTTCTCGATAGCAAGGGTCGGCTCTCTGTGCCGACCCGGCATCGTGACGTGCTGAGCGCCACGGCTTCCAGCCAGCTCACCATCACCAAGCACCCGCACGGCTGCCTCATGATTTTCCCCCGCAACGAGTGGGAAAAATTTCGCGACCGCATCGCCTCGCTGCCCATGCAGGCCCAATGGTGGAAGCGCATCTTCCTGGGCAACGCGATGGACGTCGACATGGACGCCACCGGCCGCGTCCTTGTGTCGCCCGAGCTGCGTGCGGCCGCCGGCATCAGCAAAGACACGGTGCTGCTCGGCATGGGCAGCTACTTCGAGCTCTGGGACGCCTCGACCTACGCGGCCCAGGAGGCTGAGCAGATGAAGGGCGAAATGCCCGATGTCTTCAGAGACTTCTCGTTCTGAAAGAAGACGGTGAACGGCACATGGATACACCGCACCGTCCTGTTGAACGAAGCCATAGCGGCGCTTCTTGTCAACCCGGACGGCCACTACGTCGACGCAACGTTCGGGCGCGGCGGGCATTCGCGCCTGCTGCTGTCGCAGCTCTCGCCCCAGGGGCGCCTCACCGCCTTCGACAAGGACCTCGACGCCATCGCCGAGGCGCAGACCATCAACGACCCGCGCTTTTCCATCCGCCACGAGGGTTTTATGCACCTGGGGCAATTGCCCGCCGCCAGCGCGGCCGGTGTGCTGATGGACCTGGGCGTCAGTTCGCCGCAAATCGACAACCCGGTGCGCGGCTTTTCGTTTCGGCAAGAGGGGCCCCTGGACATGCGCATGGACACCACGCGTGGCCAGAGCGTGGCCGAGTGGCTGGCGGATGCATCCATAGAAACCATGGCGGAGGTGATTCGTGAATATGGCGAAGAACGGTTTGCTCAACAGATTGCAAAGGCGATTGATCGTCGCCGACAGGAACGGGGCCCTCTTCGAACCACCGCTGAGCTGGCCGAAGTCGTGGCTGGCGCGGTCAAAACCCGCGAGCCGGGCAAGGACCCTGCAACGCGCACATTTCAGGCTCTTCGGATTTTCATCAACGCCGAGCTTGAAGAGCTGCAACAGGCGCTAGCCGCGTCGCTGAAAGTTCTCCAACCGGGAGGCCGTCTGGTGGTGATCAGTTTTCATTCGCTCGAAGACCGCATCGTCAAGCAATTCATCGCCGCCCATTCGCGCGAGGTGTTCGATCGCCGCGCGCCTTTTGCCGAACCCAAGGCCATGCAGCTCAAGGCGCTTGGCCGCACCAAGCCCAGCGAAGAAGAAGTGGACGGCAATCCGCGTTCGCGCAGTGCCGTGATGCGCGTCGCTGAACGCACTGAGGTGGCCGCATGAATAACGCGGTACGCGAAGCGGCAGACTTGGGAGCCAGGTTTTTCCGCCGGGCCGCCCCAAGGAAAAATGCGACCCCCTCGGGGGGCAGCGCAGTACGCGAAGCGACAAGCGTGGGGGCTATGTCATGGCAAGACTGAACATTGTGCTGTTGCTTGCGGTGCTGGTCAGTGCGCTATACCTCGTACGCACGCAGTACGAATCGCGGCGCCTGTATGTCGAGCTCGAGAAGGCGGCCGCGGAAAGCCGCAAGCTCGAAACGACCAATGAACGCCTGCAAGTGGAAAAGCGCGCGCAAGCCACGCCCTTGAAGGTTGAAAAGCTGGCCAAAGAGAAGCTGCAGATGCGCACGGTCACACCGGCCATCACGCAGTACGTGACCTACAAGGACGAGCCCGCAGCGGCCGCCTCGGCGCCGGCACCGGGGAGTGCCAGGCCATGAGCCGCAGCGTTCTTTATTCATCCAGCCCCCTGCTGGCCAGCAAGACGCCCGTCTGGCGCAGCAAATTCATTGTGGCTGGTGTGGCGCTGGCGTTTGCCGGGCTGGCCGGCCGCGCGGCCTACATCCAGATATTCGGCAACGAATTTTTCCAGCGCCAGGGTGAAGTGCGGTTTGCGCGCACGCTGGAACTGCCCGCCAACCGCGGCCGTATCCTGGACCGCAACGGCCTGATCCTCGCGTCCAGCGTGCCGGCGCCCAGCATCTGGGCCATTCCCGAAGACGTCGAAGCCAGCAAGGCGCAACTGGCTGAGCTGGCCAGGCTGCTGGAAATGCCCCTGGCCGAGCTCAACAAAAAGCTCGGTGAAGAAGACAAGACCTTTGTCTGGATCAAGCGCCAAGTGGATGAACCCGTGGCGCAAAAAATTCATGCGCTGGGCATCAAGGGCATTTACCAGCGCAAGGAATACAAGCGCCAGTATCCCGAAGGCGAAACCGTGGCCCACGTGGTGGGCTTCACCAATGTCGAGGACCGTGGCCAGGAAGGCATTGAGCTGACCTTCAACAAGGACCTGGCCGGCAAGGCCGGATCGCGCCGCGTGATCAAGGACCGCCTGGGCCGCGTCGTCGAGGACGTCGGCGAGCAGGTGCATCCCGTCGAAGGCAAGGACATCCAGCTCAGCATCGACAGCAAGGTGCAGTTCTTCGCGTACCAGAAGCTGCGCGACGCCGTCATCGCGCGCAAGGCCAAGGCCGGCAGCGTGGTGGTGCTGGACTCCACGACCGGCGAGGTGCTGGCGCTGGCCAACTATCCGAGTTATGTCCCCGACAAGCGAAAAAACCTCACCGGTGAACAACTGCGCAACCGGGCCCTGACCGACACCTTCGAGCCTGGCTCCACGATGAAGCCGATCACGGTCGCCATGGCGCTCGAGGCCGGGCGCATCAAGCCGCAAACCATCATCGAAACCGGGCCCGGCCGCTACAGCATCGGCGGTTTCACGATCAGCGACACGCACAACTACGGCACGCTGACGGTGGAAGGCGTCATCCAGAAATCCAGCAATGTCGGTGCGTTGAAGATTGCGCAAAAGATGAGCCCGCAGGAAATGTGGGAAACCTTCATGGCGCTGGGTTACGGGCAAAAGCCGCAAATCCAGTTCCCCGGCGCCGTCACGGGGCGTGTCCGGCCCTGGAAAACCTGGCGCCCGGTCGAGCAGGCGACGATGGCTTACGGTTATGGCCTGTCGGCCTCGCTGTTCCAGATGGCGCACTCCTACACCGCGTTCGCGCACGACGGCCAGATCATCCCCGCCACCATGCTCAAGAGCAGTGAGCCCGCCGTGGGCGTGCAGGTCTTTTCCGCGGAGAACGCGCACGCCGTTCGCAAGATGCTGCAGATGGCGGCTGCGCCCGGCGGCACCGGACAGCTTGCGCAGACCGTGGGCTATTCGGTGGGCGGCAAATCCGGCACGGCGCACAAGCAGGTCGGCAAAGGCTATGCCACCAACAAATACCGCGCATGGTTCACAGGCATGGCGCCCATCGAGGCGCCGCGCATCATCGTCGGCGTGATGATCGACGAGCCCAGCGACGGCAACTACTTCGGCGGCGTGGCTGCCGCACCCGTTTTCAGCGAGGTGGTGCAGCAGACGCTGCGCATGATGGGTGTGCAGCCCGACATGAGCGTCAAGCCGCAAATCACCACCCAGGCCGTGGAGGAGTCGTTTTGAGCACGCAACTCCACACCCCCGAGCAGGCAGCGGGCTGGTTGCGCGAACGCGTGAACGGCAGCCTCTGGACCGACAGCCGCAAAGTGGCGCAGGGCGACGGCTTCATTGCCTGGCCGGGCGCTGCGACGGACGGCCGTAAATTTGTGGGCGCCGTGCTGGCCGCCGGCGCCAAGGCCTGCCTGGTCGAGCAGGACGGCGCGGCCGACTACGGATTCGATGACGAGAAAGTGGCTGCTTACGCGGGCCTCAAGGCCGCAACCGGGCCGATTGCCTCTGCCTACTTCAACGAACCGAGCCGGCAGTTGCGGATTTCCGCCGTCACCGGCACCAACGGAAAAACCTCCACAGCCTGGTGGCTGGCCCAGGCCCTGGGCCGCATCGGGCACAAGTGCGGGGTCGTGGGAACCCTGGGCATCGGCGAACCCGGTGCCATGGTGTCCAACGGCCTGACGACGCCTGACCCGGTGCTGCTGCAGCAAGCGCTGCGGCGCTTCGCCGACGAAGGGTTTGCCGCATGCGCCCTTGAAGCGTCTTCCATCGGTGTGGTCGAGCACCGCCTGGATGCCACCGCCATTGAAGTGGCGATTTTCACCAACTTCACCCAGGACCACCTCGACTACCACGCATCGATGGATGCGTACTGGGAGGCCAAGGCTGCGCTCTTCGGCTGGCCGGGCCTGAAGGCGGCGGTCATCAATATCGACGACAGCAAGGGAGCCGAGCTCAACGCCTCACTGGAAGGCCGCGGGCTCGATCTCTGGACCGTGTCGTGCGCAGAGCCCGCACGCCTGCAGGCGCAAGCGATTGAGCATGGCGCCGATGCGCTGAGTTTTGATGTGGTCGAGGGCAGCGAGCGCCACCGGGTGCACGCGCAGGTGGTGGGCCAGTACAACGTGTCGAACCTGCTCGGCGTCCTGGCGGCGCTTCGTGCGATGGGCATCGCCCTGGCCGACGCCGTGGGCGCCTGCACTGGTTTGCTGCCGGTTCCGGGGCGCACCGAGACGCTGGCCATGCCAGGCCTGCCGCTGGTGGTCATCGACTACGCGCACACGCCGGACGCCCTCGAAAAAGTATTGCTGGCGCTCAAGCCCTCGGCCGCGCGCCGGGGCGGGCGGCTCTGGTGTGTATTTGGCTGCGGCGGTGACCGCGATGCCACCAAGCGCCCGCTGATGGCGGCCGTCGCTGAAAAAGCCGCGGACCAGATTGTGGTGACCAGCGACAACCCGCGCGGCGAAAACCCGCTGGCCATCATCTGCCAGGTGTTGCTCGGCTTGAGCCACCGGGATGCCGTGCACGTGCAGGCTGACCGTGCCGCCGCCATCACGCACGCCTTGAGTTTGGCCCAACCGCAAGACGTGGTGCTGCTGGCCGGCAAGGGCCATGAAAGTTTTCAGGAGATCAGCGGCCAGAAGCTGCCGTTTTCCGACCGTGAACATGCGCAGGCGGCCCTGGATGCCCGCGCCGCCGCGGCCGGTGTGCAAGGGGGCCGCTCATGATGCGCTTGCAGCAAGCCATGGGCTGGGTGAATTCGGCGCGTCTGGTGGGGGACGCCGGCGTCACGGCCTTGCGGGTGAACACCGATACACGCAGCCTGCAGGCGGGTGATCTGTTTGTCGCCCTCAAGGGCGAGCGTTTCGACGCGCACGAGTTTCTGGCGCAGGCCAAAGTGCAGGGCGCAGTGGCGGCCATTGCGCACCATGGGCTGGCCGAGGCTGGCTTGCCGGGGCTGGAAGTGCCCGACACCCGGCTGGCGCTGGGCCAGCTTGCCGCCGGCTGGCGGTCGCAGTTCCGCCTGCCCCTGGTGGCGGTGACGGGCAGCAACGGCAAGACCACCGTCACGCAGATGATCGCGTCGATCTTGCGCGCATGGAAACTCGACAAGGCCTTTGCGACCGAAGGCAACCTCAACAACGACATCGGCGTGCCGCTCACGCTGCTGCGCCTGTCTGCGGCCCATGAAGCCGGCGTGGTCGAACTGGGCATGAACCACCCGGGCGAGATCGCCTACCTGGCCGAAATTGCAAAGCCCACCGTCGCATTGGTCAACAACGCGCAGCGTGAGCATCTTGAGTTCATGGCAACGGTGGAGGCTGTCGCCCGCGAAAACGGCTCCGTGTTCCGGTCGCTGGCTGCGGACGGGACTGCGGTCTTCCCGGCCGACGATGCGTACACGCCGCTTTGGCGCGGCCTCGTGGGTTCGCGCAAGGTGCTGACATTTGCACTCTCAGGCCCCGCCGATGTCACCGGCGCCGCGCAGTGGGAGGACGGCTGCTGGAAGGTCACGGCGGCTACGCCCGCAGGCGCTGCCGTCTTTTCACTGCATATCGCCGGCAGGCACAACGTCAAGAATGCATTAGCCGCCACGGCCTGCGCGTTGGCTGCGGGTGTGCCGCTGGCCTCCATTTCTGCAGGCTTGTCGGCCTTTGTCCCGGTCAAGGGCCGCTCACGCGCCATTGCCGTGGCACTGCCCGGCCGTGTGCTGACGCTGGTGGACGACACCTACAACGCCAATCCCGACTCCATGCACGCCGCGCTGGAAGTGCTGGCCGAACTGCCCGGCCCGCGCCTGATGGTGATGGGCGATATGGGCGAGGTCGGCGACCAGGGCCCGCAGTTCCATGACGAAGCCGGGCGGCATGCACGCGCCCTGGGCATTGAAAAGCTTTTCACCTTGGGGGAACAGTCGAAAAACGCGGCGGCGGGCTTTGGCCAGGCGCAGGTTTTCGGCGACGTGGATGCGCTCATCGCCACCGTGCTGGCCGAACTCCCCCACACCGGCAGTGTGCTGGTGAAAGGCTCACGCTTCATGAAGATGGAACGTGTGGTGCAAGCCATCACCGCGCACGCACAAGACCCAACACAACAACATCACCATCAAAAGGGAGGGCCCCATGCTGCTTAGTCTGGCCCAGTGGCTCCAGTCGATTTCCCCCGAGTTCGGGGTCTTCCGGGTGTTCCAGTACCTGACCTTCCGCGCCGTCATGGCCGCGCTCACGGCGCTGCTGATCGGCCTGCTGGCCGGGCCCTTTGTGATCCGGCGTCTCATCGCGCTCAAGATCGGCCAGCCCATCCGCGAATACGCGATGCAGACACACCTGAGCAAGAGCGGCACGCCCACCATGGGCGGTGTGCTGATCCTGCTGGCCATCGGCATCTCCACGCTGCTGTGGTTCGACCTGTCCAACCGTTTTGTCTGGATCGTCCTGATCGTCACGCTGGGTTTCGGCGCCATCGGCTGGGCAGACGACTGGCGCAAGGTCGTGCTCAAGGACCCGGAAGGCATGCGCTCGCGTGAGAAATACATGTGGCAGTCCATCATCGGGCTGGTCGCGGCGCTCTACCTGGTGTTCAGCATTTCCGAGAGCTCCAACATGCGTGTGCTGGAGCTGTTCTTCAGCTGGGTGCAGTCGGGCTTTGACGTGAACCTGCCGCCCAAGGCCGGTTTGCTGGTGCCCTTCGTCAAGGAAATCAGCTACCCGCTGGGCGTGTTCGGCTTCGTGATCCTGACCTACCTGGTGATCGTGGGCTCCAGCAATGCCGTCAACCTGACAGACGGTCTGGACGGCCTGGCCATCATGCCCGTGGTCATGGTGGGCTCGGCGCTCGGTGTGTTTGCCTACGTCACCGGCAGCTCGGTCTACTCCAAATACCTCTTCTTCCCGCACATCCCAGGCTCGGGCGAATTGCTGATCTTCTGCTCGGCCATGGCCGGCGCCGGCCTGGCTTTCCTGTGGTTCAACACGCATCCGGCCCAGGTCTTCATGGGCGACGTGGGCGCGCTGGCGCTGGGCGCCGCGCTGGGCACCATCGCCGTCATCGTGCGCCAGGAAATCGTGCTGGCCATCATGGGCGGCATCTTTGTCGTTGAGGCCCTCTCCGTGATGATGCAGGTGACCTGGTTCAAGTACACCAAGAAGCGGTACGGCGAGGGTCGCCGCATCCTCAAGATGGCACCGCTTCACCACCACTTTGAAAAGAGCGGCTGGAAGGAAACGCAGGTCGTCGTGCGTTTCTGGATCATCACCATGCTGCTGTGCCTCATCGGCCTTTCCACCTTGAAGCTCAGGTAACAAGGCATGCGGCATCTACAAGACCAAACCGTGTTGATCCTGGGCCTGGGTGCGTCCGGCCTGGCCATGGCGCGCTGGTGCGTGCGCCACGGGGCCCATGTGACGGTCGCCGACACACGGGAAGCGCCGCCCTTGCTCGCCACGCTGCAGGAGGAACTGCCGGGCGTGGCCTTTGCCGGCGGCGCCTTTACCCCGGAACTGGTGCAAGGCACTGCGGTGCGTGCCGTTTATCGCTCGCCCGGACTGACGCCCGACACCATCGCCCCCGTGGCCGATGCCGCGCGCGCCATGGGCTTGCCGGTGGGTGGCGAGCTGGATCTTTTCGCACGCGCGCTGGCGGACCTGCGTGAGCCGCCCGCCGCCGAAGCGGCCGAAGAGCCTGCTGAAGCCGTTGCGGCGCCCGAGCCGACGGCAGAAGCGCCCTTGCCCGATGCGCCTGATGCGATTGAAGCCGTTGACGAAGCCGGCGTGACCGATGCCGCCGACGCAGGCGACGCGGCTGACACACCCGAAGGCGAAGCCGCTTTGGCAGCCGATACCTCCGGCGACCTGCAAGAGGCGGCCGTGGCCGCACCGGACGCTGCTGGTGATGCACCGGTGCCGGATGAAACCGGCGAAGGTGTTGTGACGCCTGAGCTGCTGGGTCTTGTGCCGCCGGAGAAACCTGTCGGCTACCGCCCCGCCGTGCTCGCCATTACAGGTACCAACGGCAAAACCACGGTGACCTCGTTGCTCGGCCAGCTGGTGCAGCGCGCCGGAAAAACCGTCGCCGTCGCCGGCAACATCGGTCCCACGCTGCTGGACACCCTGTCGGCCCATATGGACGCCGAAACCCTGCCGCAGGTCTGGGTGCTGGAGCTGTCCAGCTTCCAGCTGGCCGACGTGCAGGATTTTGACCCGACGGCCGCCGTGGTGCTCAACATCACGCAAGACCACCTCGACTGGCACGGCAACATGGACGCCTACGCCGCGGCGAAAGCCAAAGTCTTCGGCGCCAGCACCTTCATGCTGCTCAACCGCGACGATGAGCGCGTGATGGCCATGCTGCCGCCGCCTGTCAAGGTGCGGTTGAAGCCGCCGCAGGTTCGTCCCCATGCCACGTTCGGTGCGGGCGAACCGCAACGCCCCGGCGACTACGGCATTGAAACCGTCAACGGCATGACCTGGCTGGTGCGGGCGGCCGAGGCGGATGAGACCATCAAGCGCCGCAAGGACGAAGAGGTCGAGCTGCATGTGCAGCGCCTGATGCCCATCGAGGCCTTGCGCATTCGCGGACGCCATAACGCCACCAATGCGCTGGCCGCACTGGGCCTGGCCGTGGCTGCCGGGTGCAACCTGGCGCCCATGCTGCACGGCTTGCGTGAATACCGCGGCGAGCCGCACCGTGTGGAGTCGGTGGCCATCATCAACGACGTCGAGTACTTTGACGACAGCAAGGGCACCAATGTGGGCGCCACCGTGGCGGCGCTGACGGGGCTGGGCCTGGAGCGCAAGCTGGTGCTCATTCTCGGCGGCGAAGGCAAGGGGCAGGATTTCTCGCCGCTGGCCGACCCGGTGCTGCGCCATGTACGGGCTGTGGTGTTGATCGGGCGTGATGCGCCCCTGATCAAGGAAGTGCTGCCGCGCAATATCCCGGTGTTCGACGCCGCGTCGATGGAAGAGGCCGTCACCCTGGCCGCACAACAGGCGACCACCGGCGATGCCGTGCTGATGTCGCCGGCCTGCGCCAGCTTTGACATGTTCGACAACTACGAACATCGCGCCCGTGTGTTTTGTGACGCGGTGCAGGCGTTGGCCCGGGAACAGGGGGCCGTGCTGTGACAGCTGCTGCGCGCATCTCGGGCTGGTTCTCCGGCTTCGGCAAGGCTGCCGCCGATGTGCTGCCGGTGCGGCTGGGCGGGCAAAGCCTGTCGCGAACGCTGGCCAAGCCGCCTGTGCGCATGGCCGGCTTCGACCAGGGGCTGCTCTGGGTCACGGTCGCCTTGCTGATGTTCGGCCTGGTGATGGTGTATTCCGCTTCCATCGCCATGCCCGACAACCCCAAGTTCGCACGCTATGCGCACACACATTTCCTGATGCGCCACATGCTGTCGCTGGTGGTGGCCTTCGTCGTGGCCGTCCTGGCTTTCCAGGTGCCGCTGGCAACCTGGGAAAAAATGGCGCCTTGGCTGTTTGTCATCTCGTTGCTGCTGCTGATTTTGGTGCTGGTGCCCTTTATCGGCAAGGGCGTCAACGGCGCCCGCCGCTGGATCTCGCTGGGCATCATGAACTTCCAGCCTTCCGAGCTGGCGAAGTTCGCGGTGCTGCTGTATGCGGCCGACTACATGGTGCGCAAGATGGAAGTGAAGGAGCGCTTCTTCCGCGCCGTCATGCCCATGGCAATCGCCATTGCCATCGTGGGTCTGCTGTTGCTGGCCGAGCCCGACATGGGCGCCTTCATGGTGATTTCGGTCATTGCCATGGGCATCCTTTTCCTGGGCGGCGTCAATGCCCGCATGTTCTTTGTCATCGCCACCGTGGTGGTGGTCGCGTTCGGGCTCATGGTGATGCTCAGCGAATGGCGGCGCGAGCGGATTTTTGCCTACCTCGACCCCTGGAGCGACAAATACTCCATGGGCAAGGGCTACCAGTTGTCGCATTCGCTGATCGCCTTCGGGCGTGGCGAAATTTTTGGCGTGGGCCTGGGCGGCAGCATTGAAAAGCTGCACTGGCTGCCCGAAGCGCACACCGATTTCCTGATGGCCGTGATCGGCGAAGAGTTTGGGCTGCTCGGCGTGCTGACAGTGATCGGGATGTTCATGTGGATGACCCGCCGCATCATGCACATCGGCCGTCAGTCGATCGCGCTGGACCGGCTCTTTGCCGGCCTGGTGGCGCAGGGCGTCGGTATCTGGATGGGCTTCCAGACCTTCATCAACATCGGCGTGAACCTGGGCGCCTTGCCGACCAAGGGACTGACCTTGCCGCTCATGAGCTACGGCGGCTCGGCCATCCTGATGAACCTGATTGCGTTGGCGGTCGTGTTGCGGATTGATTACGAGAACCGCATGCTCATGAGAGGGGGCCGCGCATGAGTGGACAGCGCTGCGCTCTTGTCATGGCTGGTGGTACTGGTGGCCACATCTTCCCGGGCCTGGCCGTGGCCGAGGCCCTGCGCGAACGCGGCTGGCGTGTGCACTGGCTGGGTGGGCGCGGCAGTGAGCAGCGCCCCAGCATGGAAAGCCAGCTGGTGCCGCCGCGCGGCTTCGCTTTCGAGACCATTGATTTTTCCGGCGTGCGCGGCAAAGGCCCCGCCACGCTGGTGTTCCTGCCTTTGCGCCTGCTCAAGGCCTTCTGGCAAAGCATCCAGGTGGTGCGCCGCGTCAAGCCCGACGTGGTGGTGGGCCTGGGCGGCTACATCAGCTTTCCGGCCGGCATGATGAGCGTGCTGCTGGGCAAGCCGCTGGTGCTGCATGAGCAGAACTCGGTGGCGGGAATGGTCAACAAGGTGCTGGCCGGCGTCGCTGACCGCGTCTTTACCGCCTTCCCGAATGTGTTCCGCAAAGCCGAATGGGTGGGCAACCCCTTGCGTCCGGCCTTTCTTGGGCAGCCCGGCCCGGCAGAGCGTTTTGCCGGCCGCACCGGTCCCTTGAAGTTGCTGGTGGTCGGCGGCAGCCTGGGCGCGCGTGGGTTGAACGACCTCGTGCCCAAAGCCCTCGCACTGATTCCCGAAGGCGAACGTCCGCAGGTCCTCCACCAAAGCGGTGCCCATCAGATTGACGAGTTGCGCGCCAACTACGCTGCGGCCGGCGTGCAGGCCGAACTCACGCCCTTTATTGAAGACACCGCGCAGGCTTTCGCCGATGCCGACCTCATCATCTGCCGCTCCGGCGCCAGCACGGTGACCGAGATCGCCGCCGTTGGCGCCGCGGCGCTGTTTGTGCCTTTTCCGGCCGCGGTTGACGACCACCAGACCACCAACGCGAAGTTTCTGGTCGACCAGGGCGGCGGCTGGCTCATCCAGCAGCGCGACCTGACACCCGGGCGGCTCGCTGAAATGCTACAAAAAACAGAGCGCCATGTGCTTATGCAGCATGGGCTACAGGCCAAAACAATGCAAAAAACAGATGCCACGGCTCGCGTCGTAGCCGCTTGCGAGGAGCTAGTCCAATGAAACGGGGAAATCGGATGTGCGTGAGTGCCTGCCAGGGTCGCAATCTAGGCGCCGCGCGCAGCCGGGTTGACCACCCGGCGAGCACGGCAACAACGAGTGCGGCCCTGGCAGGCACTCACCCGAAGGGCCGGGTCAATGCGTGGCGCATGGCCGCGTTGCGGCCCTTGCCAAGGCGTGCAGCCTTGGCGGCGGGCCACGCCTTGCCCTGCATCCCCGCATTGGCCCGGCGCACATTCGATTTCCCCGTTTCATTGGACTGACCATGAAACACGCCATCAAGAACATTCACTTCATCGGCCTGGGCGGCTCCGGCATGTCCGGCATCGCCGAGGTGCTGCACAACCTGGGCTACGTGATTTCCGGCTCCGACCTGTCGGACAGCGCGACGCTGCGCCGCCTGGCCAAGCTCGGGATCAAGACCTTCGTCGGCCATGCGGCCGGTAACCTGGCCGACGTCGATGCGGTGGTGACTTCCACCGCCGTGCAGGCCGACAACCCCGAAGTGCTGGCCGCGCGTGAAAAGCGCATTCCTGTGGTGCCGCGCGCACTCATGCTCGCCGAACTGATGCGCCTGAAGCAGGGCATCGCCATTGCAGGGACACACGGCAAAACCACAACCACCAGCCTGGTAGCCAGCGTGCTGGCCGAGGGCGGGCTGGACCCGACCTTTGTCATCGGCGGGCGCCTCAACAGTGCAGGCGCCAATGCCAAGCTGGGCTCTGGCGACTACATCGTGGTCGAGGCCGACGAGTCCGACGCCTCCTTCCTCAATCTTCTGCCTGTGATGGCGGTCGTCACCAACATCGACGCCGACCACATGGAAACCTACGGCCACGATTTCGGCAACCTCAAGAAAGCCTTTGTCGACTTCCTGCACCGCATGCCGTTTTACGGCACGGCGATCTTGTGCACCGACGACCCGGCCGTGCGCGAGATCGTGCCGCAGGTGTCTTGCCCCATCACCAGCTACGGCTTTGGCGAAGACGCGCAGGTGCGCGCCGTCAATGTGCGGCCGGTGGGCGCACAAATGCATTTCACGGCGCAGCGGCGCAACGGTGTCACGCTGCCCGACATGGAGGTGGTGCTCAACCTGGCCGGCGAGCACAACGTGCTCAATGCGCTCTCGGCCATTGCGATTGCGGTCGAACTCAATGTGCCTGACGCCGCCGTGCAAAAAGCCCTGGCCGAATTCCGCGGCGTGGGCCGGCGTTTCCAGAGCTACGGCGACCTGCCGGCCAAGGGCGGCGGGCATTTCACTGTGATCGAAGACTATGGCCACCATCCCGTGGAGATGGCCGCCACGCTGGCCGCGGCGCGCGGCGCCTTCCCCGGCCGCCGCCTGGTGCTGGCCTTCCAGCCGCACCGCTACACCCGCACACGCGACTGCTTTGAAGACTTCGTCAAGGTCATAGGCAACGCCGACGCGGTACTGCTGTCGGAGGTGTATGCCGCCGGCGAAGCGCCCATCGTGGCGGCCGACGGCCGTTCGCTGGCGCGCGCGCTGCGTGTAGGCGGCAAGGTGGAGCCCGTTTTTGTGGATGAGATCGAGGCCATGCCGCAGGCCATCCTGGACAACGCTTTGGATGGCGATGTGGTGATGTGCATGGGCGCCGGATCGATTGGCCAGGTGCCCGCCAAAGTCGTTGAAATGCTGGAGCCGGCAGGAGCCAGAACATGAAAGAGAACACCGTGAACTTTGGAAAAGTCGCCGTTCTGATGGGGGGGGCGTCGGCGGAACGCGAAGTCTCGCTGATGTCGGGCAATGGCGTGCTGAAGGCGCTTCGCTCGCGCGGCGTGGACGCCCACGCCTTTGACCCCGCCGAGCGCGACCTGAGCGAGCTGAAGAAAGACGGCTTCGAGCGCTGCTTCATCGCATTGCACGGCCGTTTCGGCGAAGACGGCACGGTGCAGGGCGCACTCGAGCTGCTGGGCATTCCCTACACCGGCTCAGGCGTCATGGCCTCCAGCATGGCCATCGACAAGGTCATGACCAAGCGCGTGATGATTTCCGAAGGGCTGCCGACGCCCCAATACCGCCTGCTGCGCCGTGGCACCTATGGCGCCGCCGACATCGCTGCGTTGCCGGATGCACTCGGCCTGCCGCTGATCGTCAAGCCGGCACGCGAAGGCTCGTCCATCGGGCTGACCAAGGTGACGGAGCGTTCGGGCATGGCCGAGGCCGTGGCGCAGGCCGAAAAACTCGATGCCGATGTGCTGTGCGAACAGTTCATCAGCGGCGACGAAGTGACCTGCCCGGTGCTGGGCACCGGCGCCCAGGCGCGCGCGCTGCCCGTCATCCGCATTGTGGCGCCGGACGGCAACTATGACTACCAGAACAAATACTTCACCGACAGCACGCAGTACATCGTGCCCTGCGGCCTGCCCGAAGGCGAAGAGGCCGTCATCCAGCAGCTGGTGCTGGATACCTTCCGGATCCTCAATTGCCGTGGCTGGGGCCGCGCCGACGTGATGATCGACAAGGTCACGCGCAAGCCCTACCTGCTGGAGATCAACACCTCGCCCGGCATGACGGGCCATTCGCTGGTGCCCATGTCCGCGCGCGCGGCCGGCATTTCGTATGAAGACCTCTGCGTCCAGGTGCTGCAGACCGCCTCGCTCGATCACCAAAAGCACGGAGGAGGCGCAACTTGAGCCGAACCATGCCCCTTTCCACGCCCTTGCCGCTGGACGTCAAACTGATGAACACCCTCACGGTGGTCTTCAGCCTGGCGTTTGCCGCCATGGTTGTGGCGCTGGGTGTGGCGTGGCTGATGCGGCAGTCCCTGTTCAGCCTGAGCGCGATTCGCGTGCAGGGCGATTTGATCCACAACAACGCCGTCACCCTGCGCGCCAATGTGGCGCCCCGGCTGGCGGGCAACTTTTTCACGGTCGACCTGGGCGCCACGCGCGCGGTGTTCGAGTCGGTGCCCTGGGTGCGCCGGGCGCTGGTGCAGCGTGAGTTTCCCAACCGGCTCAAAGTCGTGCTGCAGGAGCACAAGCCGGTGGCCTTCTGGGGCGCCGAGGGCGAGGCCCGGCTGGTCAACAGTTTTGGCGAAGTCTTCGATGCCAACCAGGGCGATGTCGAGGCTGAGGACTTGCCCCTGCTCAATGGCCCACCAGGGCAGGCGGCACTGGTGCTTCAGGCCTACCAGGTGCTGTCGCCCCTGTTCGACGACATGGACGCAACGCTGGAGGAGCTCCAGCTGTCGGGGCAAGGCGGCTGGCGTGCGCAACTGGATACCGGCGCCGTGATTGAACTGGGGCACGGGTCCCTGGACGAAATACAGGCGCGCACGCGGCGCTTTATCGCCACGATGACGCAGGTCTCATCCAGGTACGGGCGTGAGCTGGAGTCGGCCGATTTGCGTTACGGCAACGGCTATGCGGTCAGGCTCAAGGGCGTCACCACGGGAAACCCCGCTGACAAAGACGACGGAAAGAAAAAAAGGTAAATAGATATGGCCAAGGAATACAAAGATCTGGTGGTCGGGCTGGACATCGGAACCAGCAAGGTCATGGCGGTGGTGGCCGAGGTCATGCCGGGCGGCGAGCTCAAGCTCGCAGGCCTGGGCATTGCGGCGAGCAACGGCCTGAAGCGCGGCGTGGTGGTCAACATCGATGCCACGGTGCAAAGCATCCAGCAGGCGCTGAAAGAGGCCGAGCTGATGGCCGATTGCAAGATCGCGCGTGTCTACACCGGCATCACCGGCAGCCACATCCGCGGCATCAACTCCAGCGGCATGGTCGCGGTGAAAGACAAGGAAGTCACGCAGGCCGACGTGGCGCGGGTGATCGAGACGGCCAAGGCCATCAACATCTCGACCGACCAGCGCCTGCTGCTGGTGGAACCGCAAGAGTTTGTCATCGACGGCCAGGACGTGCGCGAACCCATCGGCATGAGCGGCATTCGCCTCGAGGCCAAGGTGCACATCGTCACCGGCGCGCAAAGCGCGGCTGAAAACATCATCAAGTGCGTGCGGCGCTGCGGGCTGGAGGTCGACCAGCTGATGCTCAACCCGCTGGCGTCGAGCCTGTCGGTGCTGACACAGGACGAGCAGGAGCTCGGTGTGGCGCTGGTCGATATCGGCGCCGGCACCACCGACGTCGCCATCTTTACCGGTGGCGCCATCCGGCACACGGCGGTGATCCCGATTGCCGGCGACCTGATCACCAGCGATATCGCCATGGCGCTGCGCACCCCCACCAAGGATGCCGAAGACATCAAGGTCGAAAGCGGTTATGCCAAGCAGCTGCTGGCCGACCCGGACACGCAGGTGGAAGTCCCGGGCCTGGGCGACCGCGGCCCGCGCATGCTGAGCAAACAGGCGCTGGCCGGTGTGATCGAGCCGCGCATTGAAGAAATTTTCTCGCTGGTCCAGCAGGTGATCCGTGAGTCCGGGTACGAAGAAGTTCTCTCTTCAGGCATCGTCATCACGGGCGGCAGCGCGGTCATGCCCGGCATGGTCGAGCTTGGCGAAGACATCTTCCTCAAGCCGGTTCGGCGCGGCATACCGCGTTATTCGAGCGCTTTGTCCGACATGGTGGCCCAGGCGAGAGCGGCTACTGTCATGGGCCTGCTCGAGGAAGCCCGGCTGGCGCGCATGCGGGGCTACAAGGTGTCGCAAAAAGCGGGCAGCGTGCACAACGCATTCGGCCGGGTCAAAGACTGGTTTGTGGGGAACTTCTGACCATGAAAACCTATTCCACTTTTATCGGCAGGCCTTCGCGTTGTATGCATTCAGGCGGGGCGGACCCCCCTGCGTGACGACGCCATGTCAAGCATAAGTACAAATTTCCAACTATTGGCAACTGCAGTTTATTGATTAGGAGGCTCCCAATGAGCATCGAAATGATTGAAATCGAAGAGTTCAACCAGGGCACGCAGATCAAGGTGATCGGCGTGGGCGGCGGCGGCGGCAACGCGGTCGGGCACATGATCGAATGCGGCGTGCAAGGCGTCGAGTTCATCTGCGCCAACACCGACGCACAGGCGCTCAGCCGCGGCAGCGCGCACAAGACCATCCAGCTGGGCAACAGCGGCTTGGGCGCGGGCAGCAAGCCCGACAAGGGCCGTGACGCGGCCGAACTGGCGGCGGACGACATTCGCAGCGCGATTGACGGCGCGCACATGCTGTTCATCACCGCCGGCATGGGCGGCGGCACGGGCACCGGCGCGGCGCCGGTGATCGCGCGCATCGCGAAAGAAATGGGCATCCTCACCGTCGGTGTGGTGACCAAGCCTTTCGAGTTTGAAGGCGGCCGCCGCATGACCAATGCCGACCTCGGCCTGGCCGAGCTGGAAGCGAACGTCGATTCGCTGATCGTGGTGCTGAACGAGAAGCTGCTCGAAGTGCTGGGCGACGACGTCACGCAGGACGAGGCGTTTGCCCATGCCAACGACGTGCTGAAAAACGCCGTGGGCGGCATTGCCGAGATCATCAATGTTCCCGGCCATGTGAACGTCGACTTTGAAGACGTGCGCACCGTGATGGGCGAGCCCGGCAAGGCCATGATGGGCACGGCCAAGGCCAATGGCCCCGACCGCGCGCGCATCGCTGCCGAACAAGCCGTGGCTTGCCCGCTGCTCGAAGGCATCGACCTGTCGGGCGCCAAG
This sequence comes from Polaromonas sp. SP1, assembly GCF_003711205.1. Taxonomy (NCBI): domain Bacteria; kingdom Pseudomonadati; phylum Pseudomonadota; class Betaproteobacteria; order Burkholderiales; family Comamonadaceae; genus Polaromonas; species Polaromonas sp. SP1. The sequence continues at coordinate 606,143 of NZ_CP031013.1, read as the reverse complement.
GGCGTGCTGGTGCTGATCTCGGCCGCCAAGGGCTCGCTCAAGCTGAGCGAATCCAAGCTGGCGATGAACACCATCCGCGCTTACGCTTCGCCGGATGCGCATGTGATCTACGGCACGGCTTATGACGACGAGCTGGGCGACGACATCCGCGTGACCGTGGTCGCGACGGGTTTGTCGCGCCAGGGCGTGCGCCGCCATGCGCCGCCGCTGCAGGTGCTGCGCACCGGTACTGACAACGTGCCGTTTAATGTGCCTACGTTGAATGCGACGGCAGGCACTGCTGGTGGTGCACCGCAGATGGCCACGGGATCGGCCCAGCCTGACTACGGGAATATGTCGGTGCCTAGCGTCTGGCGTACCAACCGGACGCAGGCGGCTGCGAAGGTGGATGCGCTGGCTTCTGGCGGGATGGACGATTTCGAGATTCCCGCCTTCCTCCGCAAACAAGCCGATTAACCTGGCCCCCACGCTTGTCGCTTCGCGTACTGCGCTGCCCCCCGAGGGGGCTGCCCCGCCTTGGGGCGGCCCGGCGGCGGGGCGGATGTAAAGCTACTGCGCGTCCCGATCTTGCGCTTGCGGTGCTCGCCGTACCCGAGTACGGTTCCGCTCCTCTACGCAACCTCAGCCCGCTCGCTACGCTTTCCGTTCGACCAATCGCTTTGGGTAGTGGGCCGGGTGCTCGTCGCTGAGGCCGCAGGGTCGTGAGGTCGCCCAATGCACTCTGCCTATGCCCGGCATTGCTATCCCCTACCCTTGAAATGGCTTTGCGCCACCTAAAATAGACACCATGCTTGCCCAAAGAACCCTTAAGTCACTGACCAAAGCCGTGGGCGTGGGCCTGCACAGTGGGCAGCGGGTGGAGTTGACTTTGCGGCCTGCGGCGCCGGACACGGGGATTGTGTTTCGCCGGGTGGATTTGCCGCAGCCGGTGGACATCGTGATCTCTGCGCAGTCGGTGACGGACACGCGGCTGGCGTCGACGATCTCGAGCGGCAGCGCCAAGGTGCACACGGTTGAGCATTTGATGTCGGCCTGTGCGGGCCTGGGCATCGACAACCTGTATGTGGACATCACGGCTGAAGAAGTGCCGATCCTGGATGGCTCGGCTTCGTCGTTCGTGTTTTTGCTGCAGTCGGCGGGCATTGCACTGCAGGCTGCGCCCAAACGTTTTATCCGTGTGATCAAGCCGGTGGAGGTGCGCGAAGGCGAGGGCGCCAACACCAAGTGGGCGCGCCTGAGTCCTTACGAAGGCTACAAGCTCAGCTTTGAAATTGATTTTGACCACCCGGCGGTGGACTCGACCGGCCAGCGCGTGGAGTTCGACATGGGCTCGGGCGTTTACACGCGCGACATCGCCAGGGCCCGCACCTTCGGCTTTACCAAAGACGTGGAAATGATGCGTGCCAACGGCCTGGCGCTGGGCGGCGGGCTGGACAACGCCATCGTGATGGACGACTACAAGGTACTCAACAGCGACGGCCTGCGCTACAACGACGAGTTCGTGAAGCACAAGATCCTCGACGCCATGGGCGACCTGTATTTGCTGGGCAAGCCGATGCTGGCGGCCTACAGCGCGTTCCGCTCCGGCCACGCGATGAACAACAAGCTGCTGCGCGAATTGCTGGCGCACAAGGACGCCTACGAGGTCGTGACCTTCGAGGACGAGAAAAAAGCGCCGCAGGGTTTTGCGACGCTGGCGCGCGCCTGGTAGCCTGCGAGTAAGCAAAATCACCCATGGCAGTTTTCCGCGTCGCTATTTTCCTGCTGCTTTTTGTGTCGGCTGGATTTTTTGCGGCCTACGCGCTGACGTCGAAGGACCGCTATAAACGTGTGGGGCTGACCCTCCTCATCTGGACGCTGGTTGCCGCCTTCGTCTTTTTTGCGATATTGATACTTGATCGTGTGTAGTCAGTCTGCCGCAGCATCTCAGCGCAGTTAACGCCGTGATTCGCTGCAACAAATTTACCCGGGGGACTGCGGTGAAAGGATTGGCCGCTATCGTCTTGGTGTGTGTTGCCGGCCTTTGCCATGCCGCCGATATATGACGCTGGGTGGACGAGCATGGCCGCACGCACGTCGCCGATTCTGTTCCGGAACGCTATAAGGCCGTCGCGACCAAAATCAACTCCGGGAAGTTTCAGGTGCCCGAAAGCGAGCGTGCGACGGCTGCCGCACGTGCTGCCAGGGATCGCGATCGGCTGGCCGCCCTGGAGGCCGAACGAATTCGTGACGAGGCCGCCCGGCTCCCGCCTGCCAGTCCAGGATCTGCTGCTCCTGGTTCAGCAGGCCAGTCTTCTAAAGGTCAAACAGGAACGGAATGCGACGCCTTATGGCGCGCGTACTATGAAGCCAGGAATGCTTCGCACCTTTTCAGATGCCTCGCGGGGTCAAAAGAAGAGGCGTTTCAGCAATGCAAGACTGTCTTGAATCCCTCCGATCGCTGTGGCCCGGCAAAAAATACCGGACGCTAACGCCTTTGCTGAGATGCGGGCGCTCAAGGTAAAAATCTATCGGCTTCGACCACCCCGGTAATTTCCCGTCATTGGCGCGCCCGTGCCGCTGGCCTGCGCCAGCCGCGCCATCGCGCTGCCCACATGGGCGTGGGTAATTGCCAGGCCCAGCGCATCGGCCGCATCCTTGCCGGGCAGCGAGGGCAGCTTTAGCAGCCGCATCACCATCTCCTGCACCTCGGCCTTGCCGGCCTTGCCGTAGCCGGCCACGGCTTTTTTGAGCTGCAGCGCAGTGTATTCAGCCACCGAAAGTTCGCGTGACACCAGCGCGGTGATGCAGGCCCCGCGCGCCTGGCCCAGCAGCAGCGTCGCCTGCGGGTTGACGTTGACAAAAATGATTTCGACCGAGGCGGCGTCGGGCTGGTAGCGCTCGACCACCTCGCACACACCTTCAAAAAGCACCTTGAGCCGGCCCGGCAGATCGGCGCGCTCCAGGTGGGTGGTCTTGATGGTGCCGCTGGCCACGTAGCGCAGGTGTTGGCCATCCACATCGACCACGCCGAAGCCGGACGTCTGCAGGCCGGGGTCTATGCCTAGGATGCGCATCTGCTATGAATTTTGTAGCTACTGGTCAAGGTACAGTAAGGGCTAGAGGCCAAAATACCATCGAACCGAGTGGAAGAAGATCGGTGCGCCGAAGCACAGCGCATCGACCCTGTCGAGCAGTCCGCTGGCGCCCGTGACGCCCACGCCGCGCTTGCCCCAGTTGGGAATGCCGCGGTCGCGCTTGAGGGCCTTCATCACCAGGTGCCCGAGCGAGCCCGACACGCAGGCGATGAAAGCCATGGCGACGGCCTGCGCGGGCTTGAAGGGTGTGAGGCCCGCCAGCAGGCCGCCCAGCAGGCTGGCCACGACCACGGCGATCAGCCAGCTGGTCCAGTTAAAACTCTTGCTCACATTGGGCGCACTGGGCGGGCGCTGCAGCTTGCGGCCCACCAGGTGCTCCACGATCATGCAGGTCTGCACCACAAACACCAGGAAGAACACCAGGAAGGCGTTCTTGCCGTCGTAGTTGGGAAACTTCAGCAGCAGCAGGGCCGGCACGTGGCTGATGCCGTAGACGCAGACCATGATGCCCCACTGCAGCTTGGCGTTGCGCTCCAGGAAGCGCTGCGGGTCGTCGGCCAGTGCGCTCACCACCGGGATCGCCAGGAACACGTACACCGGAATGAACACGGTGACCAAATCAAAGCGCCGCGTGATCACCAGCGCGAACTGCACCGGCAGCACCACAAAAAACGCCAGCACCAGGCTGCGGTGGTCGCCCTGGCGGGTGGGGGAGAGCGTGATGAACTCGCGCAGCGCAAAAAACGCCACCACGGCGAACAGCACCGTGGCCACGGTCTCGCCCAGCGTCCAGCCTATCCAGAACACCGTCGACATCAGCCAGGAGGTGCGCAGCAGGCCGTTGAATTCCTTGAGCTTGTCGGTGTGCAGGTCGTCCTCGTGCGTGTCCTTGAGCGACATCACAAAGGCCACCGCGCTGATGATGGCCAGCACGCCGAAGACCAGCACAAACAGCAGGCCGACCTGGTGCGAGGGGGAAAGGTTGCGCAAGAAGGTGTTCATCAGGAATCCGGGCCTTGGGGTCAGGTTTCCCTGAGGTCGATGACGGCCTGGCGCGCGCGCGCCAGGAATTCGCCGCGGTCTTCACCCGGGGCCAGCGAAATCGGCGCGCCATAGGTGACCGAGCACAGGATGGGCACCGGCACGACTTCGCCCTTGGGCATGACGCGCTGCACGTTGTTGATCCAGGCCGGCACCAGCACGACGTGGGGAAACTTCAGCGCCAGGTTGTAGAGGCCGGCCTTGAATTTTTGCGGCTCTTCCTGGTTGCCGCGTGTGCCTTCGGGGAACAGGATGATGGAGTCGCCGTTGGTCAGCGCCTCGATCAGCGGCTCCAGCGGGTCCTGGTCGCCGGTCTTGGCGCGGTCGACGTAAATGGCGTTGAAGACCGCCGTGGTGATCCACTTCTTGAACGGCGTTTTGGTCCAGTAATCTTTGGCGGCGATGGGGCGGGTGATGCTGCGCAGCTCTTCGGGCAGCGCCGCCCACATCAGCACCAGGTCGGCGTGGCTTTGGTGGTTGGCGAAGTAAATCCGCTGTTCGGCCTTGGGCGGGCAGCCCAGCCAGCGGGCCTGTGCGCCTGTGAGCGTACGGATCAGGCCCAGCAGGAAAAGGCTCATTATTTTGGCAAGCATGGCGCCGATGATACGTTCCCGCCGTGACCGTCTGGCGCGATTCAAACTATTCTGGTACATAGCAAGATGCGCATACTTATTAATACTTCCGTTCGTAGCCGATGCTGAAACTCCACACTTCCCCATCTTTCGCTGCGCCCAGGCGCGCGGCTTTCCTGTCCCGCTGGCTTGCCGGCGGTGCGTGCCTGGCGCTGTCGTGCGCCGCCTGGGGCCAGTTCCAGGTGCACGGGCGTTTCTCGGCCTCCACACTCGATGCGGGCTGGAGCCCGGGCGGGTCGGTGGCGCTGACCGCACCCGTCGCCGATGCCGAAGGCGCCGGCTGGCTCCGGCTCACGGGCAATGTCGGCAGTGCGCAGGGCAATGTGCGCTACACCGCCGCCAGCTTCAGTGCGCAGGGCGGCGTGACGCTGGCGTTCAGCTATGCCTCGTGGGGCGGCGGCGCGCCGGGCGCAGACGGCATCTCGGTCTTCCTTTATGACGCCACACAAAACATGGCCGGTGCGCTGCCCGGCGGTGGCCTGGGTTATTGCAAGGGCGCCGGCGGCTACCTGGCGCTGGCGCTGGATGAATACGGCAATTTCTCCAGCCCGGCCGACAACTGCTCGGGCGGCGGCGGTCCCGGCGGCGCGCCGCAGGCACTGGTGCTGCGCGGCCCCGTCACGGCCAGCAACCCCTTTATTGCCCATGTGCCCATGCCCGGCAACGTGGACCAGGCCACGGCCACCGCGCGCCCGTTGCTGCGCCAGGTGGTGATGACGCTGACGCCCAAGACCGCCGGCGTGGGCTACACCATCAATGTCGATGTGCGCGACGGCACGGCCGGCCCCTTCCGGCGCCTGCTGTCCAACACCGACTTCCCCTATGCGGCGCCCGCCGCGCTGAGCGTGGGGGTGGCCGGCAGCACGGGCGGCGCCAAAAATGTGCACGAGGTGCGCGACCTGATGGTGACCGGCAACGCGGCCAACCCGCCCGCGATCAACCAGGTCTTCACGCCCACGACGATTGCACCCGGTGGCACCAGCACGCTGGAGCTGCATTTCAACAGCACCGGCAGTCGCGCCGCAGTATTGGCCGCGCCTTTCGCGCAGACGCTGCCCGCCGGCCTGGTGGTGGCCAACCCGTCGGGCCTGGGCGGCGACTGCCTGGGTTCGGTCAGCGCCGCGCCAGGCGGCAGCACGGTGACAGTCGATGCCGGCATGGGCATCCGCAGCGGCGGGTGCACGGTTTCGATCAAGGTGCGGGCTTCGGCGGCCGGCACTTACACCAGCACGGCGCCGGTGGGCAGCCTGCAAACCGATGTGGGCCGCAACCGGGAGGCCGGCGTGGCTTCGCTGGTGGTCAAGCGCTGACCGTGAACGGGTTCTAGGGCAGTTCCACGCCGCCCATGCGCGCCACGATGGTGCCGGCGCGTGAGGCGAGGTAACCCGAGGCCGGCCGGGTTTCAAAGTACTTGGGCCGGGGCAGCATCACGGCCAGGCGCGCGGCCTCGTAGGCGCTGAGCTTGGCTGCGGGCTTGCGGTAGTAGTGCTGGGCCGCAGCCTCGGCGCCAAAAATGCCTTCACCCCATTCCACGCTGTTGAGGTAGATCTCCAGGATGCGTTCCTTGCTCAGCAGCGCCTCCAGCATCAGCGTCAGCACCAGCTCCTGGCCTTTGCGCAGCAAGGTGCGTTCACCCGACAAAAAGAGGTTTTTGGCCAGCTGCTGCGTGATGGTGGAGCCGCCCACGATTTTGGGGGGCTTGGCCGGGGTTGCGGCCGCCTTGTTGGCCGGGGCCAGCCGGCTGGCCGACTGCGCGGCGCGCTGCTCGGCCTTGGCGTTTTTGTCCCAGGCTTTTTCCAGCGCTTCCATGTCCACGCCGTCGTGCTCGGCAAAACTCGCGTCTTCCGAGGCGATGACGGCGCGCTTGAGGTGTGCCGGCAGCTCGCTGTAAGGCACCCACTGCTGGCGCCATTTCAGGGCGCCGGTGTTGCGCGCGATGAGATAAGCCTCCGAGCGCTGGAAGGCGGTCGACTCCGGGTTCACCACAGCCATCATGGCGATGCGCGCCACAAAAAAGAGCTGCAGCGCCAGCCCGGCGATCAGCCCCAGGCCCAGCAAGCGGAGCAGCGCTTTCATCCGAACTGCGCCCGCATTTCCCGCAGCACCTGCGCGGACGGCGGGCGCACCTTGCGCCAGATTTCGAAGGCCTCGGCGGCTTGCTCCACCAACATGCCCAGACCGTCGCGCGGCGTGGCGCCGTGGTCTTTGGCCCAGACCATAAAGCCGGCGGCCGCGGGGCCATACATCATGTCGCAGGCCAGCGCGCCGGGCTTGAGTACGCAGGCCGCCACCGGCACGCCGGCGCCGGCCAGGCTGCTGGCGCTGGCATTGATGATTACATCGAAATTGCCCTGCAGCCCAGGCAGGTCCTGGGCTTGTAGCTCTGTTTTTTGTAGCAAAGCCTGCATGGAGGGATGCGCCTTGTGGCTGTCCACCAGCGCATCGGCCTTGGCCCGTGTGCGGTTGACCAGCACCAGCCGGCGCGGCCCGGCCGCCAGCAGCGGCGCCAGCGCACCGGCCCCCGCGCCGCCCGCGCCTATCAGCAGCACATCGCGCCCGGCCAGCGAAACACCGGCGTTGTTCTGGATGTCGTTCACCAGGCCTACGCCGTCGGTGTTGTCGGCATGGATGAGGCCGCCGTCCAGTTTGAGCGTGTTGGCGGCCCGGGCCAGTTGCGCGCGGTCGGTCAGCGTGGCGGCAGCTTCAAAGGCTTCAAGTTTGAAAGGGACGGTGATGTTGCAGCCTTTAACGCCGTCTTGTGCCAGTTGCGCCAGCGTGGCGGCAAAGGCATCCAGCGGCACCAGCAGGCGTTCGTACTGCAGCGTCTGGCCGGTCAGTTCGGCAAAGCGCGCGTGGATCAGCGGCGATTTGCTGTGCGCGATCGGGTTGCCCAGGACGTAGTACTGATCCATGGCGCGACCTCAACGGCTCGTGAGTTTGGTCTCAAGCGTGTCGTCGCGCGTGAACTTGAAGCGCGACACCACGACGATCTGGTCGGCCTTGCGGCGCATGGCGTCGCTGAATTTACCGAAAGGCCCGGTACCGCGCACGATGCTTTGCGCGCGCCGGTCCAGCGTCAGGTTGCCCGAGGTCTGCACGACTTCGGTGTCGATCACGCTGCCGTCGAAATTCACGGTGACGACCATGGTGAGCTCGCCATACAGTTTTTTGCCGGCCTGCTCGGGGAAGTTGACGGTGCCCTTGTCTTCGATCTTGCGGCGCAGCTCGTCGTAGTACACGGCGTAGACCTCTTCGCGCGTGGCCGGGCTGATGTAGCGCTTTTTGGGCCGTGCATTTTCTTCGTTGATGCGGCGTTCGATCTCGGCCAGGATCTTGATGAGCTGCTTGCGCTTTTCTTCGCGCTCGGCCTGTGCGGGGTTGTTGGCGGGCTGCGTCAGGTCGGGCGGCGGCATGGAGGCCAGCTGTTTCTTGATCTGCGCCAGCAGCTGGGTTTGCTGCTCCTGCAGCGACTCGACCTTGCGCTGCGCGTCTTCGGTGGCGTCGCCCAGCTCCATCAGGGCCGATGGCGGCAGCGGCGAAGTGGCCCGGCCTTTTTCGGCCTCGCCGCCGCCGGCGAGGGACGCCTGCGCAATGGCCTTGGCGAAATCCGGCTTTTCGTTGGACTTGGCGTTGACCAGGATCACTTCCAGCGGCGTGTCCTGGAAGACGCGGTTAAAACGCTCCGGGTCGACAAAACGCACCGTCAGCAACACCACGTGGAACGCGATGGATGCGCCTAAAGCGATTTGCAGTGTGCTCGGGGATTTCACAGAGCAGATTATCGGGGCTTATGCATGCATTCCGGTGTCAACCTGCCACCGGGGCCGCAGCGGCGGCATCGGTTTGTGGCTCATTGACATCGACGGCAATCGAGATCGGGCCGGCCGCCATCTCGGACTCGCCGTCTTCCTCGCCCAGCGGGTCCGGCGACTCGTCGATGTCGACATCCAGCCGCTCGATCACCGTGCCTGAAATATCCAGCGTGATCTCGTCGATCTCGCCCAGCTTGACGCGCACTTTCGCGCCGCGCGGCAGGCCCTGCGCACCCACGGCCGGCAGCACCAGTGGCAACTCGTCGGCGCGCACCAGGTTGTCCTTGAAGGCGGTGGCGGTGAGCTCGGTGATGTTGTTTTGCTGCAGGTATTTGAGCGTCCAGTAGCGCTCGATACCGGCCTGGAAACCGTTGTAGGCGCTGTAGGCCGCATCAAAACCCGAGATGATGGAAAACAGCTCGGCGTCTTTGGGCTTGAAGGGGGCAGCCAGCGCGGCCGTGCGGCCGTGGCGCGCACAGGCAATGATTTGCCACTGGTTGACCAGGTCGGTGTAGCGGCGCAGCGGCGAGGTGCTCCAGGCATAACTTTTCACGCCCAGGCCCGCATGCGGCAAGGCCTTGGTGCCCATGCGCACCTTCACGCCGGGCGCCAGGCTCGCCTGGCTGCGGTAAATGCCGGGCACACCGTGCTCGGCCAGCCACTGGCCCCAGGTGCTGTTGGCCAGAATCATCGCCTCGGCCACGATCAAATCCAGCGGCGCGCCGCGCTGGCGGGTGCTGATGCTGACGGCCTCGTTGCCCTGGGGCTCGGCACCCGTGGGGTTGTCCAGGCGGAAGTTGTAATCGGGCCGGTTGAAGTTCTCGGGCTTGCCGCGTGCGACTTCGCGCTGCGCCTTCAGGTGTTTGGCCAGGCGGTGCAAAAAGCTCAGCTCCACGCCCCACTCAACGCCGGTGGGAGGGGTGGTTTGCGCGGCTTCAAAAAAGGCCTCGGTGAAAGTGCTGTCCAGCACGTCGTGGCGCAGGTTGCTGACGATGGGCACCTGCTCCAGCCGGGTCACGCTGTCCTTGATCTCCAGCGTGGCTTCGTCCAGCGTGATGTACAGCGACAGGGAAGGGCAGTTGCGGCCTTCCTGCAGCGTGTAGCTTTTGACGATCTCGTCGGGCAGCATGGTCAGCTTGTAGCCGGGCATGTAGACGGTGGACAGCCGCGCGCGGCCCACGGTGTCAATCGGGCTGCCGGGCAAGACGGCCAGGCCGGGGGCGGCGATGTGGATGCCCAGCGTGACGGTGCCACTGCCCAGGCCTTGCACGGAGAGCGCGTCGTCGATCTCGGTGGTGGCCGAGTCGTCGATGGAAAACGCCTTCACGTCGGCAAGCGGCAGCTCGTCCTTGACTTCAGGCGCCTGCAGCGCGGGGAAGCCGGTGCCCTTGGGGAAGTTTTCAAACAGAAAGCGCTTCCAGTGGAACTGGTAGGGCGAAGCGATGGCGCCGGACTTTTGCAGCAGATCGAGCGGCGCGGTGTGCGTGGCGCGCGAGGCCTCGACCACAGCCTTGTATTCAGCGCTGTTTTTGTCGGGCTTGAAAAGGATTTTGTACAGCTGCTCGCGCACCGGCGCCGGACATTCGCCGCGGCCCAGTTCTTCGGCCCAGGCGGTGATCTGTGCTGCGATCTGTTTCTTTTTCTCGATGGCGGCCAGCGCCTGCTGCAGGATTTCGGCGGGGGCTTTTTTGAAGCGGCCCTTGCCAGCGCGGCGAAAGTAATGCGGCGCGTCGTACAGGCGAAAGAGGGCGGCGGCCTGCTGCTCCAGCGTGGCGGCCTTGCCGTCGGCGCTGAAGTAGTCGCGCGCCAGGTCGGCAAAACCGAATTCTTCTTCGCTGGCAAATTCCCAGGCCAGGTCGAGCTCGATGTCCTGGCTCAATTTCTGGCCCGCGGCCACCATGTCGGCAGGCGAGGGTTTTTCAAATCGCAGCAGGGCGTTGACGCCCTTGACCTTCACGCGCTTGCCCGAGTCGAGCTCGACCTGCAGCGAGGCGTCGCTCTCGGACAAAATGCGGCCGGCCAGAAACTTGCCGGCTTCTTCAAACAATACAAACAAAACGGGATCCCTTTGGTGTCTTTGATGACTTGGGACTAGTGTAATCAGGCCCCGTTCGGGGAGATTTCAGGCCAAAGCCAGGAAATCGAGAATTTCAGGCACATGCGCGTCAAAGTCGCTCAGTGCATGGTCGCCGCCTTCCAGCAGCTTGATGCGCGCGCCCGCATAGCGCGCCGTCATTTCGCGCCAGTCCAGCACCTCGTCGCCCTTGGCGATCACGGCGAAGTAGTTTTTGGGCGCCTTCAACGGCCCGGCGTGCTGGGCCTCGAGCTCGTCCACAAAGTGCGGCTCGAAGAAGAAGTGTTCATTCGGGTTTTGCCAGGTCGTTTGTTCGCCGATATAACCGGCCAGGTCGCGCGCCGGCTCCACGGCCGGATTCAGCAGCACGGCGCGGCAGCCGGTGCGCTCCGCCACGGCGGTGGCGTAAAACCCGCCCAGCGACGAGCCGATCACCGCCATGCTTTCGTAGCCGGCCTGCCGCGGCCAGCCGGTTATTTCATCCTGAATCATCTGCAGCGCGGCTTTGGGCGAGGCCGGCAGTTGAGGGCACCACCAGCGCACGGCCGGGTGGCGCGCCTGTACCAGGGCCGCCATTTTTTTGGCTTTGGTGGACAGGGGCGAAGAGCGAAAGCCGTGCAGGTAAAGCAGGTGGGTGGTGCGCATGGCGCCATGTTAGACGGCGGGTGGGCCCTGCGCCTTGCCTGGGTTTGAGTGCAGGCTTTCAGGCGGTGCGCCGGGTTCTTAAGAAAAATCGGCCTCCAGCCCATATGGTGGTTAGGTATTGCGCTATTTATTTGATAGCAATCCGATGCCCACAGTGATCGTCGCAATCCCTGCAAGGCGACCAGCCCGGCCATCGAGCTGGCGGATAATCGCGGCATGTCTGCCGTTTTCGACAAACCCTCCCTCTACCAGCGAACCCTGCCTTTGCTGCAGGGCTTTGACGGGCTGCTGGCTTTTGCCGTTTTCCTGCTGGCCTGTGCGGGCCTGTTGATCATGTATTCGTCGGGCTACGACCACGGCACCCGTTTTGTCGACCACGGCCGCAACATGCTGATTGCCGGCGCCATCATGTTTGTGGTGGCGCAAATCCCGCCGCAGCGCCTGATGGCCTTTGCCGTGCCGCTGTACATCGCCGGCGTCACGTTGCTGATCGCGGTGGCGATTTTCGGCATCACCAAGAAAGGCGCGCGGCGCTGGCTGAATGTGGGCGTGGTCATCCAGCCCAGCGAAATCCTCAAGATCGCCATGCCGCTGATGCTGGCCTGGTGGTTCCAGAAACGCGAAGGCCAGTTGCGCCCGCTGGACTTCCTGGCGGCAGGGCTGCTGCTGATCATCCCGGTCGGGCTGATCATGAAGCAGCCTGACCTGGGCACCTCGCTGCTGGTGCTGGCTGCAGGTTTGGCCGTCATCTTTTTTGCGGGCCTGAGCTGGAAGCTGATCGTGCCGCCGGTGCTGCTGGGGCTGACCGGCATGTTCCTGCTGGTGTGGTTTGAGCCGCAGCTGTGCGCCGACGGCATGCGCTGGCCCGTCCTGCACGACTACCAGCAGCAGCGCATCTGCACGCTGCTGGACCCTTCGCGCGACCCGCTGGGCAAGGGCTTTCACATCATCCAGGGCATGATCGCCATCGGCTCCGGCGGCATCACCGGCAAGGGTTTTATGGCCGGCACCCAGACGCACCTGGAGTTCATCCCCGAGCGCACCACCGACTTCATCTTTGCGGCCTATTCCGAAGAATTCGGCCTCCTGGGCAACCTGCTTCTGATCGCCGGATTCATCTTCCTCATCCTGCGCGGGCTGGCGATTGCGCTGGAGGCCCCGACGCTGTTTGCGCGCCTGCTGGCCGGCGCGCTGACCATGATTTTTTTCACCTATGCGTTTGTCAACATGGGCATGGTCAGCGGCATCCTGCCTGTCGTGGGCGTGCCCTTGCCCTTTATCAGCTACGGCGGCACCGCCATGGTCACGCTGGGCCTGGCCATCGGCATGCTGATGTCGATCGCCAAGGCCAAACGGCTGGTGCAGTCCTGAACGGAGTCTTGCCGTGAACCCCAGACTCGTGACCGTGATTGGGGTCGGCAATATGGGCGGCGGCATGGCGGCCAACCTGCTGAGCCAGGGCTGGAGCGTGCAGGTCTGCGACATCGACGAGGGCAAGGTGGCCGATATGGTGGCGCTGGGCGCTGTGGCCATTGACTCCCCCGCCGAAGCTTCGGCCGATTCACTGGCTTTCATCATCTGCGTGGTCGACGCCGCGCAAACCGAAGACGTGCTGTTTGACGGCCAGGGCCTGGCCCGCATGCTGCAACCCGGCCATGCCGTGATGCTGTGCCCGACGATCTCGCCCCAAGACGTTGAATCTTTCGCCAGCCGACTGGCGGCACGCGGTGTGCACACGCTGGACGCGCCCATGTCCGGCGGGCCCGCGCGGGCCCGCGACGGCACCATGAGCCTGATGCTGGCCTGCGCGGACGAGGTCTATGCGCAGCAGGCTGAGTTGCTGCAGGCCTTGTCAGCCAAGGTGTTTCGCATCAGCCAAAAGCCCGGCGACGGCGCCCGCACCAAGCTGGTTAACAACCTGCTGGCGGGCATCAACCTGGTGGGCGCCGCCGAAGCGCTGGCGCTGGCTGGCCGGCTGGGGCTGGACCTGGGCACCACGCTGGACGTGATCGAGCAATCCAGCGGGCAGAGCTGGATTGGGTCGGACCGCATGCGCCGAGCGATTGCCGGCGACTACGCGCCCCGCGCGCACGTGACATTGCTTGAAAAAGACACCCGCCTGGCCATGGAGGCCGCCCGCGCGGCCGGGTTTGACGGCCCGCTGGGCCTGCGCGCCAGCCGGGTTTTTGCCGAAGCGCACCAGGCCGGGTTGGCGGGTGAGGACGACGCGGCCCTTTTCAAGCATCTCAAGCACCTGGCCGGCAAATCCTGAGCGTGGCGGGCAATGCCCATGGGGCATGTCAGGCAGCGCAGACTGCCTACAATGGCCCAATGACCTCACTTCGCTCCACCCCCGCCTCCGCCTCCAACAAGTCCACGGCCTCATCGACGGCCAAGCCGACGGCGGCGTCCACCTCGGGGCGGCTGGAGATCGCTGAAAAGCTGCTGCTGGCGCCTTTCGGCCTCACGCAGGCGCATTTGAGCCGTGCACTGGGTGAAATCACCTCCCACGGCGCCGACGATGCCGACCTCTACTTCCAGTACACCCGCAGCGAAGGCTGGAGCCTGGAAGAAGGCATCGTGAAGACCGGCTCCTTCAGCATCGACCAGGGCGTGGGTGTGCGCGCCGTGAGCGGCGAAAAAACCGCATTTGCCTATTCCGACGATATTTCCGAAGCCTCGCTGCTCGATGCCGCCCGCACGGTGCGCAGCATTTCCGCAGGCGGCAAATCGGCCCGCGTGAAGACGCCCGCCAGCCGCATCGCCGGCAGCCGCTCGCTCTACCAGGGCCTGGACCCGATCGCCACGCTGGACAGCACCGCCAAGGTCAAGCTGCTGGAGAAAGTTGAAAAGCTCGCCAAGGCCAAGGACCCGCGCATCGTGCAGGTGATGGCGGGGCTGGCCAGTGAATACGACGTGGTGATGGTGGCGCGCGCCGACGGCACGCTGGCCGCCGATGTGCGCCCGCTGGTGCGCCTGAGCGTGACGGTGATCGCCGAACAAAAAGGCCGGCGCGAAGTCGGTTCGGGCGGCGGCGGCGGGCGATTTGGCCTGGCTTACTTTGATGACGCGCAGATCGCCGAATATGTGAACGACGCGGTGAAAGCCGCGCTGACCAACCTCGATGCGCGGCCCGCGCCGGCCGGTGAAATGACGGTGGTGCTGGGCTCGGGCTGGCCCGGCATCCTGCTGCACGAAGCCATCGGCCACGGCCTGGAAGGCGACTTCAACCGCAAGGGCTCCAGCGCGTTTTCCGGCAAGATCGGCCAGCGCGTGGCAGCCAAGGGCGTCACGGTGCTGGACGACGGCACGATTGCCGACCGCCGCGGCTCGCTCAACGTCGATGACGAAGGCAACGCCAGCCAGCGCAATGTGCTGATCGAAGACGGAATTTTGAAGGGCTATATCCAGGACTCGCTCAATGCGCGCCTGATGAAGGTCAAACCCACCGGCAACGGCCGCCGCGAAAGCTACGCCCACGTGCCCATGCCGCGCATGACCAACACCTACATGCTGGGCGGCGACAAGCAGCCCGAAGAAATCGTGGCCAGCATCAAAAAAGGCCTGTACGCCACCAACTTCGGCGGCGGCCAGGTCGACATCACCTCGGGCAAGTTCGTGTTTTCGGCCAGCGAAGCCTTCTGGGTTGAAAACGGCAAGATCCTGTATCCGGTCAAAGGCGCGACGATTGTCGGCAATGGTCCCGACGCGCTGACCCGCGTCACCATGATGGGCAACGACATGGCGCTGGACAGCGGCGTGGGCACCTGCGGCAAGGAAGGCCAGAGCGTGCCGGTCGGCGTCGGCCAGCCGACTCTGCGCATCGACGGCCTGACGGTGGGCGGAACCGCCTGAACAGGCCCTGAATTGGCCACTTTTTGACCTGTGCTACATTTCAGCTTATGAATTCGGCCAAGTTTTACTTCGGTTACTTTTGGTTCTCAAGCGCTTCCGGCGGTAGAGAGATCAACGCGTGACCCGATAAAACGCACCGATTCTCCAAAAACCGCCGGCCTCCGGCGGTTTTTTTTTGCCCGTTCCAATTTCCAGATGACCCGACACCGACGACCTGATTGATAGCCCGAAAGAAAAGGAAAACTCCGATGAATGCCAAGCCCACCTCCGCCAGCGACAACTGGTATGCGACCGTCGAAAAGACCAGCCAGACCGACGACGAACGCATCAAGGACATCACCGTGCTACCCCCTCCCGAGCATCTCATCCGCTTTTTCCCGATCCGCGGCACCGCCGTCGAGACGCTGATCAGCAAAACCCGCAAAAGCATCCACAACATCATCCAGGGCAAGGACGACCGCCTGCTTGTCGTCGTCGGGCCTTGCTCCATCCATGACCCGATGGCCGCGCTGGAATACGCCCGCAAGCTGGTCGAGCAGCGCAAGAAGTACGAAGGCTCGCTGGAAATCGTGATGCGCGTCTACTTCGAAAAGCCGCGCACCACCGTCGGCTGGAAGGGCCTGATCAACGACCCCTACCTCGACGAAACCTTCCGCATCGACGAAGGACTGCGCATCGCGCGCCAGCTGCTGATCGACATCAACCGCCTGGGCCTGCCCGCCGGCAGCGAGTTCCTCGACGTGATCTCGCCGCAGTACATCGGCGACCTGATTTCCTGGGGCGCCATCGGTGCGCGCACGACCGAAAGCCAGGTGCACCGCGAGCTGGCTTCGGGCCTGTCGGCGCCCATCGGCTTCAAGAACGGCACCGACGGCAACATCCGCATTGCGACGGACGCCATCCAGGCGGCTGCCCGCGGCCACCACTTTTTGTCGGTGCACAAAAACGGCCAGGTCGCCATCGTGCAGACCAACGGCAACAAGGACTGTCACGTGATTTTGCGCGGCGGCAAGGCGCCCAACTACGACGCGGCCAGCGTCGCGGCGGCCTGCAAGGAACTCGAAGCCTCCAAACTGCCGGCCACGCTGATGGTGGACTGCAGCCACGCCAACAGCTCCAAGCAGCATGAAAAGCAGGTCGACGTGGCGCGCGACATCGCCGGCCAGGTGGCGGGCGGCTCGCGCCATGTGTTCGGCCTGATGGTGGAAAGCCACCTCAACCCCGGCGCGCAGAAATTCACCCCCGGCAAGGACGACGCCAAAGCGCTGGAATACGGCAAAAGCATCACCGACGCCTGCCTGGGCTGGGGCGATTCTCTGGACGTGCTGGAAGTGCTGTCTGCCGCCGTGCTCAAGCGTCGCGCCGCCAAGTAAGAAGCAACGAAGAGGCCGCCGGCATCTTGCGGGTAAGTGCGAATGCCGCGCGCCCGCAGATCGCCGAACATGCAGCATCTGCCTACCAGGAGCCGGCCATGCGCAGCGAAGTCAGCGTGACCTTCAAAGACAGCCCGCCCGTGCGGCTGGACCTCAACGAAGTGCAGCCCATGCCGCACGATGTGGCGCGCTGGTGGCTGGACGACCAGTTCACGCAAATGGGCTGCGAGCCGCTGCGGCCCACCGGCAAGCTGCTGACGGCCGACAAGGTCGTGGTGGTGGCCCAGGCGGCCGGGCCGGCGAAGTTTGCCGAGGCCAAATGGGCCCAGGAATTTGCCCGGGCTTCGAGTGCGGCGCTGGGCAAGCCCGTTGTGCATGTCGACGTCGCCACGCTCAGCATCAGTTTCTAGCGCCCCTGCGGCGTTCGCTTTTTCTTAAGCGATTTAAGCCTCCAGCCCATGCCAATCATGAACTGGTAGCTATCAAATTAATAGCAAACCGGGTTTGAATCCGTAAGGCTGTTCATCACGCTTGCAGCGCCGCCAGCAGCCTGGCGTGAATCCCGCCAAACCCGCCGTTGCTCATGCACAGCAAATGGTCACCGGGCCGCACCGCGGCCAGCACCTGCCCAACCAGCTGATCGATGGTGCCAGCGACCTGCGCGCGGTCACCCATGGGCGCGAGTG
The DNA here is from genome assembly GCF_003711205.1 of Polaromonas sp. SP1. Classification (NCBI taxonomy): domain Bacteria; kingdom Pseudomonadati; phylum Pseudomonadota; class Betaproteobacteria; order Burkholderiales; family Comamonadaceae; genus Polaromonas; species Polaromonas sp. SP1. The sequence goes on along the minus strand of NZ_CP031013.1, from coordinate 588,948 downwards.
CGGCGCGCGCATCCCAGTCCAGCCCGCCGGCGTGGCAAAACGCCAGGTCGGCCTGCTCCAGGCTCCAGGGCAGCTGGGCCGTCATGGCGCCCAGTTTCATGGTGTTGCTGCGCGGCTCGAAAATCGCCAGGATGCGTTCGCCGCCCTTGCCGGCGCTTTTGATCTGGCGGCGCAGGCCGTCCACCGTGGTGTGGATGGCGGTCGGGTGATGGGCGAAGTCGTCGTACACCGTGATGTCGCCGCCGGGTTTCTTCACCACGCCGCGCACTTCCATGCGGCGCTTGACGTTCTGGAAGGAGGCCAGCGCCTGGGCGGCGGCTTCGGGCGCCACGCCGACATGCTCGGCCGCGGCGATGGCGGCCAGTGCATTGAGCTGGTTGTGCACGCCGCTGATGCCCCATTGCACATGGGCCACGGCCTGCCCGGCTTTCAGCACCTTGAAGTCATGCGGCTCGCCCTGGGCGGTAAAGCCGTCTTTATTCAGTGTGCCACCGCCGAAAAGCACCTGCTCGCTCCAGCAGCCCTGGGCCAGCACGCGCTGCAGGCTGGCTTCGGCGGCGTTGACGACCACGCGCCCCTGCGAAGGCACGGTGCGCACCAGGTGGTGAAACTGCCGCTCGATGGCCGCCAGGTCGTCAAAGATGTCGGCGTGGTCGAACTCCAGGTTGTTCAGCACGGCGGTGCGCGGGCGGTAATGCACAAACTTGCTGCGCTTGTCGAAAAACGCGGTGTCGTACTCGTCGGCCTCGATCACAAAGGCGTTGCCTTCGCCCAGCCGGGCCGACACGCCGAAGTTCAGCGGCACGCCGCCCACCAGAAAACCCGGCTTGAGGCCGGCCTGCTCCAGGATCCAGGTCAGCATGGCGGTCGTGGTGGTCTTGCCGTGCGTGCCGGCCACGGCCAGCACATGGCGCGGGCCGGTGGCGTGGTGGGTTGGGTGGTGCAACACGTGGCCAGACAGCCACTGCGGACCGCTCGTGTAGGGCTTGCCGCTGTTGAGGATGGCTTCCATCAATGGATACCGTGGGCTGCCGTCCGGCTGGCGGGCCCGTGACACGACGTTGCCGATCACAAACACATCGGGCTCAAACGCCATCTGGTCGGCGCTATAGCCTTCGATCAGTTCAATGCCCAGGGCCCGCAGCTGGTCGCTCATGGGCGGGTAGACGCCGGTGTCGCAACCCGTGACTTTGTGCCCCGCCTCCCGCGCCAGGGCGGCCAGGCCGCCCATGAAAGTGCCGCAGATTCCCAGAATATGTATGTGCATGGCCCGTATTCTAGGCAGGGCGTTTTGCCGCCCGGCAGGCCGGGGCTCCTCCGGCTCCCGGGGGTTTCAAGTAAAAAAGGCCTCCGGCCCAGGTGCTGCCTTGGCTTTTAGCTCCTGATTTCATAGCAACCACGCCTTCAGCTGTTTGCCGTGAACTTTAGGCCGCAACGGTGGCCTAACCCGGGCACAATCGTTTCGCCCGCATCTGCTTCACTCCTATCACTGGCCCACGCCAGCCGACCTTGACCCCACACACCCTCAAATCCGAAATCGCCGCCACGGCCGCCGCCATGGTCGTGGAAGAAGGGCTGGAGTACGGCCCGGCCAAACGCCGCGCCGTCAAGCAGATGGCGCTGCCCGCGCGCACCGAGTTGCCGGGCAACGACGAGCTGGAAGACGCGGTGCGTGAATACATCGCGCTGTTCTGCGCCGACACCCAGCCGGCCGAGCTGACCGCGCTGCGTGAGCTGGCCTTGACCTGGATGGAGCGGCTGGCGCAGTTCCGGCCCTATCTGGGAGGCGCCGTCTGGCACGGCACGGCCACCCGGCTGTCTGATATCTATATCCAGCTTTTTTGCGACGACCCCAAATCGGCCGAGATCGCGCTGATTGAGCACAATGTGGACTACGAGCCGCGCACCGTCACCGGTTTTACCGGCGACAGCGTGGAAGCGCTCAGTTTGCGAAGTGTGTGCAAACCTCTAAACGAAACCGTGGGTGTGCACCTGATGGTGTATGACCATGACGACCTGCGCGGCGCCCTGAGGCCCGACACCAAAGGCCGCAGCCCCCGAGGCGACCTGGCCGCCGTGCAAAAATTGCTGTCCCCCCAACCCGGAGCCGAGAACTCGTGAATCGCAGAAACATGCTTTATGGCGGCACCGCCGTTGTGGCCGGCCTGGCCGGCGCGGGCGTCGCCTGGTGGAAATTCCAGCCCCACGCGGTGGATGAAAAGGTCGTGGCCAAGGCTCCCGGCGGCACGGCGGGCAGCGCGACCGACGCCTTCTGGAGCCTGAATTTCGACACGCCCGACGGCAAAAACCTGTCCATGAGCAGTTTTCGGGGCAAGCTCCTGCTGGTCAATTTCTGGGCGACCTGGTGCCCGCCGTGCGTGGAGGAGTTGCCTTTACTGGATTACTTCTACCAGGAAAACCGCGATAAAAACATTCAAATCGTCGGTTTGGCGGTCGACCAGCCCAGCAAGGTGAGGGACTGGCTGAAAGCGACACCGCTGCATTTTCCGGTCGGCATGGCCGGGATGGGCGGCACCGAGCTCAGCAAATCGCTGGGCAACCTCGCCGGCAGCCTGCCTTTTACGGTGGTGTTCAGCGCCACCGGCGAGCTGCTTCACCGCAAGATCGGCCAGGTCTTGCCCGAAGAACTGGCGCTTTGGGCCAAGCTGAAATAGCTGTTGCTGGTATCTTTGGTCTAACTGACGGGAACGCGCTGCGAGCTGCACCGAACAGCCGCGGTATAGGCGCTTACTAATGGTCTGCCAGGGTTGCCGTCAGGGGCTTGGGAGGCCCTCCAGCTTGATGTACACTCTGCGCTCTCACAGGCCCGGCCACCTGGTTGGTGCCTGCAGTAATAAACTGATAAGTGCTTTAGGGCACAAAAGCAGGAAGTAAATGAAAAAAGAAGAGAGATCGGTGTTGGCGATGCGCTTGCCCGGTTTCCACGCTTTTATTCAGACGCTGCGCTGAAACCCTCGCGCCAGCATCTACCGTCGTTGGAGAGAACCCATGGATTTAAGAAAACTCAAGACCCTGATCGACCTCGTTTCGGAGTCCAACGTGTCTGAACTGGAAATCACCGAAGCCGAAGGCAAGGTGCGTATCGTCAAGTCCAGCGGCGCCCCGCTCGTGATGCAGCAGCCGGTTGCCATGGTAGCAGCTCCCGCTGCGGCCCCCGCAGCAGGCGCCCCCGCTGCCCCGGTGGCTGAAGCCGCCCCCGCCGCACCGGCCGGCCATGCCGTCAAGTCGCCCATGGTGGGCACCTTCTACCGCTCCGCCAGCCCCGGCGCCAAGCCTTTTGTCGAACTGGGCAGCGTCGTCAAGGAAGGCGAGACCATCTGCATCATCGAGGCCATGAAGATCCTCAACGAGATCGAAGCCGACAAATCCGGCACGGTCACCAAGATTCTTTCGGAAAACGGCCAGGCTGTCGAATACGGCCAACCGCTCTTCATCATTGAGTAAGCGGGCGCTTCGCCCCCTTTTTCAAACCAGGCTTACCGACGCATGTTCAAGAAAATACTGATCGCCAACCGCGGAGAGATCGCGTTGCGCATCCAGCGCGCCTGCCGCGAACTCGGCGTCAAGGCCGTGATGGTCTATTCCGAGGCCGACCGCGAGGCGAAATACATCAAGCTGGCGGACGAGTCGGTCTGCATCGGCCCGGCGCCCTCCAAAGACAGCTACCTCAACATGCCGGCCATCATCTCGGCCGCCGAGGTGACGGATGCTGAAGCGATTCACCCCGGCTACGGCTTCCTGAGCGAAAACGCCGACTTCGCCGAACGGGTAGAAAAAAGCGGCTTCAAGTTCATCGGCCCCACGCCCGAATCCATCCGCATCATGGGCGACAAGGTTTCGGCCAAGCAAACCATGATCAAGGCCGGCGTGCCCTGCGTGCCCGGCTCCGAAGGCGCATTGCCCGACGACGCGGTCTTCATCAAGCGCACCGCCAAACAGATCGGCTACCCCGTCATCATCAAGGCGGCGGGCGGCGGCGGCGGGCGAGGCATGCGTGTGGTGCACACCGAGGCGGCCTTGCTGCACGCGGTGCAGACCACCAAGGCCGAAGCCGGCGCGGCTTTCGGCAACCCCGAGGTCTACATGGAGAAGTTTCTCCAGAACCCGCGGCACATCGAAATCCAGATCCTGGCCGACCAGCACAAAAACGCGGTCTGGCTGGGCGAGCGCGACTGCTCCATGCAGCGGCGCCACCAGAAAGTCATTGAAGAAGCGCCAGCGCCCGGCATTCCGCGCAAGCTGATCGAGCGCATCGGCGAGCGTTGCGTCGCCGCCGTCAAGAAGATCGGCTACCGCGGCGCGGGCACCTTTGAGTTCCTCTACGAAAACGGCGAGTTCTACTTCATCGAGATGAACACCCGCGTGCAGGTGGAGCACCCGGTCACCGAGTGGATCACCGGCGTGGACATCGTGCGCACCCAGATCATGGTGGCCGCCGGTGAAAAGCTGCCTTTCGCCCAGCGCGACATCGAGCTCAAGGGCCATTCGATCGAATGCCGCATCAACGCGGAAGACCCGTACAAGTTTGTCCCTTCGCCGGGCCGCATCACGACCTGGCACACGCCGGGCGGGCCGGGCGTGCGGGTGGACTCGCATATTTACGCCAACTACTTCGTGCCGCCCAACTACGACTCGATGATCGGCAAGATCATCGTGCACGGCGACACGCGCGAGCAGGCGCTGGCCCGCATGAGCACGGCGCTGGCCGAGACCGTGGTCGAAGGCATCAACACCAACATCCCGCTGCACCGCGAGCTGATGGTGGATGCCAAGTTCATGGACGGCGGCACGAATATTCATTACCTCGAAGAGTGGCTGTCCAAGCGAGAACGTTAGCCCCCACGCTCCCCCACTTCGTGTGGGTCGCTGCCCCCCGAGGGGGCCGCCCGCCCTGCGGCCCGGCAAAGCCGGTTCCGCGGCTCATGCTGGAATTGAATACCGTGCTCCTCGGCGTAGAGCTTCCTGCGAGGCAATAAACCATGTTTGAACTGATCCTGCTGACCCCCGTCGACGAAGTCGAAATCCTGAGCGAGGCGCTGGACGCGCTGGATGCGCTCAGCGTGTCGGTGGAAGATGCCGATGCGCAGACGCCGGCGGAGCAGGCGCTGTTTGGCGAGCCGGACATGCCGCCGCCCAAGGCGGGCTGGGAGCGCTCGCGCATCGTGTCGCTGTTTGCCACCGAAGCCCTGGCGCGTGACGCCGCCGGCGTGCTGGCGGCGCAAGATTTTTTCGCCGGTTGCCGGGTGGTGGCCATTCAGCCGGTGCCCGACCAGGACTGGGTGCGACTGACGCAATCGCAGTTCGCGCCGGTCGACATCACGCCCGAATTCTGGATCGTGCCGACCTGGCATGAGCCGCCCGCAGAGGCCAAACAGCTGATTCGCCTGGATCCGGGCCTGGCGTTTGGCACCGGAACCCATCCCACCACGCGCATGTGCCTGCGCTGGATCGCGGGCCAGGGTTCCGCCGGCAAAGATCTCGGCCGTGTCCTGGACTACGGCTGCGGCTCGGGCATTCTGGCCATTGGCGCGGCGAAGTTCGGCGCAACCGACATCGACGCTGTCGATATCGATCAGGCCGCCGTCGAGTCGACCTGGGCCAATGCCGAGGCCAACCACGTGGTGCTCAAGGCAGGTCTGCCCGAGAAGGCCACCGGCAAGTACCAGACGGTGCTGGCCAACATCCTTGCCACGCCGCTCAAGGTGCTGGCGCCGCTGCTGTGTTCGCATGTCGACAAAGGCGGGCACCTGGTGCTGGCCGGCATTCTTGACCGCCAGGCCGAAGAGCTCAAGGAGGCCTATGCGCCTTACTGCCGGCTCACCGTGCATGACACGCAAGAGGGCTGGATCCTGATGACCGCGGCCTTTTAGGCATTCCCGCGCTCCAGCTCGCCACGGGCCGTCAGCAGCGGCCTGCACCCCTACAATACAGCGCTAAATGAGCCTGATTACGCGCTGCCCCGCATGCGGCACGATGTTCAAAGTCGTGACCGATCAACTCAAAGTCTCGCAGGGCTGGGTGCGATGCGGGCATTGCGCCGAAGTCTTTGACGCTTCGGCCCATCTGCTGCCCCGCGATATGTCGTCGCTGGCAACGTCATCCGCCCCGCTGGCCGACACCGCGCCGCAGCCACTGCCGGAACCCGGCCCTCCTTCCACCCCGCAAGCCACCGCCGACACAGAGCCTGCAGGCCTTCACCCCGATGACTGGGCACCTGCCCGGTCGTTTGCCGACAGGGCGCCGCAGCGGCCCATGCGGGCCGGACCCGTTGAAGCCCAGGACAGCGCCGCCGACTTTGACCCCGTGCGCTGGAAGCGGGCGCAGCAGGAACGCCAGCTGGATCCGGTGGAGCTCGATGATGATTCGCTGCCCCCGGCGCCGCTGCCCCGGCAGCCGGCCATGGTGCGGCCAACGCCCGAAGACGATTCAAGCTTCCTTTTCTCGGATGTGGACTCCGGCATGCCGGACTCGCGCATACGCGTGGAGCACGATGTTTCTTTTGTGCGGGATGCGCGGCGCAAGGCCTTCTGGAAGAAGGCGTCGACACGCTGGTCGCTGGCTTTGCTGTCCTTGTTGCTGCTGGCGGCCCTGGTGCTGCAATGGGGCGTGCAGCAGCGGGACACGCTGGCGGCGCTGGAGCCGCGCCTGGTTCCGGCGCTCCAGGCGATTTGCGGCCCGCTGCAGTGCCAGATACGCGCGCCCCGCCATATCGAGGCGCTGGTGATCGACAGTTCCAGTTTCAACCGTCTCGGCCCCGACGCCTACCGGCTCAGTTTTACCCTCAAGAACACCGGCGTGGTGGTGCTTGAAATGCCGTCGCTGGAAGTCACGCTGACCGACACACAGGACCAGGCCATCGTGCGCCGCATCCTCACGCCGGCGCAGTTTGGCGCCAAAAGCGCTACGCTGGCCGCACAGTCGGACCTGGCGGGTGTGGTCGTCATGAAAGTCTCCGGCGACGCGGCTGCGCCGGCGCCTGCTTCGGCATCTTCTTCCCCTTCCCCTGCGCCCGGCGGCCCCTTGCGGGTTGCCGGCTACCGCGTCCTGGCTTTTTATCCCTGATTGATACGAGAGAGAACTGAATGTCTGCTGTTATCTGTGGCTCCCTGGCGTTTGACACCATCATGACTTTTGAGGGGCGCTTTTCCGAGCAGATCCTGCCCGACCAGTTGCACATCCTCAATGTGTCTTTCCTGGTGCCGGCCCTGCGCCGTGAGTTCGGCGGCTGCGCCGGCAACATTGCCTACAGCCTGCGCCAGCTCGGCGGCAAACCGCTGCCCATGGCCACCGTCGGCACCGACGGCGCCGAGTATGTGGAACGCATGAAAACCCTGGGCGTCAGCACCGAGTTCGTCCGCCAGGTCGGCGATACCTACACCGCGCAAGCCATGATCATGACCGACCGCGACAACAACCAGATCACGGCCTTCCACCCCGGCGCGATGATGCAGGCCCATGTGACCCGCATCGAGGCCCGCAGCGACATCAAGCTGGGCATCATTGCTCCCGATGGCCGCGACGCGATGCTTCAGCACGCAGAACAGTTCAAGGCGGCCGGCATTCCTTTTGTGTTTGACCCGGGCCAGGGCCTGCCCATGTTTGACGGCAAGGAGCTGGCGCATTTTGTCGAGCTGGCGACCTGGGTGACGGTCAATGATTACGAAGCCAAAATGCTTTGCGACCGCACGGGTCTGTCGTGCGCCGAGTTGTCGCGCAGGGTGGAGGGCCTGGTGGTGACGCTGGGCGCCGAGGGCTGCGAAGTCTGGGTGGCCGGCGAAAAAACGCTGGTACCGCCTGTGAAGGCCACAGAAGTGGTCGATCCGACCGGCTGTGGCGATGCCTTTCGCGGCGCACTGCTGTTTGGCCTGGAGCAGGGCTGGTCGCTGGCGCGTTGCGCCGCGCTGGGTAACCGGGTGGGTGCGCTCAAGATCGCCACGCGCGGCGGCCAGAATTACACCCTGACTGCTGAACAAATCGCTGCCTAGCCCAATCCGTACCTTGGGTTATAGCTATTAAATTAATAGCAATTTAACCGCTGCGCTGCCCGTTTGCTGATTGCGTCCTTATGGCGCGGGCCTGCCCGCAGCCTTCACCAATTCATCCCATGTGGCCTGGCTTGCCGCCAAAGCTTGCACGCGCAGCTGCTTGCGCCTGGAGGTCTCGCCGCGCGCCAGCGTGACCGCCTGTTGGGGTACACCCAGGCAACCGGCCAACCACTTCACCAGCGCCTGGTTGGCTTTGCCGTCTACGGGAGGCGCCTGCAGCCGCAGGCGCAGCGCCAGATCTCCGGCCTCACCATGCAGTCCCATGGCTTGGGTTCTGGCGGCATTCGGCACGACGTGCACGTCCAGCAGCACATCGCCGTTCTTTTCCGTGCGCATGAAGGGCAGGTCGGGTGGTGCAGGGGGTATGTTCATGGCGGCGGGTATGTGAAGAGGCCGGGCAGCTGTGAAAACTGCACGGGCATGAAAAATAACCCCACGCTCCCTCACTTCGTGTGCTCGCTGCCCCCTGAGGGGGCGCTTTTCATTTTGGGGCGGCCCGGCAATGAAAAAAGCCCGACATCTTTCGATATCGGGCTCCAAGCAGAAATACCTTACTGCTTACGGCTTGCTGGCTGTTGGAAACGGCCAGGCAGCTTGCGGGTTCAGGGTTGTCTGAGCCGCAGGGGCAGCCGCTACAGCAGGTGCTTTGGCAGCTTTGGCAGCAGGTTTTTTCGCGGCTTTCTTCGCAGCGGGCTTTTTCGCTGCTTTCTTGGCGGCAGGCTTTTTCGCAGCGGCTTTCTTGGCCGCTGGTTTCTTCGCTACCTTTTTCGCGGCCTTCTTGGCTGCTGGCTTTTTAGCTGCGGCTTTCTTCGCCGCTGGCTTCTTGGCCGCTACCTTCTTGGCTGCTGGCTTTTTCGCTGGCGATTTTTTCGCAGCTGGCTTCTTGGCCGCTACTTTTTTCGCTGGAGCTTTTTTAGCCGGAGCTTTTTTCGCTGCTGCTTTTTTCGCAGGAGCCTTCTTAGCCGCTACTTTTTTAGCAGGGGCTTTCTTTGGAGCAGCTTTTTTAGCCGCAGTTTTTTTCGCAGTTGCCATAGTTTTCTCCTTGATCACGTTGCAAAGAGCACTTCACGGTTGGAGTACGTAAAGCGATTCACGGCGTTGGGCCCCGGATAAACCGGTCCCAGCGCCGCGAACACAGGAGCAAAGCCCAACGCGTGCTCTTCGGCAGCGTCATTGGTCATTGCAATTCTTAAAATCATTGTTCGGGCGTTTTTCAATCAATCCCAGGAAAGTGCACCACCGGACTGGTACTCGATCACACGGGTTTCAAAGAAGTTGCGCTCTTTCTTCAGGTCGATCATTTCGCTCATCCACGGGAACGGATTCTCCTCGTTGGGGAAGAGAGTTTCAAGTCCGATCTGCGTGGCGCGGCGATTGGCAATGTAGCGGAGGTAGCCTTTGAACATGGAGGCATTGAGGCCGAGCACGCCGCGCGGCATGGTGTCTTCGGCGTAGCGGTATTCCAGTTCGACGGCTTTCATGAACAAGGCCTTGATCTCGGCCTTGAACTCTGCGGTCCAGAGATGGGGGTTTTCCAGCTTCAGCTGGTTGATCAGGTCGATGCCGAAGTTGCAGTGCATCGACTCGTCGCGCAGGATGTACTGGTATTGCTCGGCGGCGCCGGTCATCTTGTTCTGGCGGCCCAGCGCAAGAATCTGCGTGAAGCCCACATAGAAGAACAAACCCTCCATCAGGCAGGCAAACACGATCAGCGACTTGAGCAGCGTCTGGTCGGCTTCGGGCGTACCGGTCTTGAAGTGGGGGTTGGAGATGACTTCAATGAAAGGGATCAGGAACTGGTCCTTGTCCTTGATGGACTGGACTTCGTTGTAGGCGTTGAAGATCTCGGCTTCGTCCAGGCCCAGCGACTCGGTGATGTACTGGTAAGCGTGGGTGTGGATGGCTTCTTCGAATGCCTGGCGCAGCAGGAACTGGCGGCACTCGGGCGCCGTGATGTGGCGGTAGGTGCCCAGCACGATGTTGTTGGCGGCCAGCGAATCGGCCGTGACAAAGAAACCCAGGTTGCGCTTGACCAGGCGGCGCTCGTCTTCGGTCAGGCCGTTCGGGTCTTTCCAGAGCGCGATGTCGCGCGTCATGTTCACTTCCTGCGGCATCCAGTGGTTGGCGCAGGTGGCGAGGTATTTTTCCCAGGCCCATTTGTATTTGAAGGGCACCAGCTGGTTGACGTCGGTCTGGCCGTTGATGATGCGCTTGTCGGAGGCCTTGACGCGCTGCGCCTTGGCGGGTTCTGCTGCAGGAGCAGAAGGGGTAGAAGAGATGGCAGCGGGTGCGGGTGTGAACGCGCCGTCGTTGAGCATGCGCACTTGCGCTTGGGGTTGCCCGGCGGGGTTCAAAGAAAGAGGCGGAAGTTCCATCGAGCGGCCTTCGGGCGTGCCGCTGTTATGAGATGTTTGCAAAGATGGTTTGACTTCTTCGTCCCAGGTCAACATAGAGGTTTCCAATACTTTGGGATTATGAAAGCAGCGATACAAAATGAAAAGTGTTCATTCACATCGCTACAAAATTGTGTTGCTCATATACATCGAATCGCGCGGCCGGGTGACTGCGCGATTCAAAGTTTTTTTACTGGCAGGCCTCGCATCCCGGGTCATCGATCGCGCAGAACTTGATGTCGGTTGCCGGCGTTGCATTCATCTGCGCTTGCGCTGCGGCAGCAGCCGCTTCGAGCGCGCTCATGCCGCTGCTTGCGGTGGCCGTGCTGGAAGAAACCGAGTTCATCTTGCCTGCGGTCACGGTTGATTTCTCGGCGTGCGTCGCGCTCTGCGTGCGCAGGTAGTAGGTGGTCTTCAGGCCGCGCAACCAGGCCAGCTTGTAGGTGTCATCGAGCTTCTTGCCCGAGGCACCCGCCATATAGATATTGAGCGATTGGGCCTGGTCGATCCATTTCTGGCGGCGCGCTGCGGCTTCGACAATCCAGGAGGTCTCAATTTCAAACGCCGTGGCGTACAGCGCCTTGACGTCTTGCGGCACGCGGTCGATGGGGCGCAGCGATCCGTCAAAGTGCTTCAGGTCCACCACCATCACGTCGTCCCACAGGTTCAGGCGCTTGAGGTCGCGCACCAGGTAGTGGTTGATGACCGTGAATTCGCCGGACAGGTTGGACTTGACCGAGAGGTTGCCGAAGCAGGGCTCGATGCAGGCGTCCACGCCGATGATGTTGGAAATCGTGGCCGTCGGGGCGATGGCGACGCAGTTGGAGTTGCGCATGCCGTCTTTGGCGATCTTCTTGCGCAGGGCTTCCCAGTCCAGCGTGGCGGAACGGTCGACTTCGACGTAGCCGCCGCGTTGCTCGGCCAGCATGTCCAGCGTGTCCAGGGGCAGGACGCCCTTGTCCCAGAGCGAGCCCTTGTAGCTGGCGTACTTGCCGCGCTCTTTGGCCAGCTCGGTGGAGGCCCAGTAAGCGTGGTAGCAGACGGCTTCCATGGACTTGTCGGCGAACTCGACGGCTTCCTGCGAGGCGTAAGGCACGCGCAGTTCATACAGGCAGTCCTGGAAGCCCATGATGCCCAGGCCCACGGGACGGTGGCGCATGTTGGAGTCGCGGGCCTTCTTGACGGCGTAGTAGTTGATGTCGATCACGTTGTCCAGCATGCGCATGGCCGTGGTGATGGTTTTCTTGAGCTTTTCGTGGTCGACCGCGCCGTCCTTCAAATGCTGCACGAGGTTGACCGATCCGAGGTTGCACACGGCGGTTTCGGTGTCGCTGGTGTTCAGCGTGATCTCGGTGCACAGGTTGGACGAGTGCACGACGCCGGTGTGCTGCTGCGGCGAGCGCACGTTGCAGGCGTCCTTGAAAGTGATCCAGGGATGGCCGGTTTCAAACAGCATCGACAGCATCTTGCGCCACATGTCGGTGGCCTGCAGCTTGCGGGAGGGCTTGATCTCGCCGCGCTCGGCTTTGGCCTCGTAGGCGGTGTAGATTTTCTCGAAGTCCTTGCCGAACTTGTCGTGCAGGTCAGGCGTGTCGGACGGCGAGAACAGTGTCCAGGTGCCCTTTTCCATCACGCGGCGCATGAAGAGGTCGGGGATCCAGTTGGCGGTGTTCATGTCGTGCGTGCGGCGGCGGTCGTCGCCGGTGTTCTTGCGCAGCTCGAGGAACTCCTCGATATCCAGGTGCCAGGTTTCCAGGTAGGCGCAGACGGCGCCCTTGCGCTTGCCGCCCTGGTTGACCGCCACTGCCGTGTCGTTGACGACCTTGAGGAAAGGCACGACGCCTTGCGATTCGCCGTTGGTGCCCTTGATATGGGCGCCCAGGGCGCGAACGGGCGTCCAGTCGTTGCCCAGGCCGCCGGCAAATTTGGACAGCAGGGCGTTTTCCTTGATGGCGTCGTAGATGCCGCCCAGGTCGTCGGCGACGGTCGTCAGGTAGCAGGACGACAACTGCGAGCGCAGCGTGCCGGCATTGAACAGGGTCGGCGTGCTCGACATGAAGTCGAAGGACGACAGGATTTCGTAGAACTCGATCGCGCGCTCTTCGCGGTTGATCTCGTTGAGCGACAGGCCCATGGCCACGCGCATGAAGAAAGCCTGCGGCAGCTCGATGCGCTGCTTGCGCACGTGCAGGAAGTAGCGGTCAAACAGGGTCTGCAGGCCGAGGTAGTCGAACTTCAGGTCGCGCTCGGGCTTGAGCGCGGCGCCCAGGCGGGCCAGGTCGAACTGCTGCAGTTTTTCGTCGAGCAGCTCGTTTTGCACGCCCTTGGCGATGAACTGGGGGAAGTATTCGGCGTAACGGATCGCCATGTCGGCCTGGTTGACTTCCTCGCCCAGCACTTCGCGGCGGATGGTGTGCATCAAGAGGCGCGCGGTAGCGTAGGTGTAGTCGGGGTCTTTTTCAATCAGGGTACGCGCTGCCAGGATGGAAGCCTTGTAGACCTCGTCAATGGGAACGCCGTCGTACAGGTTGCGCATGGTTTCCGCAACGATGGGGTCGGGTTTGACGTCGGCGCCCAGGTTGGCGCAGGACGCCTCAATCAGCGCCTGCAGGTTGCGCACATCGAGCGCGACGCGGTTGCCGCGGTCGGTCACATGGATCAGGGGCGCTGCGGGTGCGGTGGTTTGGGGCTGGCGTGCGCGCTCCTGCGTGCGCTTTTCGCGGTACAGCACGTAGGCGCGGGCGATTTCGTGGTGGCCGCCGCGCATCAGGCCGAGTTCGACCTGGTCCTGCACGTCTTCTATATGAAAGGTGCCGCCGCCCGGGCGCGAACGCATCAGGGCGCGAATGACCGCCTGGGTCAGGCCGTCCACCGTTTCGCGCACGCTGGCCGATGCGGCGCCCTGCGTGCCGTGAACCGCCAGGAAGGCCTTCATCATGGCCACGGCAATCTTGTTGGGCTCAAACGGCACCACGCCGCCATTGCGGCGAATGATCTGGTAATGGGCGAGGGGGTTGGATTGTGCGTTGGTGTCGCCTGCTGCGGGATTGCCTGCCAGAACGCTGGACGTTGCTGGCACCGCGTGTTGTGCTGTTTGCATGAGTTCCTCTTTGTTTTATGACTGTCTGACGTGCTGTCCGGGGCATCCAAATTTGCCGGGGTTGTTCAAGGGCAATGAACGGTTCCCTGCGGCGCTGGGCCCGAATTACGTCAAAACTGAATTAGGGCTTAGACACTATACCTAGGGTACCAAGGGAATACAAGCCACTACAGGTAGTGTATCGCCCTCTGAATTCGCTGTTACGTTTTGTGGCTTTTTCAGGTGCTTTTTTGTGCCGTGCTTGTGCACCTCAATCAAGCATCGGAGAGCGCGTTGATGCTCGCCAAGCCCTCATGAAATCACGCTTGCGCCTCATGGACAAAGCGCTGGCGCGGCTTTGCGCGTGCTTTGGGCCGGCGGCACCGGCCGGCATTGAAACGGTAAAAGTACCGCAAATTTTTGCGCCACAAAATGCACCCTGATGGTGTGGTGCGCGCGGCGGGCCGTTCAAATAATTTCGGGAAAACACCTAGCAGGCAATGCCAGTGCGTCTTGCAGCAAAGGCCAGTCGAAGCCCGGTCCCGGATCCAGCTTGCGGCCCGGCGCAATATGCTCATGCCCGGCAATGTGGGCAATGGGATAGGCCTGAAGAAGCCCGGCGCACAGTCCGGCCAGGGTTTCATATTGGGGGCCCTCAAAGAGATTGCCTTCCAGCCCCTCCAGCTCAATGCCGATGGAGTCGTCATTGCAGTTGCCGCGTCCGCGGTAGCTGGACTCGCCGGCATGCCACGCCCGGTCGTTGCAGCCGACAAACTGCCACAAGGCACCGTCGCGGGCAATGAAAAAATGCGATGAGACCTGCAAGCCGCGAATGCCCTGGAAGTAAGCATGCGCCTCCCAGTCGAGTTCATTGGTGAACAGGCGCTGGACGTTGCCGTTGCCGAACTCGCCGGGCGGCAGGCTGATGGAGTGGATGACGATCAGGTCGATCTGCGCGCCTTCGGGCCGCGGGCCGAAATTGGGCGAAGCCAGTGCCCGCGCGTACCGGTACCAGCCGTTTTGCCACAGGGGCTGTGAGGCGGGTGCGCCGCCGGGCTCAGGCGGGGTCATCGGCAGGGTCGAGTCCGTCGGCGGGGTCGTCGCTGCCCGGCGTCACGATGTTCAGGCGGGCAATCCGGTAGCGGATCTGGCGAAGCGTCAGGCCCAGCCGGCTGGCTGCGGCGGTGCGGTTAAAGCCGGTTTCCAGCAATACCTTGGTAAGAATGTTTCTTTCCTGCCCGTCCAGGTAATCCTGCAGGTTCTCGGGAACCGAGACGTGCTCTTCCGCCGGCGCATCGAAGTGAAGCTCGCTGCCGTCGCCGAGCGCCACCGCCCGGTGCAGGGTGTTTTCAAGCTCCCGCACATTGCCGTTGAAGGGCCGCGCGCGCAGTTGTTCCATCACGGCGTCCGTCAGCTCGGGCATGCCGAAGCCGGACTCCTGGCAGATTCTTGAAAGCAGTGCCTTGCACAGAGCGGGCAGGTCTTCCCGGCGCTCGCGCAGGGCGGGCACAAGAATCTCGATCACGTTGAGCCGGTAATACAGGTCCTGGCGGAAGGTGCCTTGCTCTACGCCGGCGGACAGGTCCTTGTGGGTGGCGCTGACGATGCGCACATCGACGGCATCTTCGTGCGGGGAGCCCAGCGGGCGCACCGTTCGCTCCTGGATGGCCCGCAACAGCTTGGATTGCATGGCCAGCGGCAGGTCGCCGATCTCATCGAGAAACAGGGTGCCGCCTTTGGCCGCCTGGAAGTAGCCCTGCCGGTCCTGTGCCGATCCGGTGTACGCCCCTTTGCGCGCGCCGAAGAACTCCGCTTCGAGAAGGTTCTCGGGGATGGCGCTGCAGTTGACTGCCACAAAAGGGCCTGCCGCCCGGTGGCTGCAGCCGTGCACCGCTCGCGCGACCAGTTCCTTGCCGGTGCCCGATTCTCCCTGGATCAAAACCGGCGCCATGCTGCCCGCCACCTTGACGATGCGCGATTTCACGGCGCGCATGACGGCCGATTCACCGACCAGTTTTTGCAGTATCAAAGGCGCATCGGCGGCTACGGGCAGCGGGATCGCGAGGGGGGCGATACCCGGTTCCGCGCCATTGCGTTCGGCCTTGGCGGCAGCAGCGGGCTGCCGCGCGCCCTGCACGGCCGAGGCGACGACGCTGCGAAACTGTTTGAGGTCGACCGGCTTGGTGAGGTAGTCAAAAGCGCCGGCCTTCAGCGCTTCGACCGCATTTTCGGCAGAACCGTGCGCCGTGATGACCACGCAGCGCTCCGGCCGCTGCTGGGTCACCAGGTCGCGCAGCAATTCGAGGCCCAGGCCGTCCGGCAGGCGCATGTCGGTGATGACCGCGTCGAAGCGGTTTTCACTCAGTTGCTGGCGGGCCTGCTGCAGGTCGCCGGCAGCTTCCACCCGATAGCCTTCCCTGAGCAGCGTCAGCTCGTAGAGGGTGCGCAGGTCCGGCTCGTCGTCAATGACGAGGATGCGGGCTTGCTGGGCGGCGGGGGCTTGCGTGCTCATTAGGTGGGCATTGTGGCAAAAGAAGGCGGCGGCGTGTTTAAAGCGGGGGAGGTCGGCCTGAACATGACGAAGAATTCATTGCCCTCGGTGCCGGCGCGTTGTACGCGCTGGTAGCCGATAAGCGCGCCGTAGCGCTCGCACAGTTCGCGGCAAATATAGAGGCCCAATCCGCTGGAGCGGCTTTCCGAAGAGAAAAACGGCTCGAAGAGATGGGTCTGGACGGTTTGCTCCAGCGGCTGCCCGTCGCTCCATACCGACAGGAACGCCTGCCCCGGTGAAACGACCTGGGTACTCACCTCGATGGAGCGGACGGAGGTGCCGGCATAGCGCAAGGCGTTGTCCAGCAAATTGACCATCAGGCGCCGCAGGTGTTCGGGCTCAAAGCACACGACGGCGTTGCCCGAGTCTGTCGTGATGCGCATTCGCTGCGATGCGGCGGTTTGGGTACCCCAGTCGGTGGCGATTTTTTGGACGGTTTCATCCAGCGCCAGGGCAGTCGCCTCTGCCAGCGGCAGTTGCGCCTGGGCCCTGGAGATATTCAGCACCTCGTCGACAATTTTGGCCAGGCGCTGCGCGTTTTGCCTGACCATGGCGGTGAGCTGGCGGTGCCCTGCGTCCTGCAGGTCTTCCTCGAGCAGCGCGTTGGCCTGCGAGATGGCCGCCAGCGGATTCCTGATCTCATGCGCCACCGCGGCCGACATGCGTCCCATGGCGGCCATCTTCTCGGTTCTCACCCGCGCTTCCATTTCACGCAGGTCCTCGAGAAACATCACGCAAAGACTCTCGTGCGTGCCGTTTTGCGAGGCCGCCAGCCGCGTGCGCACGTGCAGCCGCCGGCTGTGGCTGTCCGGGTACTCAAGGCTGACGTCGGCCTCCTGGGGAGTCTGTGTGCTGAAAGTGTGGTGCGTCAATTCGGCCAGCGGCTGCCAGGCCGCTTCGGTGGCCAGGATAAAAGGTGCGTTGCGCACGGATTCCCCGGCTGTCAGCAAACGCCGGGAAGCAGGGTTCGCTGAACGGACGATGCCGTTGATATCCACCACCAGCACACCGTCCGCCAGGGTTTCGACGACCAGTTCATTGACCTGGATCTGCATGCGCGCGGCAGACTGGCTGCGCTTTGCCAGTTGCTCTTCACGCGCCAGGCGCAGTGCCAGGTGATTGGCCAGCAGTGCCACCAGGAAGAAGCCGGAGCCGCTCAGCCCCGACTGCAGAAAGCGCGCGCTGGAGTCACCCAGGTTTTGCAGCGAGCTCGACCATGCCTCCACCAGCAGCAGCAGCGTGACGCTGGCGGCCGTTCCAAAAGCCAGCAAAATCGGGCCGAGGATGGAGGAGAGCAGCACCGGCAGCGCAAACAGCGGTGTGTAGTTGATGCCGCTCGACTGCAGAAAATTCAGCGCCGAGAACGTGATGACATCCACGCCGATCGTCAATACCCATTGCGCGTCAAAGGTGCTTCCGGGCGGCCGGGGCCTGGCCCAGAGCCGCACCGCCAGCGTTGCGCACAGATAGGCGACGCACACCGCGATGGACCAGCCGTCGGTGATATTGCCCAGCGCATAAATAACGGCCTGCAGGATCACCAGCACGGAGGCAATCGCCACGCGCGCCGTCATGAATACGCGCCACAGGCGCCCGAATGAACCCACTTCCGGCTCGTTTTCCCAGGCGCCGGGTATCTTGTCGCCGCCTGTCTCAAACCAATGGGACGGCGTGGTCACAGGCCCTGGCCCCCGGCCTGGCGGCGGTGCGCATCGCTGCAGTAAATGCCCTTGCCTGCGATCAGCGCTTCTGATTTCGGCAAATGTACGCCGCAGACCTCGCAGGCGACGATTTCGGTGACAGCAGTTCCGGGTTTTGGCGGGGCCGGCGCACGGCTTGCCGCAGCGTCTTTTCTTTCCGCGTCGCGGTTGTTCCGCCAGAGCCAGAACACCACCAGCACCAGGGCCGCGACCAGCAGGTATTTCATGCCCGCCTCAGGATGACTTCAAGCACAAAGCGCGAACCCGCATAGCCCAGCAGCAGCAAGCCCGACCCCAGGTACAAAACGTTTACCGCCTTGCGCCCGCGCCAGCCCAGGCGCGCGCGGCCGATCAGCAGGCCGGCGAATGTCAACCAGGCCAGGACGGAAAAAACGGTTTTGTGGTTCCACTTCCAGGCCAGTCCCGGCCCGTAGAGCGTCTCGGCAAACAGCCAGCCTACAAACAGCGTGGCCGACAGCAGCACAAAGCCGGCCTCGACGAAGCGGAAGGTCAGGCGCTCCAGCGTGAGCAGCGGCACGCCGGCATCGGTTTGCGCGGCCAGGCGGATGGCCCGTTCGGAGCGCGTCATCAGCCAGCCGTGCACGACCGCCGCGGCAAAGAGTCCGTAAGACGCGATGCCCAGGGCCCAGTGCAGCGGCAGCCAGGGTGAGGCGATGGCGTGGTAGGTCGTTCCGGGGAAGATGGCGGCAACGATGACGGCCGCGCTGCCCAGCCCGGCCAGCGCCCAATGGGCCTGCAGCTGCGGGAAAAGGCGGCTTTCGATCGCGTAGACGGTCAGCACCAGCCAGACCGTCATGGACAGGGCCGGCGCAAAACCGAAGCGGGGCGGCTCGCCCAGCAGGCCGTCGGCCAGCGCGAGCGCGTGCAGCAGCCAGGCCGCCAGCAGCACGGCGCGGATGGTGCCGGCCGCCAGGCGCGGGGTGGCCAGCGCCAGCACGGCATAGGCAATGGCGGCGCCCGCCGCTACCGCAAGACCCCACCAGGCGCTCAAAGCTAAAATCATGGCTAGAGTTTAGCCTTTACTGTCTTTCCCGCCGCCCTCCTGACAGCCTGGCGCCCTCCCTTTCCCACCCCTAACTGCCCCACGCCCGTGGCGCCTTCCCATGGCCTCAGCCCTTACCGACAAGTTATCCCGCCTCGTCAAGGAAATGCGAGGCCAGGCCCGCATCACCGAATCCAATGTGCAGGACATGCTGCGCGAGGTGCGCATGGCGCTGCTGGAGGCCGACGTCGCCCTGCCGGTGGTGCGCGACTTCATTGCCCGGGTCAAGGACAAAGCGCTTGGTCAGGAGGTGATGGGATCGCTCTCGCCGGGCCAGGCGCTGGTCGGCATCGTCAACCGCGAGCTGGCGGCAACGATGGGCGAAGGCGTGAGCGACATCAACCTGGCGGCCCAGCCGCCCGCCGTCATCCTGATGGCCGGCCTGCAGGGCGCGGGTAAAACCACGACAACCGCCAAGCTGGCCAAGCACCTGATCGAAAAGCGCAAGAAAAAAGTGCTGACGGTCTCGGGCGACGTCTACCGCCCGGCCGCCATCGAGCAGCTCAAAACCGTGACCAAGCAGGCCGGCGCCGAGTGGTTCCCGAGCTCGCCCGAGCAGAAACCGGCCGACATCGCCCGCGCCGCCATTGACTACGCCCGCAAGCATTTCTTTGACGTGCTGCTGGTCGACACGGCCGGCCGCCTGGCCATTGACGAAGCCCTGATGGCCGAAATCAAGGAGCTGCACGCCATCCTGAACCCGGTCGAAACCCTGTTTGTGGTCGACGCGATGCAGGGCCAGGACGCCGTCAACACCGCCAAGGCTTTTAAGGAAGCACTGCCGCTCACCGGCATCATCCTGACCAAAACCGACGGCGACTCGCGCGGCGGCGCGGCGCTGAGCGTGCGCCAGGTCACCGGCGCGCCCATCAAGTTCTCCGGCACCAGCGAAAAGATCGACGGCCTGGAAGTGTTTGACGCCGAGCGCCACGCCGGCCGCATCCTGGGCATGGGCGACATCGTCGCGCTGGTCGAGCAGGTGGCTGCCGGGGTGGACATGGCGTCCGCCCAGAAGCTTGCCGCCAAGATCAAGTCCGGCGACGGCTTTGACCTCAACGACTTCCTGAGCCAGCTGCAGCAGATGAAAAACATGGGCGGGCTGTCCAGCCTGCTCGACAAACTGCCCGCGCAAATGGCCGCCAAGGCCGGCCAGGTCGACATGGACAAGGCCGAAAAAGACATCAAGCGCAAGGAAGGCATCATCCAGAGCATGACGCCGCTGGAGCGCCGCAAGCCCGAACTCATCAAGGCCACCCGCAAGCGCCGCATCGCCGCCGGCTCCGGCGTGCATGTTCAGGAGGTCAACCGCCTGCTCAACGAGTTTGAGCAGATGCAGGGCATGATGAAGAAGATGAAGGGCAGCGGCATGATGAAGATGATGAAGCGCATGGGCGGCATGAAGGGCATGCCGAAGTTTTAACCGGCCGGGATTTAAGCAAAAAAGGCCACCTGCCCAATCGCCGCCTGGACTTATAGCTATTAAATTAATAGCATTTGCCGGAATTGACCGCCAAGAAAAAAGCCGCTTCAAGCGGCTTTTTTCTTGGGCTTTTCAAACGCGTCAGGCCGCCTTCAGCCGAGGCTGGGCCAGCCGGCTTGCATGCAGCCAGGCGCGGCGCAGCACCGCCGGCGAGCGGGTCTCTTCCGGGATCAGCAGGTAGTTCTGCGCACGCAGGGCCGTGCCCACGCCGACCTTGCTGGTGAGCACCGTCATCGGGATCGCCAGCAGCAGCGGCAGGCCGACCGGGATCAGCCAGACCAGTGCGCGGGCATCGATCACCGCAATGCCGACGGCCAGCAGCACAATCACGCCGGACATGGGCGCCAGCTGCGCCAGCGCATGGCGCCAGGGCACGGCGGCCGCTTCGCGCGGGGGCGACTTCCATTCGAGCTTCAGGCCGGTGAGGGCCACCACCACAAACAGCGAATGCGCCAGCATGCGGATGGGCGCCTGCAGCAGCGCGATCAGCGTCTCCAGCAACGCGCTGCGCAGCAGGCTGGCGGTGCCGCCGTAAGAGGCCTGCTGGCGGTTGACCAGCACGGCGACGATGCCCAGGATGCGCGGCAAAAACAGCATGCACAGCGTCCAGCCCCAGAGCGCCATCAGCTCGCCCGGCAGCAGCGTCCAGTCGGCAATCATCGGCGAGCCCGACAGCCACAGCGCCGTGCCTAGCGTGAGGAAGCACAGCCACAGCGGCGCCGACAAATAGGCCATCGCGCCCGTGCCGAACATGGAGCGGTGCACCGGGTGGATGCCCGGCTCGGCGATCAGGCGCGAGTTTTGCAGGTTGCCCTGGCACCAGCGGCGGTCGCGCTGCAGCTCGGCCAGCAAATCGGGCGGCTGCTGCTCGTAGCTGCCCACCAGGTCGCCCACCAGCCACACGTGGTAGCCGGCGCGGCGCATCAGCGCGGCCTCGACAAAATCGTGCGACATGATGCTGCCGGCCATGCCGCCCGTGCCGCTGATGTGCGCCAGCGCGCAGTGCTTCATGAAAGGCTCAATGCGGATGATGGCGTTGTGGCCCCAGTAGTGCGACTCGCCCATCTGCCAGAACTGCATGCCCAGCGTGAAGAGGCGGCCCGTCACGCGCGAGGCGAACTGCTGCGCGCGCGCATGCAGGGTCACGTGGCCGATGGCCTGCGTGGCAGTCTGGATGATGCCGGCCTTGGGGTTGGCTTCCATCAGCTTGACCATGGAGACCAGGCAGTCGCCGCTCATCACGCTGTCGGCGTCCAGCACCACCATGTAGCGGTAGTCCTTGCCCCAGCGGCGGCAAAAGTCGGCCACGTTGCCGGCCTTGCGGTCGGTGCGGCGTTTGCGCAGGCGGTAATACACCTCGATCTGCGGCTGGTCCGGGTGGGCCGCCAGTTGCGTGCGCAGGTCTTCCCATGCGGCGCGCTCGGCCTGGATGATGGCCGGGTTGTTGCTGTCCGACAGCACGAACACGTCAAAGCTCTGCACATGGCCGGTCATCGCGACCGACTCGCAGGTGGCGCGCAGGCCGGCAAACACGGTGCGCACGTCCTCGTTGCAGATCGGCATGATGATCGCGGTGCGTGTGCTCGCATCCAGCGGGACATGCTGGACTTTTTTGGCCGACAGCGCGTGCTTGTCGCCGTAAATCGTCACGTAAAAACCCATCATCGCGGTCATGAAACCCGTCACGACCCAGGCCGACAGCAGCGCAAACAGCGTGATCTGGCCGTACTGCAGCCAGGCGTTGTCGTAGTCGGGCTGCATGTCGGCAAAGATGCTGGTCGCCAGCACCGTGCTGACCAGCGTCAGCAGCAGGAACACGGTGCGGCGGCGTTTGGCCGCGCGCTGCCAGGCCTCGGGCCGTGGGGCGGGCAGGGGTCGCAAGGCGGCAGGGTCGGCCGCCTTGAAGAGGGCCAGCATGGGCAGCAACACGGCGGTTGCCATGCTGTTCCAGAAGCCGCGCCAGGGGCGCGGCGCCATCGAACCACGGTTCAGCGGCGGCGCCGTGACCGAATTCGGATGACGTTCCTCACGCAGGGGGCTGCGCGGGGCAGCGGTGGTCAGGGTGTGATCAGGTTGGTCCATGTTTCGCTTACGGTGTGGTTGTCGTGTTTGAGGAAGGCGCGCAGCTCAACAGGCTGGGCCGCGTTCAGCCGCTGCACGCGCAGCGTCATGCGCCAGGCGCCGGTGGCGGGGTTTTTGTAGGCCAGGCTTTCGAGCACACGGCCGTTGGCATTGGCGCTGGAAATTGCTTCGACCTTCGCGTCTTCGGGCAGCGCGTCCAGCGCCGGGCCGGCAAAGTCGATGACGTACTGGACCTGGTCCTTGAGGTCGGTGCCGGCCTTGGCGTAGCCGAAGCCGCGGCGCGACTGCGTCACCCAGCCGTTGGGCGGCAGCTGCTGGTTCTTGCCCTGCCAGCTGATCTGCCAGGCGATGTCCAGCGATTGGCCCGGGGCCGGCAGTTTTTCAGGCACCCAGTAAGCCGCGACGTTGTCGTGCGTCTCATCGGGCGTGGCAAATTGAAACAGCTCGACCCGGCCGGCGCCCCAGTCGCCCACGGGCGTCACCCAGGCGCTGGGCCGCATCTCGTAGCGGGCCTCGGTGTCTTCGTAGTTGGCAAAGGCGCGGTCGCGCTGCATCAGGCCAAAGCCCTTGAGCGACTTCATCGCAAAAGAAGTCACCAGCGGCGACGACGGGTTTTGCAGCGGGCGCCACAGCCATTCACCGTCGCCGGTGGCCATCATCAGGCCGTCGGAGTCGTGCACCTCGGGGCGAAAGTCGCCAGGCCGGGGCTGGTTTTCGCCAAAGAAAAACATGCTGGTCAGCGGCGCGATGCCCAGCGAGGTGATGGGCGCGCTGTTGCCGGACGTGGCGGCCGGGCGCATGAAGATGCGCGCCTGCACATTCGTGGTGGTTTGCTCGCCCGCCTGGACGTCAAAGCGGTAGGCGCCCGTCATGCGCTCAGAGTCCATCACCGCATACAGCGTCAGCTGCTGGCTTTCACCCGTGGGCTTTTGCAGCCAGAAATCCGTGAAGCGGGGAAATTCTTCCTTCGCGCCGCCGGCGCCGCCCGCGGTGTCGACCGCCAGGCCGCGTGCCGAGAGGCCGTAGCGTTGGCCGGCGCCCAGCGCCCGGAAGTAGGTCGCGCCGGTGAACACGACCAGCTCGTCCTTGTAGGTGGGCGAGTTGAGGTTGCTGAAAAAGCGCACGCCGCCGTGGCCCAGGTCGCCCCAGGTTTCGGGCGACAGCTTGTTTTTACCGAAATTGAAGGTGGCAGGGTCGTAGGGCAGGCGCTTCACGCCGCTTGTCGTGATTTCGTGAATGCGCACCGAATCACCGTGCCGGCCGACGTGGAAAAAGTTCGCCTCAAAGGGGAGTTTGTCGGCGCGCCACAGCGTGCTGGCGGCATTGAAACGGATGTCGCGGTAGTCGTCGTACTCCATCTTTGCCAGCTCGGTGGGCACGGCGTGGGAGGCTTCGCGCCAGGGCGCTTGCGAGCGCTGGCGCGCGATGGCGGCCACATCGTCGAGGTCAAAGGCATGGGCCTGGCCTGCCGCCAGGGTCAATACCGCCAGGCTGGCGCAGGCCGCCATCCGGGCCTGCAGCCCAAAGCCGCCGCGGCGTTTCGGGCCGCCGGAGCTATCAAAAAAAGACAGGAAAAAAGCTGGCATGCCATGACTAGGGCAAACCCTGTGCCAGCTTCAAAAAATTGTTTTAAATCAATGGCTTACGAGTGATACCTGACATCACAAAATGTAATCAGGCCGAAAGGTGCCCAGAACCGCTGTTTTTGTCGCCAGTGAGCGACAACTTCTGGGGGTGAAGTAATTAAACCTTTTTAAATCAACAGCTTAAACCTGTCGCCAGACAGCGACGATCACCGGCGGCATGGCGACAAACTCAGGACAAGCCTAAGCCTTGAAGTGGCCCGGCGTCAGCCCGTGCTTTTGCATCAGCCGGTAGAACTCGGTCCGGTTGCGGTCGGCCAGCCGGGCTGCGTCGGCCACATTGCCGTCCGTCAATTTGAGCAAGCCCACCAGGTAGTCGCGCTCAAAGTGCTGCTTGGCCTCGGCAAAAGTGAGCACCTGCACGCTCGGCGAGCGCAGCGCGCGCTGCACCAGTGCCAGCGGCACCAGCGGCGTGGTCGACAGCGCGCAGACCTGCTCCACCACGTTGTAGAGCTGGCGCACATTGCCCGGCCAGGCCGCGGTGGTCAGGGCCTTGAGGGCTTCGGGCGCGAAGCCGCTCAGGCGCTTGTCGTATTTGGCCGCCAGCTTCAGGAGGAAGTGGTTGGCCAGCAGCGGAATGTCTTCGCGGCGCTCCGACAGCGGCGGCAAGGTCAAGGTGACCACATTGAGCCGGTAATACAAATCGGCGCGGAACTGGCCCTCGGCCATGGCCGCATCCAGGTCGCGGTGCGTGGCCGAGATGATGCGCACATCTACCGGGATCGACTGGCTGGAGCCCAGCGGCCGCACCACGCGCTCTTGCAGCACGCGCAGCAGCTTGACCTGCAGCGCGGGCGGCATGTCACCGATCTCGTCGAGCAGCAAGGTGCCGCCGTCGGCCGCCTGGAACAGGCCCTTGTGGTTGGCCACGGCGTCGGTGAAGGCGCCCTTGACGTGGCCGAACAGCTCGGACTCGAGCAGGGCTTCGGGAATCGCGCCGCAGTTCACGGCGATAAACGGTTTGCTGGCCCGCGCGCCGGCCTGGTGGATGGCCTGGGCCAGCAGCTCCTTGCCGGTGCCGCTTTCGCCGCGCAGCAGCACGCTGGCGTCGGATTGCGCCACCATGCGCGCCTCGGCCAGCGCCTCGGCCATGCGGCTGGAGCGGCTGATGATCTGGTTTTGCCAGGCTTCGGGGCTGCCGCGTTTGGCCGGGTTGGCGGGCGCGCTCAGCGCCAGCGCCTGGGCGATCTTGTCGAGCAGCCCCTTGCCGTCAAACGGCTTGGTGAGGTAGGTGAACACACCGCGCTCGGTGGCCTCCACCGCGTCGGGAATGGTGCCGTGCGCGGTCAGCAAAATCACCGGCAGCGAAGGGTGTTGCTGGCGGATGTCGTCAAAGAGCGCCAGGCCGTCGCGTCCCGGCAGTTGCACATCGCTGAGCACCAGTTGCGGCCGCTCGATGTGAATCTGCGTCAGTGCTGCTTCAGCCGAGGTGACCGCCGTGACACGGTAGCCCGCCGCGGTGAGCCGCATGGTGAGCAGGCGCAGCATGTCCGCATCGTCATCGACAACGAGCAGGTGCGGCGATATGACGCTGGCGATATCGTTCATGGCGCGGGGCGGTTTCGAACTGAAGGCGCCGAGGCCGGGGCGGCGGGTGGTCGGCTTGTCAGGCTGCGTTCAATCGCCTTGAGGGCTTCCAGCCGCTCGTTGGTCTGGTCCAGCCGGCGCTGCACGTCACGCAACTGCTGGTTTTGTTTGTCGAGTTGTTCTTCAAGGCGGCGCTGCTCGGCATAGCGCGATGCCAGCAGCCGGGCCAGCGGGTGCAGCGGCTGCGCCTCGGCATTGCCCAGCACGCGGGCCAGCAGTTCCTGGGCACGTATCAATTCGGGTAACTGGCGCAACTGGCTCAGCACCAGCGACAGCTGGACCTGGGCCTCGGGGCTGGCGGCGTCGCCCAGCCGGGCGGCTTCCTGCGTGAGGTCGGCCGGCGGCATCACGCGCACGCGCTCGGCATAAGCCAGCATGCGCAGCGTCATGCCGCTGGTGAATACCACGGCCTCGGGCAAGGGGGCGGGCTGGCTGGCGCTGGCCCGCGCGGCCTCGGCGGCGGCAGCGGCTGCGGCACGCGCCGCCTGGGCGGCCGCAGCGGCGTCAGCGGCGTGATCGGGGGCCGGGCCGCTGCCGCATGCGGCCAGCAAGGCCGCCGTGGCCAGGGCCGCCAATGGCCGAAGGGAAAAATCAGTACTTGGAAGCATGGGGTAGCTCTATTCTGAAGTGTGCACCAGGCTGGTCCGGCATCAGGGAGATGCTTCCGCCGTGCGCGGCAATGTATTCATGGACGATGGACAGGCCGATCCCGCTGCCGCGCACCACGTCGGTGGGCTGGCGCTCGCCGCGGTAAAACGGCTCGAAGATCCGCTCGCGGTCGCCTTCGGCCACACCCACGCCCTGGTCATGGATGTCGATGCGGGCAAAGCCCTGCTGGTGGCTGAGTTCCAGGCGGATCAGGCCTTTGGCCGGCGAGTAGCGGATCGCGTTGGACAGC
Organism: Polaromonas sp. SP1; assembly: GCF_003711205.1. Classification (NCBI taxonomy): domain Bacteria; kingdom Pseudomonadati; phylum Pseudomonadota; class Betaproteobacteria; order Burkholderiales; family Comamonadaceae; genus Polaromonas; species Polaromonas sp. SP1. The sequence goes on along the minus strand of NZ_CP031013.1, from coordinate 562,406 downwards.
AAATTAGCCAGCGCCGTGCCGATTTTTTCGGCGTCGATTTCCATCACCAGCGGCTCGCCGACGACGGTGACGGACAGCTCTTTGGCCCGCCACTGCAGGCGCTGGGCGTAGACCTGCTCTTCCAGCACCTGCAGCAGATCGACGCCCTGGCGGCGCAACTGGCGTGCCTCAAAAGCCGCGGTGTTAAAGCGCAGCAGGTCTTCGATCTGGCCCTGCAGCACGCCGGTGTTGTGTTTGAGGATTTGCGCGATCTCGCGCTGGTCGCTGGTCAGCGTGCCGGCCACGCCGTCTTCCAGCAGCGACACGCCTTCGCGCAGCGAGGCCAGCGGCGTCTTGAGCTCGTGCGAGATGTGGCGCAGAAAGCGCGACTTGTCGGCGTCGAGCTCCACCAGCCGCAGGCGCAGCCAGTTCAGCCGCTGGCCGACCAGCGCCAGGTCGGCCGGCCCCTGGATGGCGATGACTTTGTCGAGCCGGTTTTCGCCCAGGCCGACGATGGCGTTTTCCAGGCGTTTGAGCGGCAGTGTGAACCAGATGCCGAAGGCCAGCGCCATGGCCACGGCCAGCACGATGGCCCAGGTCACTTGCTGCGCCAGCTGCTGGCGGCTGGCTTCGAGCTTGCCTTCCAGCGATTTATTACGCTGCTGGATGGCCTGCTGCACCTGCACCGCAATCGCGGCGTTAATGCTCTCCAGTTCGCGAAACTCCTGCGCGAGCTGGCGTTCGCGGTCCAGTGCGGTGTCGGGCGGGCCGGTCAGCAGGCCGGCCATGGCCTGCAGGTGGGCGCGCCACTGCCGGGCCCTTGCCGCCGGGATGTTTTCGCGGGCCAGGCCGTCCAGGATTTGGGTGGCTTCACGCACTTCCTCATTGAAGCGCTCCCTGAGCACCCGGTCGTCCAGCACAACCGACTGGCGCGAGGTGCGCTCCATCGAGACGCTGCGTTCGCTCAGCGACTGCGCCGCGCCGCTGAGCTCCAGCGCCTGCGCGGCATTGCTGCGGCTTTGCTGGGTGAGGTCTTCCAGGGTGAACAGGGCGCGCAGCGAGGCGGCGCCCAGCAGCGCTGCGATCAGCAGGAAGGCGATGACCAGCAGCTGGCGGAACGAGAATCTCTGAAGCATGCGCGTGGGGTGCGTCAGCAGCGCGCCGGTGCGTCAGGCCGCCACAGCGACGTCCCGCGTGAGGACTTCACCGCGCAGCGAGCGCTGCGTGGCCTGGGTGATGGTGATGTCCAGCATCTGGCCGATCAGGCGCGGCTGGCCCTTGAAGTTGACCACGCGGTTGCATTCGGTGCGGCCCATGAGCTCGGTCGGGTCCTTGCGCGAAGCGCCTTCGACCAGGATGCGCTGCACCGTGCCCTGGCGGCTGGCGCTGATGGCGCGCACGTTGTCGTCAATCGCGGCTTGCAGGTGTTGCAGGCGCTTGAGCTTGACCTCGTGCGGTGTGTCGTCCTGCAGCGCGGCGGCCGGTGTGCCGGGGCGCGGGCTGTAGATAAAGCTGAAAGAGGTGTCGTAGCCGATCTCGTCGATCAGCTTCATCATCTTGCCGAAGTCGTCTTCGGTTTCGCCCGGAAAGCCGACGATGAAATCGCTGCTCATGGCCAGGTCGGGCCGGATGGCGCGCAGCTTGCGGATGGTGCTCTTGTATTCCATGGCGGTGTAGCCGCGCTTCATCGCCATCAGGATGCGGTCGGAGCCGTGCTGCACCGGCAGGTGCAGGTGGTTCACCAGCTTGGGCAGCTTGGCGTAGGCGTCGATCAGGCGCTGCGTGAATTCGTTGGGGTGGCTGGTGATGTAGCGGATGCGCTCGATGCCGGGGATGTCGGAGACGTATTCGAGCAGCGTCGCGAAGTCGGCGATCTCGGCTGTATCACCCATGGGCCCGCGGTAGGCGTTGACGTTCTGGCCCAGCAGCGTCACTTCCTTCACGCCCTGGTCGGCCAGGCCGGCGACTTCGACCAGCACGTCTTCAAAGGGCCGCGAGACCTCTTCGCCGCGGGTGTAGGGCACCACGCAGTAGCTGCAGTACTTGGAGCAGCCTTCCATGATGCTCACAAAGGCGCTGGCGCCCTCGACCCGCGCCGGCGGCAGGTGGTCGAACTTTTCGATCTCGGGAAAGCTGATGTCGACCTGCGGCTTGCCCAGGCGGGCGCGGCTGGCCAGCATTTGCGGCAGGCGGTGCAGGGTCTGCGGGCCGAACACCACATCGACGTAGGGCGCGCGCTGGATGATGGCCGCGCCTTCCTGGCTGGCCACGCAGCCGCCCACGCCGATCAGCACGCCTTTTTCCTTCAGGTGCTTGACGCGGCCCAGGTCGCTGAAGACTTTTTCCTGCGCTTTTTCACGCACCGAGCAGGTGTTGAAGAGGATCAGGTCGGCCTGTTCCATGTCCTGCGTCGGCTCGTAGCCCTCGGCGGCATGCAGCACGTCGGACATCTTGTCCGAGTCGTACTCGTTCATCTGGCAGCCGAAGGTTTTGATAAAGACTTTTTTGCTCATGATGGCGGTCGGTGGGGCTGGGTATTGGGAGGGGGCGGCAGCGGCGGTGGGGTGGAAGCCGGTCTGCTATGAATTTAGGAGCTATCAGCCAAGGCGCTTAAAGGGCTGGGGGCTGATTTCATGCCTGAGCTGCGCTTGCAGGCCAGGGCGGCGCAGACTACTGCTTGTAGGCCGGCAGCTGGTGGTACGGCGTCTTGCCGTTGTCCGCCGGCGCCTTGGTGGAGGAGTCGGTGACGAAGTTGAACAGCGTGTCCTTGTTGCCGGCACGCTTTTCCTTGGCTTCCTCGGCATTGAGGATCCAGACTTCCTGGATCAGGCCGTTGGGGTTGCGCACGTAGTTCACCACCAGTTTCTGGTTCAGAAACGGGCCGGACAGCACAAAATTGTTGTTGACGTCGCGGATGCGCGCACCGACCGAGAGGCGGTCCTGCTTGCCGTCCATCGAGATCACCGGCGGCGCCAGCACCACCATTTCACCGCGGATCGCTTTGGCGGGGAACTGGCGGATATTGGGCTTGACGGGTTCGGCCGGGTCGGTCTGCGCCAGTGCGGGCAGGCCCAGCAGGCCGGCGCTGGCGGCCAGTGCCAGCAGGAGGGTGTGGAGGCGGGAGTTGCAGCGGTTCATGGTATGTGTCCAGAGGCTGTTGAATATCAAAAGGATAGCAAAGAATGGCGAAAGCGCGCCACAAAATGCCCTAAACGGACCCGGAAAACCCAAAACACAATGAACAAAGCCCCAGGGGAGGGGACCCTCTGGGGCTTTGAAAGTATTTTTGGTGGTCGTAGGTGGACTTGAACCACCGACATCAGCATTATGAATGCTGCGCTCTAACCAACTGAGCTATACGACCGACAGCCGACGATTATAGCCAAAACTTCAGGCATGCCGCAACGCCGGGGGCTACCTAAAACCAGCATGAGCCCCGGAACCGGCTTCGCCGGGCCGGAGGGCGGGCGGCCCCCTCGGGGGGCAGGAAGCTACACGAAGTGAGCGACCGTGGGGGCTCCATGTTTAGCGGTGTTTAAACACCGGTTTCCGTTTGTTGACGAAGGCGTCCATGCCTTCTTTCTGATCGTCGGTGGAAAACAACGAATGAAACAGGCGCCGCTCAAACATCACGCCGTCGCTCAGGCTGCTTTCAAAGGCGCGGTTGACGGCTTCCTTGGCGGCCATGACGCTGGTCTGGCCGAAGCCGCAGATCAGCAGGGCGGCGCCCAGGGCTTCGTCCATGAGTTTGTCCAGCGGCACCACGCGGCTGACCAGGCCCGAGCGCTCGGCTTCCTGGGCGTCCATCATGCGGCCGGTCAGGGCCATGTCCATGGCTTTGGATTTGCCCACGGCACGTGGCAGGCGCTGCGTGCCGCCGGCGCCGGGGATGATGCCCAGCTTGATTTCGGGCTGGCCGAACTTCGCGTTGTCGGCCGCGATGATGAAGTCGCACATCATCGCCAGTTCGCAGCCGCCGCCCAGGGCAAAACCGCTGACGGCCGCGATCACCGGCTTGCGCACGCTGCGGATCTGTTCCCAATTGCGGGTGATGTAGTCCTGGTTGTAGACGTCGGCAAAGGTGTAGGTCGCCATCGCGCCGATGTCGGCGCCGGCGGCAAAGGCCTTTTCGCTGCCGGTCAGGATCATGCAGCCGATGCTTGCATCGGCGTCAAAACCCTTGAGCGCCTGGCCCAGTTCGTCCATCAGCTGGTCGTTCAGGGCGTTGAGCTGCTTGGGCCGGTTCAGGGTGATGATGCCCACTTTGCGGCCTTCAGGGCCTTCGGTGCGGGTTGCGATGGTTTCGTAAGTCGTGGAAGGCATGTCGGAAGTCCTCTTTGAGCTGAAAAAGCGTCTCCAATGATGCCATGGGCCCGGCCAACGCAAGCTCGCCGGCGATGCTAGATTCAGGGGAGGAGACCTCTTATGACCACACCCGAATCCACTGTTCTTTACGCCGTCGAGGGCGCTGTCGCCGTCGTCACGCTCAACCGCCCGCAGGCGCTCAACAGTTTTACCCGGCAAATGCACCGCGAGCTGTGGGCCGCGCTGGACCAGGCCGAAGCGGACCCACACATCCGCGCCCTCGTCCTCACCGGCGCAGGCCGCGGGTTTTGCGCGGGCGCCGACCTGGCCGAGTTCGATTTCTCTCCCGGCCCCAACCGCATCGAGCGCGCCGACCCCGGCCCGCTGATCGACCAGGCCTTCAACCCCACGGCGCGCCGGCTCACGGCGCTGCGCATGCCCACGGTGGCGGCGGTCAACGGCGTGGCGGCCGGCGCGGGCGCCTCACTGGCGATGACCTGCGACATGGCGGTGGCCGCGCCCGGCGCCAGCTTTATCCAGGCCTTCAGCAAGATCGGCCTGGTGCCCGATGCCGGCAGCAGCTGGTTCCTGGTGCAAAAGCTCGGGCTGGCCCGCGCGATGGCGCTGGCCTTCACCGGCGACAAACTGCCGGCCGCGCAGGCCAAGGAATGGGGCTTGATCTGGGACGTGGCGGACGACCCGCTGGCCGCCGCCACCGCGATGGCGCAGCGCCTGGCAGCCCTGCCGACCAAGGCGCTGGTGGCGACCCGGCAGCTTATGCGTGAAGGCGTGACGCGCACCCTCAACCAGCAGCTCGACGCCGAGCGCGACATGCAATCGGCCCTGGGCCATACGCATGATTATTTCGAGGGGGTGGCGGCTTTTCTTGAAAAGCGGCCGGCGGTTTTCAAGGGCGAGTAAAACTGCGCTTGCTGGTTCTCTTGCTATGTTTTTGATAGCTGATCGCCCAGGCAGATAAAGGGCTGGAGGCCGATTTGGCTTTTAAAAAGCCAGTGGCCGCCATCAACGCTCAGGCCTTGGGCGCCAGCCACTGGTCCATCAGCGCTGCATCCTGCACCGCCAGGCGCCAGGTGGTCAGCGCGGGCGGCATGGCCAGCTCCAGCCGCATCAGGCGCTTGTCGCGCGAAACCAGCGCAACCACTTTTTTGGCGTTGCCGGCGTAGTGCGTCAGGTCCTCAAGCCGGCTCATGCGCCATCCGCCGTCTGCCGCGCGGCTTCCCGCTTTGGCCACCGGCTCCACGCCCAGCCATTCGTCGCCCGCCGCAAAGCCGGCGCGTTCGGCCACGCCGCCGCGCAGCACGGTCTTGACCTGCACCACACCCTGATTTTCAGTGGCCCTCAGGCCCAGCCGCTGGGCGAGTTGGGCGGGTTCTTCCGCAACGGCCACGCCGTGCTGCTGCAGCAAGCCCTTCAGCGGAAGCTCGCCGCGGCCGTGCACCCAGCGCGACAGCTCGCCCGCGTAAGGGCGATGGCCGGCTGCGGCCAGCGCGTCCGCAAAATCGGCCTCGCGCATCGGCCCGGCCTTGCAGCGCAGCCAGAGCGCGCGCATCACGTCGTCCAGCGTGGCGCCTTTGGCCCCCCGGCGGTCTTTGGCTTCGCTGCGCAACGTGAGGTCAAAACACAGCGCCACCAGCGCGCCCTTGGTGTAGTAGCTCACGGTGGCGTTCGGCGTGTTCTCATCCTGGCGGTAGTACTTCACCCAGGCGTCAAAGCTGGCCTCGGCCACCGACTGCACCAGCCGGCCCGGCGTCTGCATGACCTGGTTGATGGTTTTGTTGAGCACCTTGAGGTAGCCCGCGTTGTCCAGGAGGCCCGCGCGCCGCAGGAAGAGGTCGTCGTAGTAACTGGTGAAGCCTTCAAAAAACCACAGCAGGCTGGTGTAGTTTTCGCCGCTGTAGTTGTAGTGTTCAAACTCGGCGGGGCGCAGGCGCTTGACGTTCCAGGTGTGGAAGTACTCGTGGCTGATGAGGCCGCGCAGCGTGGTGTAGCCCTCGCTGGTGCGCGGCTCGCCCACGCGGGGCAGGTCTTTGCGGTTGCAGATCAGGGCGGTGGAGTTGCGGTGCTCCAGCCCGCCGTAACCGTCGTCCACCGCATTGACCATGAACAGGTAATTCTGGAAAGGCGGTTTTTTGGCGCCGTGCCAGAAGCGGATTTCCGTCTCGCAGATTTTCTGGGTGTCGGCCAGCAACCTCGCGCCGTCAAAACTCGGCGTGGCGCCTGCCACCACCACGCGGTGCGGCACGCCGCGCGCGCTGAAAGTGCCGCTCCAGAAGGCGCCCATTTCCACCGGGCAATCGACGAGCTCGTCGTAGTCGGCCGCCTCATAGCTGCCGAAGCCCTGCTTGTTGACGTCGCGCGCCGCCAGGCCCGTGGCCAGCGACCAGCCTGAAACGGCTTTGGGCGCCGGCACTTCCAGCACATGCGCCGCTTTTTCCTGGCCATGCACTTTCAGGCACAGGCTGGTCCCGTTGAAAAAGCCGCGGTGCGCATCCAGCCAGGCGGTGCGCACCGAGTTGTCGTTGGCATACACCTCGTAACGCAGCACCAGCGGTTTGGCCGGAGAACAGGCGACCTGCCAGGTGCATTTGTCGAGCTGCTCGACATGCAGCGGCGTGCGGCTGGCCTGGCGGGCTTCGAGCTGTTGCAGGCTTTTGGAGAACTCCCGCACCAGGTAGCTGCCGGGGATCCAGACCGGCAGCGAGAGGCGCTGCATCGCTTCGGGCCGTGCGATCGTGAGGGTGATGCGAAAGAGATGGGCGTGGAGGTCGCCGATCTCGATGCGGTAGTGAAGGGGGGCGGGGGGATTTTTGGGGGTGCCTGGCATCTTGCTCACAGAATACTCCAGGTCGGCGGGGGCTTGCAGGCGGCGAAACGCGCCATCCAGGGCGGGGAGGGCCGGCTGATGCCTTTGCTATCAAAAAAGGAGCTGCTTACCCAGGTGCTGCCTGGGCTGGAGGCTTTTTTTGCTTAAGGTTTTTGCGCCGCCACCAGCATTTTTTCGACTTCCTGCGCACTGATGGCGCCGGGCGCGCGCGTGCCGTTGCTGAAAAGCAGCGTAGGCGTTCCGGTGATGTTGTACTTCTGGCCGAATTCGCGGTTGCGTTTGATGGGCGCCATATCGCACTCGGCCGCCGCGGGTGCGGTGTTGCGCAACATCCAGTCGTTCCAGGCTTTGACCTTGTCTTTGGCGCACCAGATGTTGCGCGACTTGACGATGGAGTCCTGCCCGAGCACGGGGTACAAAAAGAGATAGACGGTGACGTTGTTGACGTTGGTCAGGTCCTGCTCGAAGCGTTTGCAGTAGCCGCAGTTGGGGTCTTCAAACACCGCCAGCTTGCGTTTGCCGTCGCCGCGCACGATCTTGAAGGCGTCGTTCACCGGCAGCTTGTCGAAGTCCACCGCGGTGAGTTTTTCGACGCGCTCTTCGGTCAGGTTGCGCCGGTTCTTCGTGTCCAGGAGGTTGCCCTGCAGCAGGTAGTCGCCCCGTTCATCCGTGTAAAAAATATCAAAACCGACACGCACTTCATAGAGCCCGTTCATGGGCGACTTGGTGACTTCATCGATTTTTTCAAAAGAGGGAAATCTCTCGGACAGGTTTTTGCGGATGGCCGCTTCCTGCGCAAAAGCGGGGATAAGGCTGAGCGCCAGCAGGCCGGCGACGGCGATTGATTTCATGAATTTCATCGGTGTTCCAGTAGGTATCGCTATCGCTAGCCGTTGTCTCTGATTTCTCTATAAACCCGCAGCCTGCCGCGTCAGCCAGTTTTTCAGGAAACCGCTGCGCTCAAAGCCCTTCATGCCCCAGTTGCGCAGGGCCTGCCAGCGCCCGTCGGTCTGCGCAAAAATCCCGTGCAGCCCGTCTGTCACCGCGCCCATGGCCGCCACATCGGCCTTGCGCGCCCTTTCGTAGCGGCGCAGCAGTTTTTCGTCGCCCAGCCCGCGCCAATACTCGCGTTGGGCAATCACGCCGGCCAGGCAAGCCGCATCGGCCAGGCCCAGGTTCAGCCCCTGGCCCGCCAGCGGATGCACTGTGTGCGCCGCGTCGCCCGCCAGGGCCCAGCCGGGGCCGACCCAGTGCCCGGCGCTCGACAGCGCCAGCGGCCAGCTCGCCCGCTCGCTGGTAAGCTTCAGCGCGCCGGTTTCCTGGCCGCACACGGCCTCCAGCGCCTTGCAAAATTCTTCGGGCGGCAATTTCTCCAGTGCGGCTGCGCGCTCTGTAGAGACAGACCACACCAGCGCTGCCAAGTTCCCGTGTTCTGCGGATAAAGGCAAGAGGGCCAGCACATCGCCGCCAGAAAACCACTGGCGTGCAACGCCGCCGTGCGGTTTGTCCATCTGAAGCCTGGCCGCAATCGCTTTCTGCGGATAGGGTTTGACCGTCCAGTTCAGCGGCCGGGTCAGGCCGACTTCGTCGCGGCTGGCGCTTTTCTGGCCTTCGCAGATGACGTTGAGCGCCGCTTTGGCGGGCGCCGTCACGGTCTCGATTTGCGGCTGGTAGCGCACCGCCTGGATCAACTGCTCCTCCAGCGCCGGGACATCGACGATCCAGGCGAGGGCGTCCTGGCCGACACTTTTGGCCGTGAAGTCGAGCTTGCCGCCGTCGTCGCCCCAGACCTGCATTTCAAGCACCGGCGTGGCAAAGGCCGCCTCGGGCCAGGCGCGCAGGCCTTCCAGCACCCCGCGTGAGGCGCTGTTGAGCGCGTAGGCACGCACATCGGGCGCCGAATGCACGCCCGCGGGTTTTTCCGGCCGGGTGACAAGCGCCACGCGCAGGCGCTCGCGCGCCAGCAACAGGGCCAGCGTGCGGCCCACCACACCGTCGCCGCGAATACAGACATCAAAGGTCTTGGTCATGACTCATTTTAGAAGGCAGTGCAAAATTGCTCCTTTGCCCCTCTGATTTGCACCCATAAAGATAAAGGCCTGGAAGACGTGAGCGATACATCCCCCCACACATCGGCGGCCGCCGGCGACATGCCCTTCGACATCCCGGCCGTGATTTCACGCCTCTTTGTGTATCCCGTGAAATCCTGCGCCGGCGTGCAGGTGCAGGACGTCATCCTGACCGAAACCGGGCTGGAGTTTGACCGCGCCTGGATGGTGGTGGATGACAAAGGCCACTTCCTCACGCAGCGCGAGTTGCCGCGCATGGCGCTCATCAAACCCCAATTGAGGCACAGCGACATGGTGCTGCGCGCGCCCGGCATGCTGTCGCTGCACATCGCGCTGGACCAGGTCGAAGAGCCCGTGCGCGTGCAGGTGTGGAAGGACGAAGTGCAAGCCTATGACATGGGCGCCATCGCTGCCCAGTGGTTCACCGATTTCCTCGGCCAGCCCGCGCGCCTGGTGCGTTTCGACCCCGAGCACAAGCGTGTCTGCAGCCTGCAGTGGACGGACGGCGTGGAAGCGCTCAACCAGTTCAGCGACGGCTACCCGCTGCTGGTCATCAGCGAGGCATCGCTGGCGCAGTTCAACGAAAAGCTGGTAGCGGCGGGTTCCGCCCCGGTCGGCATGGAGCGCTTTCGTCCCAACATCGTGCTGGGCGATGCGCCGGGCGGGCAGGAGCTTGCGCCGCATGACGAAGACCGCATCGACCTGCTGCAGATTGAAACGGAGCAGGGGGCGGTGCAGCTCAAGCCGGTCAAGCCCTGCCCGCGCTGCCCGATTCCGAATATCGACCCGGCGACCGCCACCAGCAGCCCCGAGGTGGGGGACATGCTGCAAACCTACCGCCAGGATGCGCGCGTCAACGGTGCGCTGACCTTCGGCATGAATGTCATTGTGCTGGCCGGCATCGACCACCAGCTCAAAGTGGGCCAGCGCGCCGGCGCAAGTTACCTGTTTGAGTGACTTCTCACCGCCCGCAGCGGCGTGGGTGCGTGGCCGGCGTGGGGTGGTCTGGATTCGTGAGGCAGGCGGGATGTCCGGGGCCCGGAGTCGGCGCCGTCAAAACCCGAGTCCGCTTCAGCCTCCAGCGGCATGGGGTGCGTGAGCTCGGGCTCCAGGAAGCGGATGGGCCGGCGCGTGCGGGCGCCCATGCTGTGCAGCAGGTCGGCCAGCGCCTGTGAAATGGCTTCGTGGCTGCCCAGGCGTTCGCTCAGCAGCACACCCGCCACATGAAACTGCAGCACCACCTCCGGCTTCAGGCCCTTCAGCGGCATCAGGCCGGCCGCAATCAGGCGCGCGGAGAGTTCGGTGACCGGCGTGCGCGACTCGACGCCTTCGAGGATCAGGCCAAAGCGGGCCTCGTCGACGCGCCCTACGGTGTTCACATCGCGCAAGATGCGGCGCAGCTTGATGACGCTGCGCAGCAGGCTTTGCTCGGCCACCGCGGTGCCCCAGGTTTTTTTGATGTAGCGGTAGTTGACCAGCTCGATGTACACCACGGCCGCCGGCTCCTGGTAGCGCCTGGCGCGCTCTATCACCTGCATAAGGCGGTCATGGAACAAGTGAGCGGCAAGAAGGCCGGTGAGCGCATCGTGGCTGGACATGGCCTGCTCACGCGCTTCGACGGTGTGGCGTTGGTGGGAGCGCGTGTTGAGTGCCACCAGCAGCAGGGGCACTTCAAGCGTCAACGCCGCCATCAGGCCGTATTGAGACAGCCCCGATGCGCGAAAAAAACCAAGAATGCTCGAAACCACCAGAAGCGTCACCACCCCCAGCGGGACAAAAGCAGCCATGACCCAGAAGCCGACGATGTCTTGCCGCCGCCATGTCATGTAGGCGCGGCTGATCCCCAGCACGACCACCGCGACGAGATAAGCGCCTATGAGGATCACCCCCGAGGGGCGGTCCAATGCCAGGTACACCAGCGCAAGCGGCGCACCTGCCATGCCGATGCGGTGGGCCAGGCGCTCGAACCATTTATGCCGTGAGCCGGCGCCGCACAGGTGATGCACCACCATCAAGGCAGCGCCGCCACCCAGGATGGCCAGGCACCCCTGCGCCATGTTGTTCCAGGTAATGAAGTTTCCCCACAACAGCTGGCCGGCCACGCCCGTCCACGCCCATACGCCCAGCAGCATGATGCTGGCATAAATCGCGTACCAGCCGTAAGCACTGTCACGATAGACCCGGCTTTGCACCGCGCAGGCGACGATGAGCAGGAACAGTGCGCCGGATGCCACGCCGACGGCGAGGTATTCCAGGTGCAGACGCTGTGTCAGCTGGCCGCGGGTGCTGACCCGCACGGGAATGCTCACCTCCGTCTGGTGCTGCAGGCGCACGTAGACGTCATGGACCCCGTTGTCCGGCAGGTTCAGGCGGAAAATGCCGTATCGGCCAGGTTCTGGCCAACTGGACACCGCAACGGTGTCGCCCGCGCTCAGGGCGGCCCAAGCACCGGCCGGTGTGCGCTGGTAAACCGTGCTCATGTCGAGCACGGGCAGGGGAAACTCCAGCAGCCATTCCTGGCGAGACTCTGCGGGCTTTGTAAAGCGGTAGTGAAGCCAGAGGGCGCCCTGCGCACCCAGGGAATACATCATGTTGGGGTTTGGAGGCGCGAAGGTCGCGCTTGCCCCTCCGCTCGCTATTTGCTCAATGGTTGCCTGGCCATCGGCATCGATCCACGCGAGCCCTTCGCTCGACAGGTCCTGGGTGGGATGAGCGTCCTTCAGTACGACGGGTGATTGGGCCTGCGCGGGAAGAGGCAGGGCGGCCCAAAGCGCGGCAAGCGCAAATAAGGCAAATGACCGTTGTAAAGCGCTCCAATACCGCCCGGCCGCGCATCGCATACACTTCTCAGCCTGTTTTTGAAGGTTTGTCATGAGTTTGAAGTGCGGCATTGTAGGCTTGCCTAACGTCGGAAAATCCACCCTGTTCAATGCGTTGACCAAAGCGGGGATTGCGGCTGAAAACTACCCCTTTTGCACGATTGAGCCGAATGTCGGCGTTGTGGAAGTGCCCGACCCGAGGTTGGCCCAATTGGCCGAAATCGTCAAGCCCGAACGCATTGTTCCGGCCATCGTCGAGTTCGTGGACATTGCCGGCCTGGTGGCGGGTGCCAGCACGGGCGAGGGCCTGGGCAACAAATTCCTGGCCCATATCCGCGAAACCGACGCCACCATCAATGTGGTGCGCTGCTTTGAAGACGACAACGTGATCCACGTGGCCGGCAAGGTGGACCCGATCTCCGACATCGAAGTCATCCAGACCGAGCTGTGCCTGGCCGACCTCGCCGCCGTCGAAAAAGCCCTGCACCGCGTCACCAAGACCGCCCGCTCGGGCGACAAGGAGTCGGCCAAGCTGGTCGTCATCCTCGAGAAATGCCAGGCCGCGCTCAACGAGGGCAAGCCGGTGCGCACCATCGATTTCAGCAAGGAAGAGCTGCCGCTGCTCACGCAGTTCTTCCTGATCACCGCCAAACCGGCCATGTTTGTGGCCAACGTGTCCGAGGACGGGTTTGAGAACAACCCGCTGCTGGACCGCCTCAAGGCCTATGCCGACGCCCAGAAAGCGCCGGTGGTGGCGATCTGCGCCAAGATGGAAGCCGAAATGGCTGACATGGACGAGGAAGACAAAAAGATGTTCCTCGCCGAGATCGGCCAGGACGAGCCGGGCCTCAATCGCCTCATCCTGGCGGCCTACAAGCTGCTGGGCCTGCAGACCTACTTCACGGCCGGTGTGAAAGAAGTGCGCGCCTGGACCATCCATGTGGGCGACACCGGCCCGCAAGCCGCCGGCGTGATCCACACCGATTTCGAAAAAGGCTATATCCGCGCGCAGACCATCGCCTTTGCCGACTACATCAGCTTCAAGGGCGAGCAAGGTGCCAAGGATGCCGGCAAGATGCGCAGCGAAGGCAAGGAATACGTCGTCAAGGACGGCGACGTGATGAACTTCCTGTTCAGCAGCTGAATGGGTACACCCCTGCCTGGGCTCACTGCGTGTGGCCCATCCTCCCCTGGCAGGGGACGCCGCTTGTCGCCCGGTTTGGCCGGTTCGACGGCGGCACTTGATAGGACCGTGTAGATTGCATGGACCTGTACGCTTGGCCAAACGGCTTGCCAGGGCAGGCCATCACCCTTGAACCACTCGCTTTGAAAGAGAACACCATGTCCATCCAGCGCATTGAAACCGGCCCACGCATGTCCCAGGCCGTGGTCCATAACAACACCGTGTACCTGGCAGGCCAGGTGGCAGGCAATGACGCCGGCCCCGGTGTGTACGAACAGACCGTCAGCATCCTGGCCAACATCGACCGTTTGCTGGCTGCCGCCGGCAGCGACAAGTCGCAATTGCTCAGCGCCACCATCTGGTTGACCGACATGGACAGCTTTGGCGACATGAACCGCGCCTGGGAAGCCTGGGTGGTACCCGGCGCCACGCCCGCGCGCGCCACGGTGATGAGCCCGCGCCTGGCCGCGCCCCAGTACCACGTCGAAATCGGCGTGGTGGCGGCCCAGAAATAAACCTGCATCAGCGCCTGATTCGCCATGAAGGCCTCGCCGTAATGACAGAGCCCGTACGCCTGGCCAAGCGCCTTGCCGAAGTGCTGGCCTGCTCACGCCGCGAGGCCGAGCAGTACATCGAGGGCGGCTGGGTCACGGTCGACGGCGTCACGGTGGAAGAGCCGCAGTTCCGCGTGCTGGACCAGGCCATCGTGCTCGACAAAAACGCCAGCCTGCTGGCGCTGACGCCGGTGACTATGCTGCTGCACAAACCCGCGGGTTATGTCGCCGGGGCTGATGGCCTTGCCGGACCCTTGGCGCCCTTGTTGTCGGCGGCCACGCAGTCGCCCGATGACCGCTCCGGCATCCGCCCGCTCAAAAAACATTTCTCGTCGGTCGAGTTGGTGACGCCGCTGGCCACACCAGCCACCGGGCTCGTCGTGCTGACGCAGGACTGGCGCGTGACGCGCAAGCTGCGTGAAGACGCCCGCGTGATGGAGCATGAAGTTGTTGTGGATGTCAGCGGCACCATCAAGCCCGGTGGCCTCGAGCGGCTGAACCGCGTGGACCACGGTTTCACCTACCAGGGCGCGCTGCTGCCGCCGGCCAAAGTCAGCTGGCAAAACGAAACGCGCTTGCGGTTTGCCCTCAAGGGCGAGGTGCCGGGGCAGATCGCCTACATGTGCGAGAGCGTGGGTTTGCAGGTCAACGGCATGAAGCGCTTGCGCATTGGCCGGGTGGCGATGAGCCAGCTGCAACCCGGGCAGTGGCGCTATTTGCTGCCGCACGAGCGTTTCTGATTCCAGCGAACTTTATCCGGTGAAGATGCCCGGAAATGCCCAGATCAGGCTGCCGGTCATCAAAAAGTAGCGCAGGAATTTCCCGACGGCCATGTACGCCAGGCAAGGCCAGAACGGAAACTTGAGCCAGCCCGCAACCGCGCACAACGGGTCCCCCACCACCGGCAACCAGGCCAGCAGGCAGGCTTTGGGGCCTAGCTTTTCCAGCCAGCGGATGGCGTGGCCGTGGTGCGAAGAATGCTGGTATTTGTCGACCACCTTGTGGGCGCCGTAGCCCATCCACCAGTCCAGTGCACCGCCCAGCGTGTTGCCGGCAGTGGCGACGAGTACCGCCGGCCAGAACATGGCGGGGTTGAGTTTGACCAGGCCGAAGACCACCGGCTCCGAGCCCAGCGGCAGCAGCGTGGCCGAAATGAAGGACACCACGAAGACCGTGCTCAGGCCGTACTCGGGCAGGGCCAAAAGTTCAATCAGGTGGGTAATCCAGGCGGGCATATATGCATTCGAGTATAGGCAGGGCGGGGCGACTGTTGTGTCAGGAAGACGCTTACAACTGCGTGTGCAATTTTCAATTGCTGAAATTTTGAGCAGGTACAATCGTGCCTCCTTTTTCAGCAATCGGCAGCACCCCTTTCCCATGAACATCGGCCCCTACGCTTTGGCAAACAACCTGTTTGTCGCGCCCATGGCCGGCGTGACGGACCGGCCGTTTCGCCAGCTCAGCAAAAAACTGGGCGCCGGCTACGCGGTCAGCGAGATGGTGACATCGCGCCGTGATTTGTGGGACAGCCTGAAGACCTCGCGCCGCGCAAATCACGAAGGCGAGGACGCGCCGATCGCCGTACAGATCGCCGGCACCGACGCGCAGATGATGGCCGACGCCGCAGCCTACAACATAGCCCGCGGCGCGCAGATCATCGACATCAACATGGGTTGCCCGGCCAAGAAGGTCTGCAACAAGTGGGCGGGCTCGGCGCTGATGCAGGACGAAACCCTGGCGCTGCAGATCGTGGAGGCCGTGGTGGCCGCCTGCGAACCGCATAACGTTCCCGTCACGCTCAAGATGCGCACCGGCTGGTGCCAGGCCGAAAAAAACGCCCTGACGATTGCCCGCGCCGCCGAAAGCGCCGGCGTGCAGATGATTACCGTGCACGGCCGCACGCGCGAGCAAGGCTACAAGGGCGCCGCCGAATACGACACGATTGCCGCGGTCAAGGCCGCGCTGCGCATTCCGGTGGTGGCCAATGGCGACATCAGCAGCCCCGAACGGGCGCGTGACGTGCTCGCCTACACCGGTGCCGACGCCGTGATGATAGGGCGAGCGGCCCAGGGCCGGCCCTGGATCTTCCGCGAGGTCGCGCATTTCCTGGCCACCGGCACGCACCTGGCGCCCCCCCTGGTAGGCGAGGTCGAGCGCCTGCTGGTCGACCACCTGCGCGATCACTACACCCTGTATGGTGAATTCACCGGCGTGCGCACCGCGCGCAAGCACATCGGCTGGTATGTCAAAACCCTGCCCGGCGGCGAGGCCTTTCGCGCCCGGATGAACCTGCTGGAAGATTGCGAAGCGCAATTGCAGGCGGTGAGCGGGTTTTTCCAGGAATTGGGAGCGCACATGGACCGCATACCGGCCGGTGCTGAAGGTACGGGCGACGAAACTGGCCCGGCAAAAAAGAACAGCTATAAAAACGAGGAGGAAGCTGCTGCATGAGCAAGAAACATATCGAAGAGTGCGTACGCGCCAGCCTGGAAGGTTATTTCAAGGACCTGCGCGGCATTGAGCCCGACGGCATGTACGACATGATGGTCCGCGTGGTGGAAAAGCCCTTGCTGGAAGTCGTCATGCAGCACGCAGAGAACAACCAGTCGCGCGCAGCCGAATGGCTGGGTCTGAACCGCAACACCCTGCGCAAGAAGCTGGTTGAGCACAAGCTCATCAAATAAATAACACGCGCCGAAAACGGGCGCCAGAATTTTTCCTCGTCCGGCCCCTCCGATTGAGGTCGAGACGGCATCCTTTTGAGAAGACCACCATGAACGCACTGATTTCCGTTTCCGATAAAACCGGCATCCTCGAATTTGCACAGGCGCTGCATGCCCTGGGCATCAAGCTGCTCTCCACGGGCGGCACCGCCAAGCTGCTGGCCGATGCGGGCCTGCCCGTGACCGAAGTCGCCGACCACACGGGCTTTCCTGAAATGCTGGACGGCCGCGTGAAGACGCTGCACCCGAAGATCCACGGCGGCCTGCTGGCACGCCGCGATTTCCCTGAGCACATGGCAGCCATCAAGCAACACGGCATCGCCACCATCGATTTGCTGGTCGTCAATCTCTACCCGTTTGAAGCGACCGTGGCCAAGCCCGGCTGCACGCTGGAAGACGCGATCGAAAACATCGACATCGGCGGCCCGGCCATGGTGCGCTCTGCCGCCAAAAACTGGAAAGACGTGGGCGTGTTGACCGACGCATCGCAGTACGAAGGCGTGCTCGCCGAGCTGAAAGCCGGCGGCAAGCTGACCGACAAGACCAAATTCGCGTTGTCGGTGGCGGCCTTTAACCGCATCAGCCAGTACGACGGCGCCATCAGCGACTACCTCTCTGGCATCCAGGCCGACGGCAGCCACGGCATGTTCCCGGGCCAGGCCAACGGCCGGTTCATCAAGGTGCAGGATCTGCGCTACGGCGAGAACTCGCACCAGCAGGCGGCGCTGTACCGCGACCTGTACCCAGCGCCCGGCTCGCTGGTCACGGCCAGGCAGCTGCAGGGCAAAGAACTCAGCTACAACAACATCGCCGATGCCGACGCCGCCTGGGAATGCGTCAAGAGTTTTGACTTCATCAAGGACGGCGCCGCCTGCGTGATCGTCAAGCACGCCAACCCTTGCGGCGTGGCAGTCGGCAAGGACGGCCTGGAGGCTTACAGCAAGGCCTTCAAGACCGACCCGACCTCGGCTTTCGGCGGCATCATCGCCCTCAATTGCCCGCTCGACGAACGCGCCGCGCAGGAAATCTCCAAACAGTTTGTCGAGGTGCTCATGGCCCCGGCCTTCAGCCCCGAAGCGCTGGAAGTCTTCAAGAGCAAGGTCAATGTCCGCATCTTGCAGATCGACCTGCCGCCGGGCGGTGATACCGCCTGGAAGCAGGGCCGCAACCTGATGGACGTCAAACGCGTCGGCTCAGGCCTTTTGATGCAAACCGCCGACAACCATGAACTCGCCATCGGCGACCTGAAGGTCGTCAGCAAACTGCAGCCTACGCAGGAGCAACTGCACGACATGCTGTTTGCCTGGAAGGTCGCCAAATACGTCAAGTCCAACGCCATCGTGTTCTGCAAAGACGGCATGACGCTGGGCGTGGGCGCCGGCCAGATGAGCCGCATCGACTCGGCCCGCATTGCCTCCATCAAGGCGGCCAACGGCGGCTTGACGCTGCAGGGCTCGGCCGTCGCCAGCGACGCCTTCTTCCCCTTCCGTGACGGCCTGGATGTGGTGGTGGACGCCGGGGCTTCCTGCGTGATCCAGCCCGGCGGGAGCATGCGGGACGACGAGGTCATCGCAGCAGCGAACGAGCGCGAAGTCGTCATGGTGCTGACCGGCGTGCGGCACTTCCGGCATTAAACCGGTTTCAAGCTATTTTGGCCTCCAGCCTAGAAAGCACCTGGGTTTGTAGCTATCAAATTGATAGCTAATCGGTTTCTGGCCGTCCTTTTTGACTATTCGGGCTGGGCTGAGTCCGCAGGCCGGCCGGAGCGCTTCGAGAAACGATTCGCTATTAATTTAATAGCGGTATACCAAGACAGGTATTGGGCTAGAGGCCGAAAAGGATAAAAATTCCGCCGGCTCAAGCAGCCGCGAAAATCAAGCGGTCGCGAAAAACTTCGCCGCCGCATCCACCGTGGCGTTAATGTCCGATGCCGTGTGCGCCGAACTGACAAAACCGGCCTCATACAACGCCGGTGCGTAATACACGCCGCTGTCCAGCATGGCGTGAAAGAAGCGGTTGAAAGCCGGGCTGTCGGTGGTCATCACGGTCGCGTAGTTCTGCGGCAGCTGCCCGAGCAGGAAAAAGCCGAACATGCCGCCTTCGCTGTCGCCGCAAAACGGCACGCCCGCCTTGCCGGCCGCCTGCGTGAGGCCTGCGACCAGGCTGCGCGTGCGCTCGCCCAGCGCTTCGTAAAACCCGGGTTTGGCGATCTCGCGCAAGGTGGCCAGCCCGCAGGCGGTGGCCACCGGGTTGCCGGAGAGCGTGCCGGCCTGGTAGACCGGGCCCAGGGGCGCCAGCTGCTCCATCACGGCGCGTGTGCCGCCAAAAGCCGCCAGCGGCATGCCGCCGCCAATCACCTTGCCCATGACGGTCATGTCGGGCTTGAAGCCGGGGATGCTTTTGGCATAGACGCTTTGCGCGCCGCCCAGCGCCACCCGAAAGCCCGTCATGACCTCGTCAAAGACGAGCAACGCGCCGTGCTGCGTGCACAGCTCGCGGCAGCGCTTCATGAAGGGCACGCTGGCGCGGACAAAATTCATGTTGCCCGCGATCGGCTCGATCATCAGGCAGGCGATGTCCTTGCCGTGCAGGGCGAAAGCTTCTTCGAGCTGGGCGATGTGGTTGTACTCCAGCACCAGGGTGTGCTGCACCACCTCGGGCGGCACGCCGGCGCTGGTCGGGTTGCCGAAGGTGGCCAGGCCCGAACCCGCCTTGACGAGCAGGGCGTCGGCATGGCCGTGGTAGCAGCCTTCAAATTTGATGATCTTGCTGCGGCCTGTGGCGCCACGCGCCAGGCGGATCGCGCTCATGGCCGCTTCCGTGCCAGAGCTCACCAGCCGCACCATTTCGAGCGAAGGCACCAGCCGCACGATTTCTTCGGCCAGCTCGACCTCGCGTTCGGTCGGTGCGCCGTAGGAAAAACCTTCCAGGGCGGCTTTTTGCACGGCCTCAACCACTGCGGGATGGCCGTGGCCCAGGATCATGGGCCCCCAGGAGCCGATGTAGTCGATATAGCGCTTGCCGTCGGCATCCCAGAAATAGGCGCCCTGGGCGCGCTGTATGAAGCGTGGCGTGCCGCCGACCGCCTTGAAGGCCCGGACCGGGGAGTTGACCCCGCCGGGAATCAGTTTTTTGGCGCGTTCGAAGAGGGCGTCGTTGCGGGAGGCTGTTTGGGGGGCGGTGGGCTTAGTGCTTGGTTGTTCCATTGGGGGGCAGGTCAAGGTTGGGTTTTAACGTCAGTTCGACGTCGTCATTGGCTTCGCCCGGCTCCTCCCCGGATTCTTCTTCGGACTCAACATCTGCCTGCGCCCAGAACAGACGGTCCGGCACGATATTGCCCATGCCGGGGTGAAAACCCGCGTCCAGGCTGTGATCGAGGAAGGTCAGGGCTTCGGCGGTGGCCGCCTGAAGGTCGTGGCCGTTGGCCAGCAGGGCCGAAAGCGCGGCAGACAGGGTGTCGCCGGCGCCCGCGAACACGGCCTCAAAGCGCTCGAACTTTTCGCTGTAAAGCACGGCCTGGGGTGTGGCCAGCACGTTGTCGATGAACTGGTCGGGCATGGGGATGCCCGTCACCAGCGTGTAAGGCACGCCGAGGTCGGCCGCCGCCTTGGCGATGTCGCGTGCGGTGGGATTTCGCTCGCCCGGCCAGTCCGGCAGGAGCCAGCGCCACAGGCTGCTGTGGTTGCCGACCAACACCGTCGTCTGGGGCAGCATCAGCTCGCGAAAGGCATCCAGGTAGCTGTCGATTTCGCTTTCTTCCCACCATGCGAGATTTGGCATGTAGGCGATCAGCGGTACATCGGCATAATCCGATGCGATTTCCGCGATGGTGGAGATGTTCTCCGGGCTGCCGACAAAACCGACCTTGATGGCGGAAACCGGCATGTCTTCCAGGGCCGAACGCGCCTGGTCTGTGACAGCCTCTTCATCGAAGGAGAAGTGATCGAAAATTTCGGCGCTGTCGCGCACATAAGCGCCTGTTACAACCGCCAGCGGATGGGCCCCGGCAGAGGTGATGGAGGCGATATCCGCTGTCAAACCACCAGCGCCGCTCGGGTCGTTGGCATTGAAGGTCATGACGCAGGCCGGTGATGCGTCTGCGTCCTCAATTTGGAGTTGTCGGCTGTCCAGTTGAGGAGGTTTGGGGTTTGCCATAGGCTGCGATTTTGCCTTGTACGCGAATAAGCAACGCCGCCTCGATACAATTGTTGCATTCTATTCGAAGGCAACTTAAGCTGTGACTCAATCAATGACGTGGATGTGTTTAATTTGTGGGTGGATTTATGACGAAGCTGCCGGCGCGCCCGAGCACGGCATTCCCGCCGGGACGCCATGGGCCCAAGTGCCCATGAACTGGACCTGCCCTGAATGCGGGGCGCGCAAAGAAGATTTTGAAATGGTTCAGATATAAGCGTTTAGGCACTTGCCTGGACAATCGCAGGCCGGCCGATAGCCGTGGCCTGCAACATGAGGAGCAAAGGCAGTGAGCATTCCCAGTTCCGGACTGAAGGTTTTGGTCATCGATGACAGCAATACCATCCGGCGTAGCGCCGAGATATTCCTGAAGCAGGGTGGCCATGAGGTGTTGTTGGCGGAAGACGGCTTTGACGCCTTGTCCAAAGTTAACGACTACGAACCCAATCTGATTTTTTGCGACATTCTGATGCCCCGCCTGGATGGCTATCAAACGTGCGCGATTATCAAACGCAATGTGAAGTTTTCCGCCGTTCCCATTGTGATGCTGTCCTCCAAGGACGGTGTATTCGACAAGGCGCGTGGTCGTATGGTGGGGTCGCAAGACTACCTGACCAAGCCTTTTACCAAAGATCAGCTGCTGCAGACCGTTCAGGAACTGGGCAGCGCCAAACAAGGAGTAGTGTGATGGCAATCAAGAAAATTCTGGTGGTGGATGACTCCAAAACCGAATTGATGTTTCTGACCGATCTGCTGGTTAAAAACGGTTTTACCGTTAAAACTGCTGAAAACGCGGAAGATGCATTTCGCCGCCTTGCGGAAGACAAACCCGAGCTGATCCTCATGGATGTTGTGATGCCCGGCCAAAACGGCTTCCAGCTGACGCGCGCCATCACGCGCGATCCGCTGTATTCCGATATCCCCATCATGATGTGCACCAGCAAAAACCAGGAAACCGACCGGGTCTGGGGCATGCGGCAGGGCGCCCGCGACTACATCACCAAACCGGTGGATGCAGATGAGCTGATGGCCAAAATCAAGGCCCTTGGCTGATTTAAGGCGTAAAACCACAGCATGGCGAATAGACAAGCTCTTAGAGAACTTCAAACCCGGCTGGCCGACAGGCTGCAGATTGCACGGACGCAAGGTGTTGCTGCTTCCTGGCTGGCTGTGGAAGCCGGTGGAAAGAAGTACCTGTTTCCCCTGAGCCAGTCTGGTGAAATTTTTCCGTGGGTCAGCACGCAAGCCGTTCCCTACACGCAGAACTGGTTTGCAGGAGTTGCCAATTTACGGGGCGGTCTGTTCGGCGTCGTCGACCTGGCAAGCTATGTCAGCGGCAAGGCCCCCCCGCCCAAAAACGAACTGGCGCGCACCGACTCACGGCTTGTTGCGCTCAATAGCGCGCTGGAAGTCAATTGCGCACTGCTGATCGACAAACTCTCCGGGCTTCGCAACCAGGAGGCGTTCAGCGATTTCTCCGAAAAAGCGCCCGATGCGCCCGATTTCTTTGGCAACCAGTACGTCGACCTTAATGGTGCGACCTGGCAGGAAATCAACCTTCAGTTACTTGCCCAGCAAGCCCATTTTTTGACGATAGGCGCATAGCGCACACTGTTTCTCCCCGGAAGGTTCACCATGTCTGTTATTGAAAATATCCAGAAGCTGTTTAAAACCAAATCCGTCCAGCCCGAAGACAGCATGGACATGGCTTCTGTCGGTACGCCAGATCCCCTTGCAACCGGAGCCATGGATGAAGCCTCCCTTCAGACTGCCGCCGTGAGGCAGCAAGGCGGCAATGACGACGCTTTCCCGGCCAGCCGCATGGCCACGGCTGAAGAAGCTCCGTCCGCCGAAGGCACCGAACTCCTGAGTCTGCCTGTACTGGGCCGCAGGACCATCGGCCAGCATCAGCGGATTCTGGTGTTTTTCCTGGCGGTTTCCGTCGCGGTTCTGGGTACGGTGACATTCCTGGCGCTGAATCAGGCCGACAAAGTCGCTCAACAGGTGGCTGCGACCGGTCAATCGCTGATGCAGTCGCAGCGTCTGGCGAAATCTGTTTCGCAGGCCTTGGTGGGTAGCGCGCAGGCCTTCCCTGACGTGCGCGAAAGCTCCGAAGTGCTGTCCAAGACGGTGCGCGGCCTCAAGTCCGGCGAAGAGAGCCTGCGCCTGGCGCCGGTGGGCGAGGAATTGCAGCCCGACGTTGAGAAAGTGACCCCCTTCATGGAGCGCGCTGAAAAGAACGCCAAGACTGTGATGGGCCAGCAGAACATTCTGACCCAGGTGGGTAACGCTCTGCGCACCATTAACCGCCAGTCTTCGGATTTGCTGGAAATCGCCGAAACCGTGTCCTCACTCAAGCTTCAACAGAATGCTGCGCCAGCGGAAATTTCAGCCTCTGGCCAGCTGGTGATGTTGACCCAGCGTATTGGTAAGTCTGCCAATGAGTTCTTGACGATGGAAGGTGTGAGCCCCGAAGCCGTGTTCTTGCTGGGTAAGGATTTGAACTCCTTCAAGGAAATTGCCCAGGGACTGCAGGAAGGCAGCCCCGAATTGCGGCTTGCCGGCTCCAAAGACCCGCAAACTCGTGAACGCCTTGAGGCTTTGATGGCTCTTTACGAGCAAACCCGTGTGCAAGCTGGCGCAATTCTCGGCAACTTGCAGGGCCTGGTTTCCGCGCGTGAAGCGCAGTCTTCGATTATTGCTGACAGCGAACCCCTTCGCCGCGGCCTGGAAGATCTGCAGGGCAAGCTCTCTTCACAAACCGGTCTGGGGGCCTCTTCATTGATCACCCTCGCCATTGCGGCTTTCCTTGCGCTGCTTTGCGCGGCCGGTTTGGCCCGCTTGCAAGTGCAGGACAGCCAGCAGCGCCAGGCAATTGCTGAAACCCAGCGTCAGGAAGCTAAAGGACAGGAACAGGACGCCAAGCGCGTCAATGACGCCAACCAGGCCGCCATTTTGCGATTGATGAATGAGTTGCAGACAGTGGCTGAAGGTGATTTGACGCAAGAGGCGACCGTGACCGAAGACATTACCGGCGCTATCGCCGACTCGGTGAACTACACGGTGGAAGAGTTGCGACAGCTGGTGGGTAACGTACAGAACACGGCTACCCGGGTTGCACAGACGACGGCACAGGTGGAAAGCACATCCACCGAACTGCTGGCAGCCTCTACCGAACAGCTGCGCGAAATTCGCGAAACCGGCCAGTCGGTGCTTGACATGGCATCCCGAATTAACGAAGTGTCCACACAGGCGCAGGAATCTTCCCAGGTGGCGCGTCAATCGCTGACCGCCGCCGAATCCGGCTTGCAGGCTGTGCAGAACGCCATCGGCGGTATGAACTCCATCCGCGACCAGATCCAGGAAACCTCCAAGCGGATCAAGCGACTCGGTGAGTCCTCGCAGGAGATTGGTGAAATTACCGAACTGATTTCCGACATTACCGAACAGACCAACGTGCTGGCGCTCAATGCAGCTATTCAGGCCGCGTCGGCCGGTGAAGCCGGACGAGGCTTCTCGGTGGTTGCGGAAGAAGTTCAGCGACTGGCTGAACGTTCCGCAGATGCTACGCGTCAGATTTCGGCCCTGGTGAAAGCCATTCAGACCGATACGCAGGATGCGGTGGCCGCTATGGAACGCTCCACACAGGGTGTGGTTGAAGGGGCCAAACTGTCCGATAACGCAGGTACCGCGCTGACCGAGATTGACCAGGTGTCACGCCGTCTCGCTGACCTGATTGAGCAGATTTCAAACTCCGCCTCCCGCGAAGCCGCATCGGCCAACGTGGTGGCCGGCAACATCCAGCACATTTTCGCGGTGACGGAGCAAACCGGAGAAGGTACGCGTTCTACGGCACAGCAGGTGCGGGATCTTTCCCGCATGGCTGAAGAATTGCGCCAGTCGGTGTCCCGATTCAAGATCGCCTGATGCCTGTTTGTCCTGCGCTGACCGCGAATCCCGATTCCTGAACCGGCCCGTTATCTATGCAATCCAAAGCCTCGAATTCAACAACTGTTGAACCCGATCTTGACGTCAATGACCTGGGCCCCCTCGCATGGGTGCTTGATGAACTTCGCAAGTCACTGGACGGCGCGGCCAAGGCCCTCAAGCGTTTTGTGCGTGACGCGGAGGCGGCGCGCGGGTCTGACCTCGCGGCCCTTGATGCAAGCCAGCTGCGGATTGCCCGTCAACAATTGCACCAGGCGGTAGGAGCCCTGGAAATGGTGGGCCTCGCAGGGCCTGCATTGGTTCTTCGGTCCATGGAAGCCGCCGTCCAAAAGTTTGTACAGCAGCCCGAACAATGCAACCAGGACGCGGCAGGAAAGATCGAGCGGGCCAGCTACGCCCTGACGGAGTATCTCGAGGGTGTGCTGGCGGACAAGCCTGTCTCTGCGGTTTCCCTGTTCCCTCAATACCGCGACGTGCAGGAACTGATTCGCGCTGACCGCATTCATCCGGCCGACCTGTGGCCTTTTGAGTGGCGCTGGCTGGAGCCTGAGCTGGCGGACAGGACGGAGCCCCGGAATTACGACGACAGCGCCCGCGCGGTCATGGACCAATCGGTGCTTCAGCTCATGAAGGGCAAGGCGCCTCAGGCCGCCAAAAAACTCGGAGAGCTGAGTCTCGGTTTTGCTGCACGCCAGGCGGATCGCCAGCCCAGAATATTCTGGAAGATAGCGGCAGCCTACTTCGAAGCGGTTGCCAATGATTTGCTCGGCTCCGACATCTACGTGCGTCGCGCCGCTTCCCGGATCCTGATGCAGTACGCCTTGCTTGCCAAGGGCGACCCGGCTGTTTCGGATCGTCTGGCCCAGGACCTGTTGTTCTTTTGCTCCCAGGCAGTTTCTGCGCGTGCCAGCGATACGCCCGTCCTGTCGGCGGTCCGGTCGACCTATGGGCTCAACCGGTTCCGGCCAGTGGACTATGAATTGGTCCAGTTCGGGCGTTTTGACCCCGCGCTGTTGGCGCAGGCACGCAAGCGTATTACGTCGGCCAAGGAAACCTGGTCATCGCTGTCTGCGGGCGATGCCAATAAATTCAAAACGGTATCCGACCAGTTCAGCCTGGTGACCGACTCCCTGCTCAAGCTGCATCCGCCCAGCGAGCCGCTGGCGCAAGCCTTGACCCACGCCGTCGAAACGACCGTACGTTCAGGTCAGGCGCCTGGCATTGAACTCGCCATGGAAGTGGCAACTTCGGTGCTGTACCTTGAAGCCGCTTTTGACGACCTGGATCCGAACGATCCGCAACTGGCGGTGCGAACCGCAAATCTGGCCTCTCGCCTGGAAGGCGTCAGGGCGGGCGGTGAGCCTCAGCCACTCGAAGGCTGGATGGAGGAGTTGTATCGCCGGGTCAGCGACAAGCAGACCATGGGTAGTGTCGTGGGCGAATTGCGCGTTTCCCTTGGTGAGCTTGAAAAATCACTGGACGTGTTCTTTCGCAATCCGCAAGACAAGGTTGCCTTGCAGTCGGTTCCGGGCCAGCTCTCCCAAATGCGCGGTGTGCTATCGGTGCTGGGCCTTGACCAGGCCTCTCACGCAGTCTTGCGCATGCGCGACAGCGTGGAGCAGATGCTCGTTACCGAAATCGATGAACAAATGGCACGCGCTGCCGGGACTTTCGAACATCTCGGCAACAACCTGGGCGCCTTGAGTTTCCTGATCGACATGCTGAATTACCAGCCTGCGCTGGCGAAAAAGCTTTTTGTCTATGACGAGGAAAAGGGTGAACTCAAACCTCTGATGGGGCGTGCCCAGAACGCATCGACTGCCGCTTCCTCCGTGACAGTCAACAGCGACATGCTGTCCCAGGAAGTCATCTCGGTGGTGCAGGATGCCGGCCTTGGCGAGAAAAGTGAGAACCTCACTGTCAAGCTGGATGCCCTGGCAACGCATGCTGCGCTTGCCGAGCAGTCGGGGCTCGCCCAGACGGCTCGAGATGCGTCGGCCGCTGTGTCGGGCAGCAACGCCGATGCCGCCGCCACGGCCCTGACGACTTTGGCCTTTGCCGTGACGCCGGCCTCTGTCGCGGCCGAAAGCCAGGACAATGCTGCCGATTTTGAAGAAGACGACTTGCGCGATATCTTCCTGGAAGAAGCGCGTGAGGTGGTTGGCAACGGCCTCGAGGCCCTGGCTGCGCTGGCCAGCGATCCTGCCGATGTCTCCCAACTCACCGTCCTGCGACGTGCTTTCCACACCCTCAAGGGTAGTTCCCGGATGGTGGGGCTGAATGAATTTGGTGAAGCCGCCTGGTCGCTTGAGCAAATGCTCAATAGCTGGCTGGCCGACCAGAAGGCTGCTACCGACGAATTCAGGGCCTTGTCTTCTGAAGCCATGAATGGTTTCGCAAGTTGGGTTGCAGACATCGCAAACAACCAGGACGGCGCGTGGTCTGCCTCGGTTTTCCGCGCCAGTGCAGATGCCATGCGGACCGAAGCGCATTATGTCGCATTGAATCTTTCCGCCAAGCCTGCTGCGGCGCAGCCTGCTTCTCCCGCAGCCGAGCCTGCTCCAGCAGATGCCTTGTCCTTGCCGGATCTCCAGCTGGACGCCGGTGTACCCTCGGCGACCAGCACTAATTTGCCCGAGGCCCCCGCACCGGCAGATGATCTGGACTTTGATCTCGTCTTTGAAGACGCGCCAGCGGCGCCGGTCGCCGCAACGACGCAGTCTGCAGCTTCAGTTCGCGAAGCCGTCGGCGAAATTGAAGGCATTGACTTTGACAGCCTTTCTGCGCTTTCTGGCGGCGCCGACGTCCCTCCAGCCGCGGTAGAGCAGCCCGCCGCTTCAACGCCAAATGAGGCGGAAGCGATTGAGCTATCTGACGCCGATTTTGAAAAACATTTCCACTCAGAGGCAGCAAAACCCGACGAAGCAGCAGTCGTATTCGATTTCGCCGCTGCGGCGCCCGGCGTGCAGCCGGTGGCGTCCGGTTTGCCCGAAACCTTTGAATTCGCTGAGCCTGTGTCACTCCAGGAAGCGCCTGCCATTGAGGCGGCTGCAGAGGTCACTGCCGCCGAGGCGACCGACAGTGTGTTGCCGGCAGACGGCAACGGCGACGAGCAAGTCAAGGTCATCGGCTCCCTGCGCATCGGTATTCCGCTGTACAACGTCTACCTGAATGAAGCTGACGAATGGTCGCGCAGATTGGTGACTGAGGTCGCTGAATGGTCGTTGGAGCGCAATCAGCCGGTCAGCGATTCCACTGTTGCACTGGCGCATTCCCTGGCCGGCAGTTCGGCGACGGTCGGCTTCGACGCCTTGTCCGAAATGGCGCGTGCTTTCGAGCAGGCGCTGCAGCAATCCAGGGCGCACCACAGCAATGGCGCGGCCAAGTACGGACAAATCTTTGTGAATGCGGCGGAAGACATTCGCAGGCTTCTGCATCAATTTGCCGCCGGTTTCCTCAAAGAGCCGGACGCAGGCATTCTTGACAGCCTGAGGGAGCTTGATTTCTCCGACTCGATTTTGGCTCCCGGCAGCGATTCCGATTTTGATTTCTCCGGCGAACCAGCCCTGGAGGCGGTTGTGGATTCTGTACTTCCGCCTGAACTGGAGGCTGAACTCCAACGCCAAGCCCAGGCCGAGCCTGAGCCGGAAGTCATCAAGGCTGAAGTTCCGCAGGCAGCTGCTCCTGTGCGCGCTGTGCCCGTACCACCGCCTGTCGCGGTTGTCGCGCCGCCGGTGCGGCTGGTGACGCCGGCACCGTCGCCTGCCGCTTCGCAGTTCGACGATGGGGAAGATGACGAAATCGATGCGGTCGACGCCATTGACCCCGACCTCTTCCCGATCTTCGAAGAAGAGGCTGCCGAACTGATGCCCCAACTGGGCGGTGCCTTGCGGCAGTGGTCTGCGCGTCCCGACAACCAGGGCGCCCGCATGGAAGTGCTGCGTGCATTGCACACGCTCAAGGGCAGTGCTCGTCTTGCAGGCGCCTTGCGCATGGGCGAAATGGCCCACCGGATTGAGTCCGAGATCGAATTCCTCGGCTCCGATGCGGCCGCGTCCCAGGCGTTCGATCCCCTCCTGACGCGTTTCGACGCGATGGAAGCCGCGTTTGAAACCTTGCGCCATGCGGACGCCGCTGCGGCTGCCGCCCCTGTGGTGCTGGCGCCTCTCGCGGCGGCCGAGCCCGCGTCCGCGCCGAAATCTGAACCAGTGGAAGAAGCCGCACCGGCTGTTCAGGAAGCTCCTGTGCAGGCGGCAGCGCCGTCGGGCGCCGAAACCGGTTCCCGCAAGCTGACGGTTCCGGCGCCGCAGTCCATGGCCATGCAGCCGCTGCGGCAGGCGGCCTCTGCTTCTATACGTGTGCGCTCCCAGTTGCTTGACCGCATGGTCAACCAGGCCGGTGAGGTCATGATCACGCGTTCCCGTCTGGAGGCTGAGCTCAGCCAGCTGCGCGGTTCGCTGAACGACATGAGCGGTAACTTGAACCGCTTGCGCCAGCAGCTGCGAGACATCGAGCTGCAGGCTGAAACCCAGATGCAGTCGCGATTGGCCCAGGCCAAGGAAGCGCAGGCCGGGTTCGACCCGCTGGAGTTCGACCGCTTTACCCGCGTTCAGGAATTGACCCGGATGATGGCCGAGTCTGTGAATGACGTTGCAACCGTGCAGCGTACCTTGCAACGCACGGTGGAAGCCACCGAAGACGACTTGATCGCCCAGGCCCGCCAGACCCGTGAACTGCAACGCGATCTGCTCCGTACCCGCATGGTGGAGTTTGAAGGCATCTCCGAGCGTCTCTACCGTGTGGTGCGCCAGGCTTCCAAGGAAACCGGCAAGCAGGTCCGGCTGGACTTGCTGGGCGGCACCATGGAAATGGACCGCGGCATGCTGGACCGCATGACGCCTGCCTTTGAGCACTTGCTGCGTAACTGCGTCGCCCACGGCATTGAAAGCACACAGGTTCGTACCGATGCTGGCAAAGACCCGGTCGGCCTGATCACCGTCCACTTGCGCCAGGAAGGCAACGACGTTTCGGTCGACTTCAGCGATGACGGCGCCGGCCTGAACCTGGCACGTATCCGCGAAAAAGCCATCAGCCTCGGCATGATCACGGCGGACCAGGCGATCAATGACCAGGACGCCGCCAACCTGATCTTCATGCCGGGCTTCTCCACAGCGGCTCAGGTGACCGAGCTGGCAGGACGCGGTATCGGCATGGACGTGGTCCGCTCCGAAGTCAACGCGCTCGGTGGCCGGATCGAAACCTCCACGGTCGCCGGCAAGGGAACGCACTTCAAGCTGGTGCTCCCCCTGACCACGGCTGTGACGCAGGTGGTGATGATCCGCTCCGGCAATCTTTCCGTCGGTGTGCCCGCCAACGTGGTGGAAACCGTGCGGCGCGCTTCAGCCAAAGAGCTGCAGCAGGCCTACAACACCGGGACGCTTGAGGTCGCCGGGGAATCGATTCCTTTCTTCTGGTCGGGCGCCTTGCTCCAGGCCTCGCACCACAGCGCCGAAGCCCAGGGCAAGACCACGCCTGTCGTGATCTTCCGAAGCGCCGCGCAGCGTATTGCGCTGCACGTCGATGAAGTTTTGGGTAACCAGGAAGTTGTGGTGAAGAATCTGGGCCCGCAGTTGTCCCGCCTGCCTGGTCTGGCCGGTATGTCGGTGCTCGCTTCCGGTGCTGTCGTGCTGATTTACAACCCGGTTGCGCTCGCTTCCGTGTATGGCCAGCAGGCCCGCGCCTGGAGTTCAGACCGGGCCGAGCCGCACATGCTCGAAGGCTCAGGTGCCACAGCGGCAGCTTCCGGCTCTGGCAGTGTCGCGACAACGCTCGTCCCTGTGCCGGCCGTCTCGCAGATTCCGTTGATCCTGGTGGTCGATGATTCCATCACGGTTCGCCGGGTCACGCAGCGCCTGCTTCAGCGTGAAGGCTACCGCGTCTCGATGGCGGCAGACGGCCTGCAGGCGCTCGAGCGTCTCCAGGAAGAGCGGCCGGCCGTGGTGCTGTCAGACATCGAAATGCCGCGCATGGACGGCTTCGACCTGGCGCGCAACATCCGGGCCGACGTGCGCCTCAACAACCTGCCCATCATCATGATCACGTCCCGCATCGCCGAGAAGCACCGTGAACATGCCAAGGAGCTGGGCGTTGACCACTACCTGGGCAAGCCGTTCTCGGAAGAAGAGTTGATGAGCCTGGTGCGGCACTACTGCGCTGCTGAGACCGCCGCTTCCGCCTGAGGTAAAAAACAGCCAAATCAGGCTCTAGCCCAGGCGGTGCCTGGGCATGTAGCTCCTAAAACAATAGCAAAAACAGCAAAAGTAGCAGGAATTAAAAAAAGGCCTGGGAGTTTCTCTCAGGCCTTTTTCACGACCGCATAGCGCTGCAGCGTCAGCGCCCGCGCTTCATCATGTTGCACGATGGGCATCGGGTAGTTTGTGCCCAGCACCACGCCCGCAGCGGCCAGCTCCAGCGGTTTTGCCAGCCAGGGGCTGTGCAGCGCCTTGTCGGGCAGTTGCGCCAGCACGGGCACATATTTGCGGATGAACTTCCCCCCGGCATCGAACTTCTCGCTCTGGCTGACGGGGTTGAAGATGCGGAAATAAGGCTGCGCATCGCAGCCGGTGCTCGCCGCCCATTGCCAGCCGCCGTTGTTGGCCGACAGGTCAAAGTCATTGAGCTTTTCCGCGAAGTAACGCTCGCCCCAGCGCCAGTCGATCCCGAGGTCTTTGACCAGAAAACTGGCGGTCACCATGCGCAGGCGGTTGTGCATGTAACCGGTCTGGTTGATCTGGGCCATCGCCGCATCCACCAGCGGGTAGCCGGTGCGGCCATCGCACCAGGCCTGGAACAGCGCCTGGGCCTTGTCGCCGCTTTCCCACGCAATCGCGTCATAGTCCGGCTTGAATGCACCGCCGACGGCGTGTGGGAAATTGGCCAGGATCTGGGCGTAAAAATCACGCCAGATCAGCTCGCTAAGCCAGGTGGCGGCCCCCTCATCCCGGGAGGGCTGGCGCAAGGCCGCCGAAGCCATCTGCCGTATCGACACGGTGCCGAACCGAAGGTGCACGCCCAGGTAACTCGGGCCCTTGACGGCCGGGAAGTCGCGCGTCTCCTTGTAGTGCGCCATGCGGCCCGTGAAGTCCTCAAAAAGCTGGGCACCGCCTTCGCTGCCCGTGGGAATCTTTAGCGCTGAGAGATTGCTGGCTTCAAACCCCAAATCGCCCAGCGACGGAATAGTGCGCCTGCTGGCCGAAACCGGTGCCAGGGACGCACCATATTTTTCGACGGGATAGGGCTTGAGGTAGAAGTCATCGACCTTCTTCAGCCAGGCATTCTTGTATGGCGTAAACACGGTGTAGGGCTTGCCTGCCAGGGTCAGCACCTCCTGGCGTTCAAAAATGACGTGGTCCTTGAAGCTGTAAAAGGCCTTGCCGCCGGCTTCGAGCGCGGCTTGCACCGCAGCGTCGCGCGCCAGCGACCGGGGCTCGTCATCGTGGTTGGCAAAGACCGCATCGGCGCCCAGCTCAGCCGCCAGCTGCACCACCGCATCGACGGCGCCGTGATGGGCCGTCAGCAGGCAGGCGCCGGGCTTGCCGGCCGCCTCGCCCAGCCTCCGGATCTGGCCGTCCAGGCTCAGCACCGACTCCCGGATGAATTCCACGCGGCGGTCGACCCGCGGCAAGGTGTCCAGGATGCCGCGGTCAAAAACAAAGGCGCAATACACCTGCTTACATGACTTCAGCGCGTGGTAAAGGGCTGCGTTGTCCGCAACCCGCAGGTCACGCCTGAACCACATCAGCCCTGTTTCATACTTCTTTTGCATCGCCCCATGGTAACGAAAAGCCGCCCGCCGGCCGCTTTCGGGGAAGGTTCGGGGAAAGGCAAACGCCCCGCGCCGGCCCGTCCGGCGTAAAATCCCCGCATGGCCACGGATTCCGCATCGATCAACCTCACGCATCACTTCCTCATCGCCATGCCCGGGATGGACGACGAAGCTTTTGCCAAAAGTGTGGTCTATATGTGCGAACACAGTGACAGGGGCGCCCTGGGCCTGATCATCAACAAGCCAAGCGATATCAACCTCAAAAATCTGTTCGACAAGGTCGAGCTGCCACTGCGCCGCGACGACCTGACCCAGGCGCCGGTGTTCCAGGGCGGCCCGGTGCAGACAGAGCGGGGTTTTGTGCTCCACGAATCCATGATGCCCGGCAACGAATCCGTTTATGCCTCGACCATGACGATCCCCGGTGGGCTGGAGATGACGACCTCCAAAGACGTGCTTGAAGCGCTGTCGACCGGCGCCGGCCCGCGCAAGGTGTTTGTCTCGCTCGGTTACTCCGCCTGGGGCGAGGGCCAGCTGGAATCCGAAATCTCCGACAACAGCTGGCTCACCGTCGCCGCCGACCTGGGCGTGATCTTCGACACGCCGGTCGAGCAACGCTATGACAAGGCCCTCATGCTGCTGGGCCTGCAAAGCTGGATGCTCTCGCCCGAGGCCGGCCACGCATGAGCCTCACGGCCATGCCATCTCCTCGGGCCGCCGCCCTCCACACCTTTCTTGCTTTTGACTTCGGTCTCAAGCGCACCGGCGTTGCCACCGGCAACGTGCTCACCCGCACCGCCACCCCCCAGCCCACCATCGCCGCCGAAGGTAGCGACGCCCGGCTCAAAGCCGTCGAGGCGCGCATCAAGGAGTGGCAGCCTGACGCGCTCGTCGTCGGCGTTCCCTTTCACCCCGACGGCGCCAGCCACGACAATACCGCCCGGGCGCAGAAGTTCGCCCGCCAGCTTCGCAGTCGCTTCGGCCTCCAGGTCTTTGAGGTGGACGAGCGCTACAGCACCACCGAGGCCCTCGCCGGCGGCGCAGCCGACGCCGACGCGGCTTCGGCCTGCATCATCCTCGAGCAGTTTTTAAGGAGTTTCCCATCATGAGCAGTCTGACCCTGGACGCCGAGGCGCTGTACAGCGACCTGCTGCGCGGCATGCGCCAGCAACTGGCGTCGTATCCCCTGCCGCCCAGGCTGGTCGGTGTGGCCTCTGGCGGCGCCTGGCTGGCGCAGCGCCTGCAAAAAGACCTGGGCCTGGAGGGCGAGGCCGGCGTGCTGTCGTCCTCCATGCACCGCGACGATTTCTCCCAGCGCGGCCTTTCCTCCAGCGGCCAGACCCTTCTGCCCTTTGACGTGAACGGCGCGCACCTGGTGGTGGTCGACGACGTGCTCTACACGGGGCGCACCATCCGCGCGGTGCTCAACGAACTGTTCGACTACGGCCGGCCCGCCAGCGTCAAGCTGGTCGTGCTGGTCGACCGGGGCGGGCGCGAGCTGCCCGTGCAGCCCGACCTGGCCGTGGCGCGCGTGGCCTTGCCCGCCTCCCAATCGCTTGAGTTGGCCCGTGCGGAAGACGGCAAGTTCAGCTTCCAGGTCCAGGGCTGAGTGCAGCTTCAGGCCACATCAAAAAACCAAGAGACCCCAAGGAGTCCATCACATGCTGTACCGACGAAATCCGCAACTCAACAAAAACGGCGAGCTGATCCACCTGCTGTCGATTGAAGGCCTGCCCAAGGCCACGCTGACGCAGATCCTCGACACCGCCGCCAACTTCGTCAGCGTCAACAACCGCGAAGTCAAAAAAGTCCCGCTGCTGCGCGGCAAGAGCGTCTTCAACCTCTTCTTTGAAAACTCCACCCGCACCCGCACCACCTTCGAGATCGCCGCCACGCGGCTCTCGGCCGATGTCATCAACCTGGACATCGCGCGCTCGTCTGCCTCCAAGGGCGAGTCGCTGCTCGACACCATCGCCAACCTGAGCGCCATGGCCGCCGACCTCTTCGTCGTGCGCCACAGCGAATCGGGCGCGCCCTACCTGATCGCCCAACACGTCGCGCCCCACGTGCATGTCATCAACGCCGGCGACGGCCGCCATGCGCATCCCACGCAAGGACTGCTCGACATGTACACCATCCGGCACTACAAGAAAGACTTCAGCAAACTCACTGTTGCCATCGTCGGCGACGTGCTGCACTCCCGCGTGGCGCGCTCCGACATCCATGCGCTCACCACGCTGGGCTGCCCCGAAGTGCGCGTGGTCGGCCCCAAGACGCTGGTGCCCGCCGACATGGCGCAGATGGGCGTGCGCGTCTGCAACACGCTCGAAGAAGGCATCAAGGGCGCCGACGTGATCATCATGCTCAGGCTGCAGAACGAACGCATGTCCGGCGCGCTGCTGCCCAGCAGCCAGGAGTTCTTCAAGAGCTTCGGCCTCACCACAGAAAAGCTGCAACTGGCCAAACCCGACGCCATCGTCATGCACCCCGGGCCCATCAACCGCGGGGTTGAAATTGACTCCGCCGTGGTCGACGGCACGCAGAGCGTGATCCTGCCGCAAGTGACTTTCGGCATCGCGGTCCGCATGGCGGTCATGAGCATAGTTGCAGGAAACGAAGCATGAAGATACTCATCAAAAACGGCCGCGTCATTGACCCCGCCTCCAAATTCGACGAAGTCTGTGATGTGGCGATTGCCGCGGGCCGCATCGTCTCGCTCAAAAGTACCCCCGCCGATTTCGCACCCAACAAAACGATGGATGCCACCGGCTGCATCGTCGCGCCTGGCCTGATCGACTTGTCCGCCCGCCTGCGGGAGCCCGGCCATGAACATGAGGGCATGCTCGAAAGCGAACTCGCAGCAGCTGTTGCCGGCGGCGTGACCAGCCTGGTCTGCCCGCCCGACACCGACCCGGTGCTCGACGAGCCCGGCCTGGTCGAGATGCTCAAGTTCCGCGCTGAAAAGCTGCACCAGTCGCGTGTGTTCCCGCTGGGGGCACTCACACGTGCGCTCAAGGGCGAGACGCTGACCGAGATGGTTGAATTGACGGAATCGGGTTGCGTGGGCTTCAGCCAGGCTGAGGTGCCGCTGGCCAATACGCAGGTCATGATGCGCGCCCTGCAATACGCCTCCACCTTCGGCTACACCGTCTGGCTGCGCCCGCAAGAGATGTACCTGGGCAGCGGCGTCGCCGCCAGCGGCGCGCTGGCCACACGCCTGGGTTTGAGCGGCGTCTCCGTCGCCGCCGAAACCATCGCACTGCACACCATCTTCGAACTGGTGCGGGCCACGGGCGCGCGCGTGCACCTGTGCCGCATCAGCAGCGCCGCGGGCGTGGCGCTGGTCGCCAAGGCCAAGGCCGAGGGCCTGGCCGTGACCTGCGATGTCAGCATCAACAGCCTGCACCTGACCGACGTTGACATCGGCTACTTCGACAGCCGCATGCGGCTGGACCCGCCGCTGCGCCAGCAGCGCGACCGCGACGCCATCCGCCAGGGCCTGGCCGACGGCACCATCGACGCCTTGGTCTCAGACCATACGCCTGTCGACGAAGACGCCAAGACCTTGCCTTTTGCCGAGGCTGAGCCAGGCGCCACGGGGCTTGAGTTGCTGCTGGGCCTGGCCTGCAAATGGGGCGCTGACAGTGAAGCCGGTTTGCAGCGTGCGCTGGCCGTGCTCACCAGCGAACCAGCTCGGGTGCTGGGTAACGCGCTCGGAACCTTGCAAGCCAGCGCGGGCCAGCTCGTCAAGGGCGGTGTGGCCGATATCTGCGTGTTTGACCCGGCCGGTGAGTGGACGGTCGAGCCCGCCGCCTTGCGCAGCCAGGGCAAGCACACGCCGTTCTCCGGCCACCAGATGCCGGCCCGCGTGCGCTGGACCATCGTGGGCGGGCAACTTGCCTATGAAGCCCCTGAAGCTTCGCACTGACGTGTCCGTTCTCCCATGAGGTGGCTTCGTTTTTGCTGGACCTTGCTGCGTGCGGTCGTGCACGCCGTGCAGGGCTTCTGGACCATCAGGACGCTGTTCCCCAAGCTGCCGCAGGCCGAGCAGGAGGCGCGCGTGCAGGTGTGGGCCGAGGCCATGCTGCGCATCGTCGGCATTGAGCTGGTGGTCAGGGGCACGCGCCCCGTCGCCGGCCCGGTGCTGCTGGTGGCCAACCATATTTCGTGGCTCGACATCCTGGTGATGCATGCGGCGCGCCATTGCCGTTTTGTCTCCAAGGCCGACGTGAGGAGCTGGCCTTTTGTGCGAACGCTGGCCGACGGCGCCGGCACGCTGTATATCGAGCGCGAGTCGCGGCGCGACGCCCATCGCGTCGTCACGCAAATGGCGGACAGCCTGCGCGCGGGCGACATCCTGGCCGTGTTTCCCGAAGGCACCACGGGTGATGGCATCACCCTCAAACACTTTCACGCCAACCTCATCCAGGCCGCCATCGAGGCGTCAGTGCCGGTGCAGCCGGTGGCGTTGAAGTTTATTGACGCCGCCAGCGGTGAGACCAGTTTTGCGCCCAGCTATGTGGACGATGAGACGCTGGTCGGTTCGATCTGGCGCACCCTGACGGCGCCGCCGCTCAAGGCGGTTGTCACCTTTGGTGAGGCGCAGGCGCCGCAAGGCCAGACACGGCGGGCGTGGGCAGGAACCCTGCGGGAAGACATTGAGCGCCTGAGGCAGACGCAGGGCTCAAGCCGCTGAAAGCTCAGGCCGGCGCCGTAGCTTCTGCCGCGCCGGCTTCACGCGGAAAAGTCACCACATGGTCGACCTCGGCGCGAATCCCTATCCATTCGCCCAGCGCGTGGTTGTGGTGCGAAGGCACGTGCGCCATCACCGTCTCGCCCGTCTTCAGCTTGAGGGTGTACAAAAACTCCGAGCCGCGGAACGCCTTGCGCACGATTTGCGCTTTGACCGGTGCGTTGTCGTCATGCACGATGTCATCGGCGCGCAGCAGCACATCGCACAGGCCGCCGGCATACGCGCCCGGCAGGGGGCATTCAAGCATGTCGGTCAGGTCACCCAGCGCGGTGTGCACCACCACATCGGCGCCATGCTGCTCGATATGCGCGGGCATAAACACGCCATGGCCGATGAAGTCGGCCACAAAACGCGTGGCGGGGCGGTGATAGAGCGCGTAGGCCTCGTCCCATTGGTGCAGCCGGCCCTGGTGCATCACGCCGATGCGGTCGCCGATGGCAAAGGCCTCCAGCTGGTCGTGCGTGACAAACAGCGCCGTCGCGCCGGCTGCCTTCAGGATGCCGCGCACTTCATGCGCCAGCCGCTCGCGCAGGTCTACGTCCAGGTTTGA
Source organism: Polaromonas sp. SP1 (assembly GCF_003711205.1). NCBI lineage: Bacteria > Pseudomonadati > Pseudomonadota > Betaproteobacteria > Burkholderiales > Comamonadaceae > Polaromonas > Polaromonas sp. SP1. The sequence continues at coordinate 524,659 of NZ_CP031013.1, read as the reverse complement.
AAAGGGCTCGTCCAGCAGCAGCAATCGCGGCTGCGGCGCCAGCGCGCGCGCCAGCGCCACACGTTGTTGCTGGCCGCCTGAAAGCTCATGCGGAAAGCGCTTGTGGACATTGCCCAGGCCGACCAGTTCCAGCACTTCGCCGACGCGCTGGTCGCGCTGAACGGGCGGCAGATGGGTAAGGCCGAAAGCAACGTTGTGCGCTGCATCAAGGTGCGGAAACAGCGCGTAGTCCTGAAACACCATGCCGATGCGGCGTGATTCGGCGGGCACATGCAGGGCGGCGCTGCTCACGACGTCCTGCGCCAGCCTGATGCTGCCGCCGTTGGCGCGTTCCAGGCCGGCAACCGCACGCAACAAGGTGGTTTTGCCGCAGCCCGACGGCCCGATCAGGACCCCGATTTCCCCCGCCTGGAGGCTGAACGACACGCCGTCCACGGCGGGCTTGGTGCGGCCGGCGTAGTGCACGCCCAGCTGGGAGATATCCAGAAACATGCAAATGATTGTAGATGCTTACAATTCTCATTTGCAGTGACTGACTGCAAGACCATGGCGAACGCAGGCGGGGGCAGGGCTCCTTCCCGCGAGAGGCCTTTTGTTAAGAACCTGTTCCCAGGCTTTCCGGGGCCCCATGTTTCGCCGATATTTCCCTCCTGTTGTGCTTTTTTTGCTGGTCGGGCTGCTGACGCTGCCGGTGCTGGCCGTGGCCTTGTCCTGGCTGCAGTTCAACAGCGAGGCGCAATCCATCCTGCTGCAGATGCTGCAAACCGTGCTGCCCGACTACACCCGGACGTCGCTGCTGCTTTGTCTGTGCGTGGCCTTTGGCGTGGCCGTGGTGGGCATGGCCACCGCCAGCATGGTCACCTTGTTCGACTTTCCGGGGCGCCGGGTGTTTGAGTGGGCCTTGCTGCTGCCGCTGGCCATGCCGGCTTATGTGCTGGCCTACGCGTACACCGACTTCCTGCAATACGCCGGCCCGCTGCAAACCTGGCTGCGCGCCAGCTTCGGCCTGCAGGGCCGGCTGCTGCCCGAAGTGCGCAGCCTGGGCGGCGCGGTGCTGGTCTTTACGGTCGCGCTCTACCCGTATGTGTATTTGCTGGCGCGCACGGCTTTGTCAGAACGCGCCGTGCATTTGATGGAAGCCGCACGCCTGCTGGGCGCGCCGCTGTCGCGCCGCATCCGCGGCGTAGCGTTGCCGCTGGCCCGGCCGGCTGTGGCGGCCGGTGTGGCGCTGGCCTTGATGGAAACGCTGGCCGACTTCGGGGTTTCCAGCTACTTCGGCATCCAGACCTTCACCGCCGGCATCTACAAGGCGTGGCTGTCGATGGACAACCGCATCGCCGCCGCGCAGCTGGCCACCGTGCTGCTGTTTTTCGTCGCGCTGCTGTTGTGGATAGAGCACAGCGCGCAAAAGCGCATGCGCTTTGCCACCGGCCGTGGCGCCCGTGCCGGCGCGCAAGATGCCGCCCCCGTGCAACTGCGCGGCTGGCGCGCCGTGTCGGCTTGGGGGGTGTGCGCTGTGCCGATTGCGCTGGGTTTTGTGCTGCCGGTGCTTTTCATGCTGCGCCCGCTGGTGCTGGACTGGGACAACCTGCTGTGGGATAAATTCATCGGCTGGACACTCAACAGCATCGGTCTGGCGGGCTTGAGCGCGCTGCTGGCCACCGCACTGGCTGTGGGCCTGGCCTTTGCGGTGCGCCGCCAGCCTGGCCTGCTGACCCGCGCGGCCGTGCAACTGGCCGGCCTGGGTTACGCCGTGCCCGGCGCGGTGATCGTGGTCGGCCTTTTGCTGCCCGTGGGCTGGCTGCAGGCCGCAGCGCCGCAGACCAGCGCGGGCTACTGGGTCACGGCCACCATCCTTGGCGTGGTCTGGGCCTACCTGGTCCGCTTCAGCGCCGTGGCCTTGCAAAGCCTGCAAAGCGGCTACTCGCGCATCCCCGCCAGCTTTGACGACAGCGCGCGCATGCTGGGCACCCCCGGCTTTGGCATCTTGAGCCGCGTGCACTGGCCGCTGCTCAAGCGTTCGGTGGCAGCGGCGGGCCTTCTGGTGTTTGTCGATGTGATGAAAGAGCTGCCCGCCACGCTGGTGCTGCGGCCCTTCAACAGCGACACCCTGGCCGTCATCACCTACCAGCTCGCGCGCGACGAGCGCCTCGGGGAGGCCGCCTTGCCTGCGCTGGCGCTGGTGCTGGTGGGCCTGCTGCCCGTCGCGCTGCTCAGCCGCACGCTGCGGTCGAAGTAAGCGCAACGAGCTGTCCGGTTCTCAGGCCTTGGCCTTGATGTAGCGGTATTCCTGCGTCAGGCCGCCAAAGCCGTAGGCCTCGGCGCGCACGTCGTGCACATAGATATAACTTTCTTCGTGCACATTGCCCAGCAGCTTGCTGAAGGCGGCAAAGGCCTCGGCTACGTACTGCGCTTTCTCGTCTTTGGTGTTGGTGCCGTCCACTACCTTGATGTCGAAATAAAAGCTGTTCTTGCCCTGGCTGGCCAGCGTGCTGCCGCCCACGATCCAGTGCTCGGGCGGCACGAAGTCGATCGCGATCGCGGTGAGTTCGCGCTTTTTGCGCAGGATGCGCGTGGTCAGCTCCAGCAGGGTTTCGGCGATGTTGTGGGTCAGCTCGGCGCTGGCGGGTTGGCTGACTTTGACGTTGAGGATAGGCATGAAGTTTCTCCAGTGAATGACAGGTGATATTGAAAAATATAGTTAGCTATGCAACTATATGGGTAAAAAAAAGGACAAATGAAAAGTGGTTCATTTCAGGGCGGAAGACACGCTCCTGACGCGGGCTACGGTCTCATCGAAGTTCTCCTTTCCGATTTGTTGCTGGATTCGGCGCGTGACGTCGCCGCTGGCTTTGTTGATGGCGGTGTGCATGGCTTCGGCTTCAGCCGTCGGGAAGACGGCCCAGTGCCGGCCGTCGCTTTCAAGGCTGCGGCGCTCGACCAGGCCCAGCGCCTGCAGGCCGTCCAGCAGCCGTGTGGCGGTCGGTCGCGAGATCGTCAGCTCGTCGGCGATCTCGTGCTGCGGCATGCCCGGTTGCTTCAATACCAGGCGCAGCATGAAGCCTTGCGACGGCGTCACACCAAACGGCTTGAAGGCCAGCGTCCACTCTTTGTCGACCAGGCGGGCCAGGGCGGTGGTATTGAAATAAAGGCAGTGGTCAAACATGGAAGCCATCGTATCAGGAATTAATTAGCTATGCAACTAGTTGGATCCGCTTGCAGGAATTCCGTTACAGATTGCCGTCGTTTTTACGCCTGTCCGCCTCTGTCCGCTAGCGCACCAAGGCTGTAAGCATGTGCCTACGCCCATCAAATACAGGGGCCTACGGTGTGCAGGAAATATCGAACGTATGGTTTAACCCATGCCGCCCGAGAGCCCACGTCAAGTGCCACGGGCGATTCATCAACTTCATCAACTGACGTTCAGGAGGACACCATGAACCAGGACCGCATAGAAGGTAATTGGCTTCAATTCAAAGGCAAGGTCAAAGAGCAGTGGGGCAAGCTCACCGACGACGACCTCGACGTCATTGCCGGCAAGCGCGACCAGCTGCTGGGCCGCATCCAGGAGCGCCACGGCCTCAGCCAGGAAGAAGCCGAGAAACAGGTTGCAGCCTGGAAGGATCGCAACCCGACCGACTTCTTCGAGCGCTATTGAGGCTTTGCACCACGCAAGCCAACGCAAACCAAATCCATAACCACTCCAACTTCAACTCACCCAAAGGAAAATCCATGAAAACCAAACTCCTGATGCTGACCGCCGTCATGTCTTGCGCTTTTGCCGGCCAGGCCATGGCCCTGACCAAGGAAGAATACAAAGCCCAGGGCGACCGTATTTCGGCCGACTACAAAGCCGGCAAGGACAAATGCGGCACGTTGAAAGACAACGCCAAAGACATTTGTATGGCCGAAGCCAAGGGCGCTGAAAAGGTCGCCAAGGCCGAGCTGGAGTCGCAATACAAGCCCAGCGCCCGCAACACCGAAAAGGTGGCACTGGCCAAAGGCGACGCTGCCTATGACGTCGCCAAGGAGAAGTGCGACGACCTGAAGGGCAACGACAAGGACGTCTGTGTGAAGGACGCCAAGGCTGCCCACGTCAAGGCCAAGGAAGATGCCAAGGTCGCCAAGACCGCGGCTGATCCCGCCAAGGACAAGGCCGAAAAAGCCGAAGTCAAGAAAGACGCCAACGCAGAGAAGCGTGAAGCCGAGTACAAGGCCGCCAAGGAGCGTTGCGACGCCCTCACCGGCGCTGCCAAGGACACTTGCCAGAACGACGCCAAGACCAAGTTCGGCATGAAGTAAGCGGCAAGAAGCTGCCGCCTGCGGCGCCTGCATGATCCCAACGATCTGCAGGCGCCGCAGTCACGTCAGCGCTACGCCATTTTCGAAACCCTTTTCGGCAGGCCCAACCGCCAGATGCCAGGTGCCTGAACAGCCGGAACAGCCTTTCCAGAACATGCACCTGTCCAGCGGCATTGAGCCGGCCTTCGGTGCAAGAACACAAAAAAACGTCCGGCTATCTTCTTCTGCTATCAATTCAGGAGCTATAAGTCCATATTCTATAAGGGCTGAGGCTATTACTTCCTTATAAGCCTGATACGGACGCGCGCCGCAGCGCGCAACGCTGTCGCCGCGCCGCGCCGCTGTGACGCGGCAGGCGCCTTCGCCGGCCTGGTCCGTCCGCTTGCCCAAGGATGCCGCTCGGGCAAGGCGCCGGCCCGGGCGCTGTGGGGCGCGGCGCTCTTAAAATCAGAATCCACGCGGCAGGGGCTCACCTGGCCGCGGCCCCAACCAAAGGTCTCAATGCTTGTTCAGGATGGTTTGCCCGCGCCCGAGCGCTTGCGGGCGCTGCTGGTCATCATCCTCGGCATCGTCATGGCGGTGCTTGACGGTACCATCGTCAACCTGGCGCTGCCCGACATCACCCGGGAACTGAACGCCACGCCCGCCCAGTCCATCTGGGTCATCAACGCCTACCAGGTCGCCACGCTGGCGCTCTTGCTGCCGCTGGCCACGCTGGGCGACATCATCGGCTACCGGCGCGTCTACCTGGCCGGCATGGCGGTGTTCACGCTGGCTTCATTGCTCTGCGCGCTGGCCGATTCATTGACCACGCTGGCGCTGGCCCGTGTGCTGCAAGGCCTGGGCGCGGCCGGCCTGATGAGCGTCAATACGGCGCTGGTGCGGCTCATCTACCCCAAACACCTGCTCGGCCGTGGTATCGCCATCAACTCGCTGGTGGTGGCCGTCGCCTCGGTCGCAGGGCCGTCGATTGCCGCCGGCATCCTGTCGGTCGGCTCCTGGCCGTGGCTGTTTGCGCTCAACGTGCCCTTCGGTTTGATGTCGCTGTGGTGGGGCCGCAAGACGCTGCCTGAAAACACCGCCAGGGCCGAGGGCCTCAAACTCTCGCCGGTCGATGTGGTGCTCAACGCGCTGATGTTCGGCCTGGTGTTCCTGGGCGTCGACGGCCTGGGCGTGCGTGTTGAAGCCGTGCCGGGCGATGCAGCGTCGTCGTCGCTGTGGTTGCCACTGGCCGAACTGGCCGCCGGCATCGTCATTGGCGTCATTTACGTGCGCCGCCAGCTGGCCATGCCCGTGCCGCTTTTCCCGCTCGATTTGCTGCGCATTCCCGTGTTTGCGCTGTCCATGGGCACCTCGATTGGCGCCTTCTGCGCGCAAACGCTGGCCTATATCTGCCTGCCGTTTTTGCTGCTCGGTAGCTACGGTTTCAGCCACCTCGAGGCGGGCTTGCTGCTGACAGCCTGGCCGCTGGCGATTGTGGTCACGTCGCCGCTGGTGGGCCGGCTCATAGGCCGTTATTCAGGCGGCCTGTTGGGCGGCATCGGCATGGCGATGCTTTGCCTGGGGCTGGTGCTGCTGGCCCTCTTGCCCGCGCAGCCAGGGCAGTTGGATATTGTGTGGCGCATGGCGCTGTGCGGCATCGGCTACGGGCTCTTTCAGTCACCCAACAACCACACCATCATCACCTCCGCGCCTGCCCACCGCAGCGGCGGCGCCAGCGGCATGCTGGGTACGGCGCGCCTCACAGGTCAGACGCTGGGCGCGGTGTTGCTGGCAATGATTTTTGCGGTGGCCGATCCGCACCATGGACAGGGTTCGCTGGTGGCCTTGTGGATTGCGGCGGGGTTTGCGGCGCTGGCTGGAATCTGCAGTGCCCTGCGCCTGCGCCGGTGAGGGGCGCCGCTCAAGCTTTATCTCTCATCCCCCGTTCGGGCTGACCCTTCGACCGGCTCAGGACAGGGTACGCCTGAAGGCGTATCGAAGCCTTGCGCCGCACCAGCCCTTCGATACCTCAGGGCGAACGGAGAAGGAGCTCAGGACGAGCGCGCGACCGCTGCAGCCTGCTGAATCGTCTGCAGCGTGACGCGGCCCAGCACGGCGCCACCCGCATCCACAATCACGGCCTCATTGGCGCCGGCATCCAGCATGGCCGACAGCGCATCGCGCAATGGGGTCGTCGCCGGCAGGCGCGGCGCATTGGCAGCAGGCGTGCCGCTTTCCACATACGGCCCGGCCGTCAGCAGGGCCAGCCGTTTCAGTGAGCGGTCGCCGCCCACAAAAGCTTCCACAAACGCATCGGCCGGATGCGACAGGATGCGCTCGGGCGTGTCGTACTGAACGACCTTGCCGCTGCGCAAGATCGCGATGCGCGAGCCCATGCGAATGGCTTCGTCGATGTCGTGCGTGACAAACACAATCGTTTTGCCCAGCTCGCGCAGGATGCGCAAAAACTCGTCTTGCAGGCGTGCGCGCGTGATGGGGTCGATGGCGCCGAAGGGCTCGTCCATCAGCATCACGGGCGGGTCGGCCGCCAGCGCGCGCGCCACGCCAATGCGCTGCTTCTGTCCGCCCGACAGCTCACGCGGAAAGCGGTCGCGGTAAATCGAAGGGTCCATGTGCACCAGCGCCAGCAGCTCATCCACGCGTTTGGCGATGCGGGCTGAATCCCAGCCCAGCATCTTGGGCACGGTGGCCACGTTCTCGCCGATCGTCATGTGCGGGAACAAGCCCACCTGCTGGATCACGTAGCCGATGGAGCGGCGCAGTTCCACCGCGTCAATCTTGGTGACGTCGCGCCCGCCCACCTCGATGCGACCCGAGTCGGGCTCGACCATGCGGTTGATCATCCGCATGGTGGTGGTCTTGCCGCAGCCCGAGGGGCCGATCAGCACGCAGATCTCGCCCGTGTTGATGGTGAGCGACAGCCCGTCGACGGCGGACTGGGCGCTGCCGCCGAAGGACTTGGTGAGGCGGTCGAGAGTGATCATGCGCGAAGCCCTTGCGGAGTCATGCGGCGCTGCAGCGCGCCAAAAAGAAAATCAGTGCCCAGCGCCAGCAGCGCGACCGGGATGGCGCCCACCAGCAGCTGGGGCACGGCCATCATGGCGATGCCCGCGGTGATGAAGTCGCCCAGCCCGCCGCCGCCGATAAAGGCGGCCAGCACGGCACCCGAGATAATCTGCACCGCCGCCGTGCGCAGGCCCGCAAAGATGACCGGCATGGCCATGGGCAGCTCGACCTGCCACAGCAGCGCGGCGCGCGTCATGCCCATGCCGATGGCGGCGTCCACCGCGTCGGCATCCACGCCGCGCATGCCGACAATGGTGTGCGTCACGATGGGCGGCAGCGCGATCAGCGTGAGGGCAAAGAGCGCGGGGGTAAAACCGGTGCCCAGTATCGGCATCACCAGCGCCAGCACGGCCAGCGAGGGAAGGGTGCGCCCGACGTTGGCGACATTCACCACGGCCAGCGACAGGCCGTTCTTGCGCGCGACGGCAATGCCCGCGGGTATGCAGATCAACGCGGCGATCAGCAGCGCCGAGGCCGACAGCGCCACGTGCACACCCAGTGCGCGGTAAAACTGCGCAGGGTGCGTCAGGACATAGTTCCAGGCATCGGCAAGCATCAGGGCCTCTTGGGGTTCAGGCGGCGCGCCGGTTTTTCAGGCGCCGCTCCAGCAGGGCCAGGCCCAGGTCGACGACGACGGACAGCAGGCAGACGGTGAGCGCACCGGTCCAGATCTTGGCCGGGTGGTCGCTGGCGATGCCGTTGAAGATCAGTGTGCCCAGCCCGCCGGCATTCACATACGCGGCTACCACCGTCACGCTGATCACGGTGACGGCCGAAACGCGCAGGCCGGCCACGATCAGCGGAAGGGCCAGCGGCAGCTCGATGCGGCGCATGATCTGCGCCTTGTTCATGCCCATGCCGCGCGCCGCATCGATGATGTCGGCCGGCACTTCGCGGATGCCGGTGGCCACGCTGCGGATCAAAATCATCAGTGAAAACGCCACCATGGTGATGATGGCGTTGGTGCGGCCCAGGCCGACCACGGGAATCAAAAAGGCGAGAAAGGCCAGTGTCGGGATTGTGTACAAAAATCCCGAGATGGTCATGACCGTGCCGTACAGCTTTTCACGCCGTGCCGCAAAAATACCGATCACCAGCGAGATCGCAAAGGCAATCACCAGCGCGGTCAATGAGATGGCGATGTGCTCCCACAGCGAGCGCAGCACGTCGGGCCAGTTGCGCAGGAACCAGGTCATGCAGCGCCTCCGGCATCAAGCTTGAAAACACCCGCCGCGATGGCGTTCTGGATGCGGTCGATGTCCGGGCCCAGCGGGCGGTCTTCGTCCAGCATGGGCACCAGCTTGCGGACCTGCGCAAAGGTGCGGCGCGTGCCTTCGCCCATGCGGGCGATGTCCAACTCGCGCAAATCCACCGCCTGCGCTGACACCAGCAACTCGATGGCGATCAGGTAGCGCACCCGCTCCACCAGTTCACCGAGTTTTTCGGCCACACCCAGCGCCATGCAGGCATGGTCTTCGAGTGCTTCAGACACCGGCATGTAGTCGAGCGAGCCAGGATTGGCGCGTAAACGCACCTCGGCCCAGAGCGCGGTCAGGGTTTTTTGCACCGTGGCAAAACCCGAATGGGCCGGACCGTGGCGCGTGAGCTGCAGCGGCAGGCCGGTCAGCGCCGGCGACATGAAGCGCTGGCTACGCGCGACCGACATGCTGGCCGCCTGCGCCAGTGCAATCGCCGAGGCGTCCAGCGCCAGCGCCAAAGCCGGCACATGGAAGTTGCCGTTGGACAGCATCAGCCCTTCTTCGGCCAGCACCAGCGGGCTGTCGGCCGCGCTGTTGAGTTCAATCTCGACCTGCGCGCAGGCGGTGTCCACCATGTCGCGGGCGGCGCCGTGCACCTGGGGCACGACGCGTGTCGACACCGGGTCCTGCACGCGGCGGGCGGCGCCTGGTTCCAGCAGGGCGCTGCCCTTGAGCAGTTCACGCAATTGACGTGCGACCTCAACCTGGCCTGCCGCAGGGCGGGCAGCCACTGCACCGGGGTGCAGCGGCGAGAGGTTGGCCCTGAAGCCTTCATAACCCAGCGCCACTGCGGCCAGCCAGGCATCGAGCGCCACATTCACGTCATGCAGCACGAGGGCGGCGCGCGCCGTGGTGGCGGCGTTGGCGCTGATCAATGCCAGTCCGTCTTTGGCACCCAGCGTGACGGGCTCAAGCCCTGCGCGTTCGAGTGCAGCGGCGCCGCTTAACACTTCACCGCGCACCTCGGCCTGACCTTCGCCAAACAGCGGCAAAGCCAGGTGGGAGAGCTGGGGCAGGTCGGCGACACCGATGGAGCCGAAGCGCGGCACGACAGGGTGCACCTGGAAGTTCAGCAGATTGATGCAGGCGTCGAGCACAGCGGGCGAGATGCCCGAGCCGCCGCGCGAAAGCCCCGCGATGCGTGCGAACTGCATCGCGCGCACAGAGGCTTTGTCATAAGCCGGGCCCACCGCCACGGCCCGGGCGCGCACGGCGCGGCGCTGGTAGGCTTCCAGGTCGCCTTCGGCCAGCACGGCGCCGGTGTTGGCGCCCAGCGCGGAATTGAGGCCGTAGATCGGCTGGCCCGAGGTGGCCAGTTGCATCACCAGCGCACGCGCGGCGGTGACGCGCTCACGTGCGGCGGGCGCCAGCGAGACAGGCTCGCCGGCCCGCGCCACGCGCACCAGGTCGTTGATGCCCAACCATTGCTCCCCGACCACGAGTGTCATGGCGTGCCAGCTTTCACGGTGATGAGGCGAAACAGAAAGAGGGGAAAAGAGGAAGGGTTTGTTTACTTGACCAGGCCTTTGGCCTTGAGGAAGTCGCGTGCCACGTCCTTGGGCTCGAGCTTGTCGCCGTCGACCTGGTAGTTCATTTGAGCCATGGTGGTTTCGTCCAGCAGGGCGCTCACGCGGTTGAGCACTTCACCGACTTTGGGGTTGGCGTCCAGCACTTCCTTGCGGATCACGGGCACGACGAAGTACGGCGGCCACAGGCTCTTGTCGTCGCGCAGGCGCTTGAGTTTGAGCGCACTGATCATGCCGTCGGTGGAGTAACCGTTGACGACCTGGATCTGGTCGTTGCGCAGGGCCTGGTAGCGCAGGCCGATGGCCATCTGCAGGTCTTCGCCGAAGACCATGTCGTACTTGGCTTTGAGGCCCGGCAGGCCGTCCTTGCGGTCACGGAATTCGGGGCCGGCGCCGACCTTCAGGTCCTTGGCGACCTTGGCCAGGTCCGACAGGGTTTCAAGCTTGAGCTTTTGCGCGGTATCGGCGCGCACCACCATCACATAACCGTTGTTCAGGTTGGACTGGTTGAGCACCACAAAGCCCATCCTGGCGTAGCCTTCCCTGACCTTGTCGTACACGGCCTTGGCGTCGGTCATGGGCTCCTGCTTGAGCACGGCCAGCAGCATGGTGCCGGTGTACTCGGGGTAGAAGTCGATCTGCTTTTCTTCCATCGCCTTCTGGGCGATCAGCGTGCCGCCCAGGTTGAGCTTCTTCTCGGTCTTGATCCCGGCGGCTTCGAGCGCCTGGGCATAGATTTCGGCCAGCACAAATTGTTCGGTGAAATTTTTGGAGCCGACGCGCACGGCCTGCTGGGCGTGCGAGGTGAGCGGTGCGAAAGTGGCCAGCGCGAACGCGGACAGGGCCAAAAGTTTGCTGATCTTCATGGGAATCTCCGGATGAATTTAAAACGACGAATCTTCTGGCCCGTTGCATGCACATCCCGTGCCTGAAAAGCACGCCATCCTGGTGTTATTAGCACCTCAACTTGTATATACAACCTAATAATAGTAGCATATGGAAATAGCGTGTGCAAGACGGAAAATCACTCGGCGATACCTGTTTTCCGCATAAAAACAAACCCCTCCGGAGGCCCCGCCGCCGGTGTCCTTTCTGGTACTGATCCGCAGTGTCTTTTCTCCCCTCAGTTTCCGTTTTGAAAGCCAGCGTGCCCGGCGCCATGGTGTGCGTGGTCATCGCCCTGGCGGCGACTTTTCTGTCAGAGCACTACGGCGGGCCCCAGCTGCTGTACGCCTTGCTGATCGGCCTGGCGTTTCACTTCCTCAACAGCAACCCCAAGGTCAAGCCCGGCGTGGACTTTTGCGGCCGTGTGCTGCTGCGCGTGGGCGTGGCCCTGCTGGGTGCGCGCATCACGCTGACGCAGGTCGCCAAGCTCGGCGTCGAGACGGCGCTGGTGATCGTGGTGGCGGTGGCGCTCACCATTGTGTTTGGCCTGCTGCTGGCGAAGTGGCTCAAGCGCCCGCGCGAAGAGGGCGTGCTGTCGGGCGGCGCGGTGGCCATTTGCGGTGCGTCCGCCGCGCTGGCCATTTCATCCGTGTTGCCGCAAACCAAAGAGAACGAGCGCTTCACCTTGCTGGCCGTGGTCGGCGTCACGGTGCTGTCCACCCTCAGCATGATTCTTTATCCCTTCGCCCTCAAGCTCATCGGCCTGGAACCCGCGCAGGGCGGCATCTTCCTGGGCGGCACGATTCACGATGTGGCACAAGTGGTGGCGGCCGGCATGATGCTGGGCCCCGAGGTGGGCGACACGGCCACCGTGGTCAAGCTTTTCCGCGTGATGTTGCTCATGCCCATCGTGCTGCTGATCGCCGTCAGCTACCGCAATCACCCGGACGCCAAAACAGTCGACGAAGAAGTGCCGCTGGTGCCCGGTTTCCTGCTGGCCTTTATCGTACTGGTGCTGCTGGCCACCATTGGCGCTTTTACGCCCGCCGTGGTGCAGGCCGCCAGCGACGCTTCGCGCTGGCTGCTGGTCACGGCGATTGCGGCCGCCGGCATCAAGACCAGTTTTGAAGACCTGATGAAACTGGGCTGGCAGCCCGTGGCCATGCTGGTCGGTGAGACGGTCTTTATTGCCTCGCTGGTCCTGGCATCGGTGATGGTGCTGCGGCTCGGACTTTAAGCGGCCGGGGCTTGCAGGCCCGCCGCCTTGTGCACCTCAATGCGAATCTCCTCAGTGAGTCGCGCCTTGAGCTCCGTGAACACCGGCGTTGTCTTGACGGAGTAGTGGCGCGGATGCGCCAGCGGCACCGGGATGTCGCATTTGATGCGGCCCGGCCGCGCGCTCATCACCACCACGCGGTTGCCCATAAAGATGGCTTCATCAATATCGTGCGTCACAAAGAGCACGGTCTTCTGCTCGGCTTCCCAGATGCCCTGCAGCAGCTCCTGCATCAGCTCCCGCGTTTGATGGTCGAGCGCTCCGAAGGGCTCGTCCATTAACAAAATGCGCGGGTCATTGGCGAGCGCCCGTGCCAGCGCTGTGCGTTGTTGCATACCGCCGGAGAGCTGTTTGGGAAAATGGTTTTCAAAACCCTGCAAGCCGACCTTCTTGATGAACTGGTGCGCGATGTCGCGTTGAGCGTCCAGCGCCATGCCTTTTTCGCGCAGGCCAAAGCAGACGTTTTGCAGGATGGTGAGCCAGGGGAAAAGCGTGTAGCTCTGGAACACCATGCCCCGGTCGGCGCCCGGGCCGGTGATGGGTTTTCCGTCCAGCACGATGGTGCCGCTGGTGGGTGTGTCCAGCCCGGCCACCATGCGCAGCAGGGTGGACTTGCCGCAGCCTGAGGGACCAAGAATGGTGATGAAGTCGTTTTCTGCGACGCTCAAGTCGGTGGCTTGCAGCGCGACAGTGCCCGGCCCCTTGTTGGCGGCGAAGGTTTTCGACAGCTGGGTGACGGTCAGGATAGGAGTGGAGGGAGTCATCGAGTCATCGGCCCGTTTTTCCGCCGGGCCGCCCCAAGGAAAAATGCGCCCCCTCGGGGGGGCAGCGCAGTACGCGAAGCGACAAGCGTGGGGGTCATAGTCTTGCCCAGGGGAAGAGTTTGCGATTCAGCGCCTTGAAGGCGAGATCAGTCACAAGACCGAACACACCAATCACGATGATGCCGAAGATGATCTGATCCGTCGCCAGCAGCGCCTGGCTGTCGGTGATCATGTGGCCTATTCCGCTCGATGCGCCAATCAACTCGGCGACGATCACATAAGTCCAGGCCCAGCCCAGCACCATGCGCAGGGTCTCAGCGATTTCAGGCGCAGCGCTGGGCAGCAGCACGCGCACGACGATGCCGCGGTCTGCGGCACCCAGTGTGTACGCCGCCTCTACCAGGTCGCGCCGCGTGTTGCCCACGCTCACGGCGATCATCAACACGAGTTGAAAGAAAGAGCCGATAAAAATCACAGCAAGCTTTTGTGCTTCACCAATCCCGGCCCAGAGGATCAGCAGTGGAATGAAAGCCGAGGCAGGCAGGTAGCGTGCAAAGCTTACGAAAGGCTCAAAGAACGCTTCGACCGGCTTGTAGGCGCCCATCATCACGCCCAGCGGCACAGCCAGCAAGGCAGCAATCGCAAAACCGCCCAGCACCCGCCAGACCGTCATGCCGATGTCCTTGATAAACCCCTGGTTGGCCAGCAGGTCGTAGCCTGATTTCACCATGGTGATGGGGTCGGCCAGGAATGTCTTGGAGACATAGCCGCCGAGCGTGAAGATGGCCCACACCACGAAAAAGAGGATAAAGAAGCTCACACCCAGCGCGATGCGCGCGCCGGGGGAGACGGGTTGGAGTGGCCGCATGCGCTCGCGTGCTTACTTGAGAAAACGCGTGTCAGCCAGCTTGGTCATGTCGGGCAGTGATTTGATGATGCCCGCTTCAAGCAGCAGGTCGGCCGCTTCTTTGCTGAAGGCGGCATGCTCGCCGGCAAAGAATTTCTGGTTGGCCGCACGATCCTGCCAGCGCAGGTATTTGGACGAGGCTTCAAAGGCGTCGCCGGTCTGCTTCACGTCGGCGCCCATGATTTCAAAGCTTTTCTTCGGCTCTTTCTGGATCATTTCGACGGCTTCAAAGTAGCTGTCGGCCAGGGCCTTGGCGGCTTTCGGGTTTTCTGCCAGAAACTTGGGCGTGCAGCCGAAGGTGTCCATCACCATGGGGTAGTCCAGCGTGGTGGCAATGATCTTGCCGGCCTCCGGCTTGGCGCGCACCGCACCGAGGTAAGGCTCATAGGTCATCGCGGCATCGACGCCATCCGTGCCGGCAATCATGGCGTTGGCCGCGGCTTGGGGTTCGAGGTTGACGATCTTCACGTCCTTGGTGCTCATGCCGTTTTTCTTCAGCATCCAGGCCAGGGCAAAGTAAGGCGAGGTGCCGGGCGCACTGGCGGCCACGGTCTTGCCTTTGAGGTCGGTGATTTTGATGATGGCGGGTTTGACCACCATGCCGTCGGCGCCATAACTCTTGTCGAGCTGGAAGATCTGCGTGGTGGCCACGCCGTTGGCGTTCCACACCACCCAGGTTTCGACCGTGGTGGCAGCGCATTGCACATCGCCCGAGGCAATGGCCAGGTGGCGGTCTTTCTGCGGGATTTTTTTGATGGAAACGTCGAGCCCGTTCTTCTTGAAGATGCCGGCTTCCTTGGCCAGGGTCAGCGGGGCAAAACCCGTCCAGCCGGAGATGCCGACGGCGACCTTGGTCTCTTGTGCGTTCGCGGCACCCATGGCCAGGGCGGACGCGGCGGCCAGCAGTGAGAGGGCAAGTGATGACTTCATGAAGATGCTCCTGTTAGATAGCGGATTGATACGGCTAATGTATGCAGGCTTCATGCCAGCCGCAAGGCGGTTAACTCGGTGATTTGGGCTTCTCCGGCCAGGCCGATGCGCCCGCCCGCCACCAATTGGTGCACCTTCTCCATGTCGGGTGCCAGGCTGCGGTCATGCATCATGGCCGGCGAGGCCTGGCGCACCAGTTGCAGCACGCCTTCCAGCACGGCGGAGCTCTTGAGCGGGCGCAAAAATTCAATGCCCTGCGCGGCGGCCAGCAGCTCGATCGCCACGATGTATTCGGTGTTGCGCAGCATGGGCTGCAGCCGTCGCGCCGCGAAGGTGGCCATGCTCACATGGTCTTCCTGGTTGGCCGAGGTGGGCAGGCTGTCAACGCTGGCGGGATGGGCCAGCGACTTGTTTTCAGAGGCCAGCGCGGCGGCGGTGACGTGCACGATCATGAAGCCGGAGTTCAGGCCCGGCTCGGGCGTGAGGAAAGCCGGCAGGCGCGACGCCACGGTGTCGACCAGCATGGCAATGCGGCGCTCGGTGATGGCGCCGATCTCGGCAATCGCCACAGCCAGCGCATCACAGGCCAGCGCAACCGGCTCTGCATGAAAGTTGCCACCGGAGAGCAGCGTCTCGTCATCGGCGAATACCAGTGGGTTGTCGGTCACGGCATTGGCTTCGCGCATCAGCACCTGTGTGGCGTAACGCATCTGGTCCAGGCAGGCGCCCATGACTTGCGGCTGGCAGCGCAGGCAGTAGGGGTCTTGCACGCGGTCGTCGCCTTCCAGGTGCGAACGGCGGATCTCACTGCCCACCATGATGGCGCGGTAGGCGGCGGCGCAGTCGATCTGCCCCGGCTGGCCCCGCACCGCGTGGATGCGCGGGTCAAACGGGCCGTCGCTGCCGCGCGCGGCGTCCAGCGTGACGGCGCCTGAAATCACGGCCGCTTCAAACAGGCGGTCGGTGGCGAGCAGCGCATCCAGCGCCAGTGCGGTCGAGACCTGTGTGCCGTTGATCAGCGCCAGGCCTTCCTTGGCCGACAGCTTGACCGGCGTGATGGCAGCCTGCTTGAGCGCATCGGCTGCGGCCATGCGCGTGCCCTGGTAGAAGACCTCGCCTTCGCCAATCAGCGGCAGACACAAATGGGCCAGCGGTGCAAGGTCACCAGACGCGCCGACCGAGCCCTGGCAAGGGATCACCGGCGTGAGGCCCTTGTTGTAAAGCGCCATCAGCGTGTCGATGACGACTTCACGCACACCCGAGAAGCCGCGTGCCAGGCTTGCGGCCTTGAGCAGCAGCACCAGGCGCACCACACGCTCGGGCATGGGCTCGCCCACGCCCACGGCATGCGAGCGCAGCAGGTTGAGCTGCAGCGTTTCAAGATC
This sequence comes from Polaromonas sp. SP1, assembly GCF_003711205.1. Lineage (NCBI taxonomy): Bacteria > Pseudomonadati > Pseudomonadota > Betaproteobacteria > Burkholderiales > Comamonadaceae > Polaromonas > Polaromonas sp. SP1. The sequence continues at coordinate 508,356 of NZ_CP031013.1, read as the reverse complement.
AGCCTGCGCGATGCGCTGGTTGGCCAGCTTGCCGAAGCCGGTGTTCACGCCGTAGACGGCGTCCCCGCCCTGCGCGGCTTTTTGCACCAGGGCGGCGCTGGCGCGAATACCGGCAGTGGCTGCAGGGTCGATGGCGAGCGTCTGCTGGCGGGTGTGGATATCGCGCAGTTGTGCCAGGGTGAGTTGGCCGGGCTGGATAGTGAGGGTCATGGTGGTGCTATTCGGGTTTGATGTTCTTTTGCCGGATCACCTCGGTCCAGCGCTGGGTGTCGGCCTGGATGGCGGCGGCCAGGTCGGCCGGCCTTCCGGTCGCGGCATCCATGCCGAGCGCGGCCAGCTTTTCCTTGAGGGCGGGCGTGGCGAAGAGCTTGCCGGTTTCCGCATTGAGTCTGTCGATGACCGCGCGCGGTGTGCCGGCCGGCACCATCAGCGCATACCAGGACACGGCTTCAAAGCGCGGCAGGCCCTGCTCGGCAATGGTGGGTGTGTCGGGCATGACGGGCGAGCGCTTGAGGCTGGCCACGCCCAGTGCGCGCAGCTTGCCGCTTTTGATGTGCGGCAGCACTGACGACATCTGCGCAAACATCATGCTGACCTGGCCGCCCAGCAAATCGTTGATCGCCGGGCCTATGCCTTTGTAGGGCACGTGCAGCAGTTGCACGCCGCCGTTGAGGCCCATCAATTCACCGGCCAGGTGCGCCTGGCTGCCGGCGCCGGGCGACGCAAAGCTGATGCTGCCGGGCTTCTGTGCGGCCAGCGCGAGGAGTTCCTTGACGGAGCGGGCCGGCACTGCGGCGTTGACCACCAAGACGTTTTCCACCGTGGCCAGCATGGTGACCGGCGCGAGGTCTGAGGCCTTGTAAGGCAGGCTGGGGTAGAGGGCCGGGTTGACCGCGATATTGCCCAGCGGCACGATGGCCATTGTGTAGCCGTCGGGTGCGGCTTTGGCGGCTTGTTCAATGCCGATGTTGCCGGCGGCGCCGACTTTGTTTTCTACGATGGCGGGCTGGTCCATGGCGTCCGACAGGCCTTGGGCCAAGACGCGGCCCAACACATCGACAGGCCCGCCGGGCGGAAAGGGCGCGATCACATGCAGGGGTTTGGACGGATACGCCTGGGCTGCGGCGCCGAATGAGGCGGCAGCCAGCAACAAGGCCAGAAACGCAGATCGTGTGGTTAGCAGCTTGATGAGTTTCATCAGATGTCATCCAGTGCAGGTGCAGGCCCGCCGTCCATCGCGGCCAGCGGCAGGTAGGTAGCGGGGTCGGGAAAGGCAAAACCTGCGAGCAGCAGGCGCTGCATCAGCGGCGCCACCTCGGGTGCGGTGGCGGTTGCCAGCAGCGCGGCACGCACACGCGTCAACACGTCCCGGGGCACATCCGCCGTGGCCACCAGCGGTGGAATCGGCAAGGCCGCCGTGCTGGCAAGGGTGCGCACCTGCGCCGCAAAGGCGGGGTCGTGCGCTTTCAGCAGGTCGTGGTAGTAGCTGTCCAGCGGGCCGGCGTCGATGCGGCCGTCGGCCAGTGCGGTGATCACACCCCGTGCGTTGATCAACTCGCCCACCGCCTTGCGGTACAGGCGCGGGCCCTGCGGCTTGCGGTAAGGCGCCAGGTGATGGCGCAGCGCCACGCCACCCGACATGGAGTCGGCCAGCGTGTAGCCGATGACGCCGCCAAAGGTGTCTTCCAGCGTGCGATAGGGCGCATCGGCACGCACCACGATGTCGGTGAAGTACACCGGTTTGCCGCCATAGCGCGCAGGTGATGGAATCGGCGCGGCCACCAGCGTGGGCCGCTCGCCGCGTTGGGCAAATGGCAGGCCGCACATCATCGCCAGACCCAGGTCGTTGCGCGCCCACAGCACCGACAGCGGCGCGGGGGCGTCGTAATCGATCAGGTCCCAGGGGAAACCGGCACGCGCCAGCACCCAGGCCAGCAAGGCCTTCCAATCGGCCTTGACCGAGGGAGTGGCCGAGTACATGCGGGCGTTGGCGATCAGCGCCTGAGCAGCTTGTGGCGAATTCAAGGCGTGCACCATGGCTGGGTTACTTAGCGGAAGCGCAGCTTTTGCCCCAGGCCCATGCGCTTGGCTTTCTCCAGCATGAAGGCGCCGAGCGCGATGTCCGACAGCGAGAGGCCGCGGTGCCAGAACAAATTGGTTTCGTCATCGCTTTCGCGCCCGGGTTTGAGGCCCGCGACGATCTGGCCGAGTTCGGCATGCAGTGTGGCTTCCGACAGCTTGCCGGCATCCACATGGGCGCGCAGAGCGCCCAGCGGCCCGGCCTTGGCCTGGCCCCAGTCGTCCATGACCATCTTGTCCATGATGTCGGTGAGCGAAAGCTCGACCGCGCTCATGGTGCCGTAGGGAATCACGCAAGCGCCTTTTTTGATCCACTCGGTCTTGAGCATGGGCGTTGGCTTTTCCAGTCGCGAGGCTTCGACCACGATGTCGGCGCCGCGCACGCAGGATTCCCAGTCTTCGGTCACGATGATTTTTTTGCCCAGGTCTTTTTCAAGTTTGGCGGCAAAGGCGTTGCGGCTTTCAGGCCGGCGTGAATGCACGCGGATCTCGTCGAAGTCGTAGATCGAGTCAAGCAGGCGCACATTCCAGTATGAGGTGCCGCGTGCGCCGATGTGGCCCAGGATCTTCGAGTTCTTGCGCGCCAGGTGTTTGGCGCCCAGCGCGGTGATGGCGCCGGTGCGCATGTCGGTGATGTCCGAGGCGTCGATGATGGCAATCGGTGAGCCGTTCTTGGGATCGAACAAATTCAGGACCGCCAGCTCCGAAGGCAGGCCCTGCTCGTAGTTTTTGTAAAAATCGCCCACCACCTTCACACCCGCCAGGCCCAGCGGGCGGATGTAGCCGCGCAGCACATTGAAGTGGCCGGGGTAGTCCTTTTCCGGCACCAGGTGCATGCGCGGCTCGATGGTCGTTTGCTTGTTGCCCTGTGCGTGCAGGGCCTGCTCGACGGCGGCAATGATCTCGGCGTCGGTCAGGGCCAGCGCCTGCACATCGGGGTGGTTCAGATAGGTGAGATGGATCTCGGCAGTGCTATCGGACATATCTTTTCAGCTTCCCATCATGGGCAGGTTCAGCCCGTTGTCTTTGGCGCTTTGTTTGGCGATGTCGTAGCCTGCATCGGCATGGCGCATCACCCCGGTGGCCGGGTCGTTAAAGAGCACTCGGCCCAGTTTCTCCGCTGCGTCGGCCGTGCCGTCACAGACGATGACCACGCCTGAATGCTGCGAGTACCCCATGCCGACGCCGCCGCCATGGTGCAGGCTGACCCAGGTCGCGCCGCTGGCGGTGTTGAGCAGGGCGTTCAGCAGCGGCCAGTCGCTCACGGCATCGCTGCCGTCTTTCATGGCTTCAGTTTCGCGGTTGGGCGAGGCGACGGAGCCGCTGTCCAGGTGGTCGCGGCCGATCACGATGGGGCCTTTGAGCTCACCGTTCTTGACCATCTCGTTAAAGGCCAGGCCCGCCAGGTGGCGCTCGCCCAGACCTATCCAGCAGATGCGTGCCGGCAGGCCCTGGAAGGCGATGCGCTCTTCGGCCATGTCCAGCCAGCGGTGCAGGTGTTTGTTGTCCGGGAAGAGCTCTTTCATCTTCGCGTCAGTCTTTTTGATGTCTTCCGGGTCGCCCGAGAGCGCCACCCAGCGGAAGGGGCCGACACCGCGGCAAAAGAGCGGGCGAATATAGGCCGGCACAAAACCGGGGTAGTCAAAGGCGTTGGACACACCGAAGTCCTTCGCGACCTGGCGCAGGTTGTTGCCGTAGTCCACCGTGGGGATGCCCATCTCGTGGAAGGCCAGCATGGCCTTGACGTGGGCCACGCAGGATTCACCGGCGGCTTTTGTCAGTGCGGCGTGCTGGGCCGGGTCTTTTTGCGCAGCCTTCCATTGCGCCACCGTCCAGCCGGCGGGCAGGTAGCCGTTGATGATGTCGTGCGCCGAGGTCTGGTCGGTCACGATGTCGGGGCGGATGCCGCCGGCCTTGGCACGCTTGACCAGCTCCGGAAGAATTTCGGCCGCATTGCCACACAGGGCGATGGAGACGGCCTCCTTGCGCGAGGTGTGGTGCTTGATCATCTCCAGCGCTTCATCAAGGTCTTTGGCCTGCTTGTCGACATACCGCGTACGCAGCCGGAAGTCGATGCTGGACTGCTGGCACTCGATGTTGAGCGAGCAGGCGCCGGCAAACGTAGCGGCCAGCGGCTGTGCGCCGCCCATGCCGCCCAGGCCGGCGGTCAGCACCCAGCGGCCTGCGAGGTCGCCATTGAAATGCTGGCGGCCCGCTTCCACAAAGGTTTCATAGGTGCCTTGCACGATGCCCTGGGTGCCGATGTAGATCCAGCTGCCGGCCGTCATCTGGCCGTACATCATCAGGCCCGCGCGGTCCAGTTCATTGAAATGTTCCCAGGTCGCCCACTTGGGCACCAGGTTGGAGTTGGCGATCAGCACGCGCGGCGCGCCGGTGTGGGTGCGGAACACGCCGACCGGTTTTCCCGACTGCACCAGCAGGGTTTCGTCGGCCTTGAGTTTGCGCAGGGAATCAAGGATGGCGTCAAAGGCCGGCCAGTTGCGGGCCGCCTTGCCGATGCCGCCATAGACCACCAGTTCGTCGGGGTTTTCGGCGACTTCCGGGTCCAGGTTGTTCTGGATCATGCGGTAGGCCGCTTCGATCTGCCAGTTGGCGCAGCTGAGGGTGCTGCCGCGCGGCGCACGCACGGGGCGGGCCTTGCTGTCAAGGAAGGGGGTTTGGGAAAGATCGGACATGAGGCTGCTCCGGAAGTGGGCGGGAATACGCAAGAGTTCAAACAGCGCCGAAAAAAAGAATCGGCCGGCGATGGGATAAATCGTAGTTGTCTATACAACTTGTGTCAACTGCGGTAATCTATGGTTTGTACGTAAAAGCCTGGCCGTTCATGGGGGTTGCAAGGTTGCCAGGCCGGCTTTTGCGGTGACAATGAATTTTTCTTACACACGCGAGCACTGCGCTGAACCATGGCCACCACACCACTGCCTGCCTACGGTCAGGTCAAGGCATTCATCAAAAAACGCATCAGCGCCGGCACCTGGAAGCCCGGCGACCCGGTGCCCAGCGAAGCCGTGCTGATGGAGCAGTTCGGCGTGAGCCGCATGACGGCCAACCGGGCGCTGCGCGAGCTGATGGACGAAGGCATGGTCACGCGCGTGCAGGGCTCGGGCACCTTTGTGGCAGAGCTGCATCGCATTTCTTCCACGCTTACCATTCGTGACATTCATGAGGAAGTGGTGGAGCGCGGCCATGTGCACACCTCGCGCGTGCTGCTGGCCGAATCTGAAAAAGCCAGCGCCGACCTGGCGCGCACCCTGGGCCTGCGGCCGGGCGGCCGTGTGTTTCACACCATCCTGATTCACCTTGAAAACGGCGTGCCGATTCAATATGAAGACCGCTATGTGAACCCGGCAGCGGCGCCTGATTATTTAAAGACCGACTTCACCCAGACCACGCCCACCCACCACCTGCTCGAACAGGCGCCGCTGACCGAGGCCAGCTATTCCATCGAGGCTTGCCTGCCATCTGCGCTGGAGGCCAAACACCTGGACATCAAACCGACAGAGGCGTGCCTGGCCATGATGCGGCGCACCGTGAGCGGCAGCAATATCGCCAGCGTGGCGCGCCTGGTGTACCCGGGCTCGCGCTACAGCTTTGCAGGGAAGTTTCAGGCATGACATCGGCGCACAGCTCCGGCTGGAATGTCGTGCGGCTGGCCGACATCCCCGCGACGCCGTGGCGCAACGGCGGCGGCGTGACGCGCGAGCTGGCGATGTGGCCCGACGCGGGTGACTGGGCCTGGCGCATGTCGGTGGCCGACGTGGACAAGAGCGGGCCGTTTTCGAAGTTCGAGGGCATCGAGCGCTGGTTTGCGGTGCTTGAAGGCGCCGGCGTGCAGCTGGATGTGGCGGGCGTGCCGCATCGCGTGACGGCTGCGGATGCGCCTCTTTTTTTCGATGGCGCTGCGGCCACCGGCTGCGAATTGATCGACGGGAAGACGCGCGACTTCAACCTGATGGTGCGCCGGGGCAGCGAGCCTTCGCGCATGGTGCGCGTGCAAGGCCGCTTTTCAGAAACCCTGCATGCTATGAAAACAATAGCGGTATATGCATATGGGTCAAGCGCTACCGTGCTATTTGATGAAGAAGTTCTGCAGCTGGAGCCGGCCACTCTGGCCTGGCGCACAGTGACGGGGAGTGCGGCGGTGCGCATCGCCGCAGAGCAAGCCCTCTGGATGGAGATACCCGCATGAGCCTGCAACTGTGGAGTCACTGCCGCGCCGCCACGCTGCAAGCCGGCGCGGCGCAGCCCTATGGCTTGGTCGAAGACGCGGCGCTGGTGGTGGAGGGCGAGTCCATTGCCTGGGTGGGCCCGCGTGCCGATGTGCCGGCAGATCTTCTTGCTCGTTGCAAGACGCAACACGATGCCGGCGGCGCATTGATCACCCCCGGCCTCATCGATTGCCACACCCATCTTGTTTATGGCGGCGACCGTGCTCACGAATTCGAATTGCGCCTGAACGGCGCAACCTATGAGGAGATTGCCCGCGCCGGCGGCGGCATCGCTTCCACTGTGAAGGCGACCCGATCTGCCACTGCGCATCAATTGCAGGCGCAAAGCGCAGCCCGGCTGCAGCGATTGATGGCCGAAGGCGTGACCACGCTGGAGATCAAGTCCGGCTACGGCCTGGCGCTGGCGCATGAACGCAAGACTTTGTCGGTGGCGCTCGCGCTGGGGCAAACCTATGCGGTGGATATTCGCACCACGTTTTTGGGTGCGCACGCCGTGCCGGCCGAATTTGCCGGGCGCACCGATGCGTATGTCGACGCCGTGCTGGAGATGCTGCCGGTGCTGCATGCCGAAGGCCTGGTCGATGCGGTTGATGCGTTTTGCGAACGCATTGCTTTCAGCACAGCACAAACTGAACGTGTCTTCGCTGCGGCCAAAGCCTTGGGCATTCCGGTGAAGCTGCATGCCGAGCAGCTCAGCGACAGCGGTGGTGCGCAGCTGGCGGCGCGCTACGGTGCGCTTAGTTGCGATCACCTCGAATGGCTATCGGCCGAGGGCGCGCAAGCCATGGCCGCCGCCGGTTCCGTGGCGGTGCTGCTGCCCGGTGCGTTTTATTTTTTGCGTGAGACCAAGCTGCCGCCCATGGCCTTGCTGCGCGAACACGGCGTGCCGATGGCAATCTCTACCGACTGCAACCCCGGCAGCTCGCCTTGCACCTCCTTGCTGCTGATGCTCAATATGGCGTGCACGCTGTTCCGCCTGACGCCGGAAGAAGCATTGGCCGGCATCACACGCCATGCCGCCGCGGCACTGGGCCTGCATGACCGCGGCGTGCTGGCCGCCGGCATGCGGGCCGACTTTGTGCTGTGGGGCGTGGAGCGGCCGGCGGCGCTGAGCTATGCCTTTGGCGCGAACCCGCGCCTTCAAACTGTTTTCAAGGGCCAGATCACATGAGTGAAGTTTTTACCCTGCAGCAGGGCACCGTTCCGCTGCTGGTCAGCATGCCGCACATCGGCACCGAAATCCCGGCGGGGCTGAAAGGCGGCTACACCGACGAAGCCCTGCGGGTCGAAGACACCGACTGGCATTTGCACCTGCTCTACAACTTCTTGCCGGCGCTGAGCGCCAGCGTGTTGCGCCCGCGTTACTCGCGTTATGTGATCGACCTGAACCGCCCGCCCGACGATGCGCCCATGTACCCGGGCGCGTCGAACACCGAGCTGTGCCCGACGCGCTTTTTCAGCGGTGCGCCGCTCTACAAACCAGGTTACGAGCCCGCTCCTGAAGAGCGCGCGCGGCGCCGTGAAGCTTACTGGCAGCCCTACCACTCGGCGCTGGCCGGTGAACTGGCGCGGCTGAAGGCGCACCACGGCTTTGCCCTGCTGTGGGACGCGCACAGCATCCGCTCGCAAATCCCCTGGCTGTTTGAAGGCAAGCTGCCCGACCTCAACATCGGCACGGCCAGCGGCGCCAGCGCACATGAAGCCATCACCAACGCGGTGGTGCAAACCTGCGCCAGCGCACCCCACATCACCACCGCCGTCAACGGCCGCTTCAAGGGCGGCTACATCACACGCCACTACGGCCAGCCGGCCAACGATGTGCATGCGATCCAGCTGGAGATGTGCCAGAGCCTGTACATGCAGGAGGCGCCCCCCTATGCGTATGACGAAACGCTGGCCGCGCAGGTGCGGCCTTTGTTAAGGAAAATGGTCTCCAGCACGCTTGCAGCTTGTACAGTTTGCTATGAAAAGTGAAGCAAAAAAATTTTTCGCCGCGCAGGCCTGGGTGCAGGGCACGTGGGCCAAAGACGTCCTGCTGACGGTTGCCGGCGACGGCACCTGGCAGAGCATTGAGCCTGGCGCCAGCGCGCAGCAACAGGACGGCGCCACCCGTTTGCCCGGCCCGGTGCTGCCCGGTTTGGTCAATGCACACAGCCACGCTTTTCAGCGCGCCATGGCGGGCCTGACGGAACGCCGCAGCGCCGGCGCGCATGCCTCCGACGATTTCTGGAGCTGGCGCGACCGCATGTACACCGCGGCCAACCGCATCACGCCTGAGCAGCTGGAGGCGATTGCCGGCCAGCTGTATTCCGAGCTGCTGGCCGGCGGCTACACGCAGGTCTGCGATTTCCATTACCTGCACAACGACACCAGCGGCGCACCGTATGCCACCCCGATTGAGATGGCACTGGCGTTGGTGCGCGCCGCGCAGCGCACCGGCATCGGCCTCACTTTGCTGCCCACGCTGTACATGCGCTCAGGCTTCAAGGCCACGGGCTTGCGTGAAGACCAGCGCCGCTTCTCATCCACACCCGAAAGCGTGTTGCGCATGGTCGAAGACGTCCAGCGCCAGACGAAGGGCGATGCACGCATCAACGCCGGTGTGGCCGTGCATTCACTGCGCGCCGCCAGCCCGGGTGCGATCCATGAACTCACAGGCGCCGCCAGGGCGGCCGGCCTGCCGGTACACATCCACATCGCCGAGCAGACGCAGGAAGTCGACGATTGCGTAGCGCACACCGGCCAGCGCCCGATTGAATGGCTGCTGAACCACGCCGGCGTGGACGCCCGCTGGAACCTGGTGCACGCCACCCATGCGACGCCGGCCGAACTGCAAGGCGTGCAAGCCAAGGGCGCATCCATCGTGATCTGCCCCGCCACCGAAGCCAACCTGGGCGATGGCGTGTTTGACCTGCCGGCCTACGCGGCCGCCGGCGGTAAGGGCGGCAAATGGTCCATAGGCTCCGACAGCCACGTCACCCGCAGCTGGCCCGAAGAGCTGCGCCTGCTCGAATACTCACAACGCCTCACCCTGCGCCAGCGCAACATCGCCGCGCGCATCCTGGGCGAAGAAAGCAGCGCCGCCGGGTTGTTCGAAGCCGCACTGGGTGGCGGCCTACCGGCCAGCGGCCAGAAGCAAGGCGGCCTGGCGCCCGGCCATCGCGCGGATTTTGTGACGGTCGATATGGAATCGCCGGCGCTGCTGGGCGTGCCGCCAAGCCATGTGCTGGACGCACTGGTGTTCTCCAGCCCGTGCGCGGCGTTCGGCGAGGTGTTTGTGGCCGGGGAGCGGGCAGCGGCCAAGGCGCAACAAGCGGCGCTGGCAAGCGCTTTCAGCCAGGCGATGCATGGCCTGTGGGCTTGAAAACCCGGGTGATGGCAGAAGGTCGGGAAAGTCCTGAAGCACCGATTTAATGAACCAAATCGGCCTCTAGCCCAGGTGCAGCATGGACTTGTAGCTATTAAAACAATAGCACTGGTGCGGCCAAAGGGAATCGAACCCCTATCTGGCCCTTAGGAGGGGCCCGTTCTATCCATTGAACTATGGCCGCACGTCTCTGGGAGAAGCTGCAATTGTATTCGGTGGTGCGCGCAGGCCCGGCTCTGCGGAATCACCTCAGTCGTAAGGCACGGTGAAGATCAGGTCCACCGCGCTTTGCTGCCCGGCCTGGGCCCGCACGGTGAAGCGTTGCGACAAGTCGTAGAACACGTAGAGTGTGCCCAGTGCGCCTGACACGGTCCGCTCATACGCAGCGTAGAAGTTGCGCGAAAAGCGTTTGCCCAAGGTGACGGCGCCTTCGGTGGTGGTGCCGTCGTTGTTGCTGGAGGCGCCACGGTACGACAGCTCGTCCAGCCCGAGCGAGGCGGCCAGCCCGCCGGACATGCCGCCGCCTTTGCTGCCGAGCAATGCCAGTGCGGCTTGTTGCAGCAGCGCGGCTTCGGCGCCGCCTGATGCGGATGAGCGGCCCACCACCAGCCACGAGAGTTTTTCGGCGTCGGGCAGCTCGGGCTGCGCGTAGAGGCGCACGCGCGGCAGCAGCGCTGTGCCGGTGATCTGCACGCCCACACGCTGCGTGAGGTTGGGGCGAATGGCCAGGATGTCGAGGGAAGGGTTGTCGATGGCGCCGGTAAAGCGCAACACGCCTTGTTCCACATCCAGGCGCTGGCCATAGGCGCGGTATTGGCCGCCGGCGGTGTTGATGGTGCCGGTGAGCCGGGGGTCGCGCAGTGTTTCACCGCTCAGCGCCAGCGTGCCGCGCACGCGGGTGTCTATGCCTTTGCCCTGGATGCGGAAGTCGCGGCCGAGGTCGAGTTGCACGTTCAGCTTGACTGGCCGCGCGTCTTTGTCGGTGACCTCGCCGCTGGTCTGCGCCGGGGCCTTTTGCCCTGCCGCTGCGCCGCTGGTGGTGCGCACCACCACGTCGTCGCCCAGTTGCGGCGTGCCTTCGTCGGGCAGGATGATGCGGGCCTGGTCGACCAGCAGCTTGCCGGTGAGTTCGGTCTGCTTGCCCTTGAGGCTGGCCTGCACGTCGCCTGAGACCGTGAGTTGCCGGTCGGTGCGGATGCTGGCGCGAAGGCGTTCGAGTTTGGCGGTGAGATCCACCTGCGGCTTGCCCTCGACCCAGCCGGCGTCGCCCTGCGCGGTGAGAACGCCGCCCGTGCCTTTGTCGCCGGCGCCCTGCAGCGTGAATTCGTTGATGCGCATGCGGGTGCCGTCGAGTTTGGCGCGCAGGCGACCGTTACCGAACTCGATGCCGTCGACCACGGAGCGCAGCGCCAGGTCGTTGGCTTGCAAGTCGCCGGCCAGCTGGGGCGCGGCGCGTGTGCCGCTGATGGCGACGTCGGCGCCCAGCGAGCCACGCAAGCGCCAGCCAGGCGGCGCCAGCACCGACCACACACCGATGCGCGGCAGCTGTGCGCGCAGCTGGCCGGCCAGTGGCGCATCAGCGGGCCAAAGCCAGCCGCCGCCGGCCGTGGCGGGTGCGCGTGCCAGGCGTGTGCGGAGCTGGCCGTCGGCGCTGCCCGCGCGTTCGCTGTCCCAGCGCAGTGCCAGCGCGACGGCCTCGCCTTCGCTGTTGAGTGAAATGCGAGCTTCCTTGACGCCGGCCGCCACGCGCGCCGAGGTGCCCTGGCCGGTTTCGGCCTGTACCGTGATGTCGCCGCTGCTGCGCCCCAGGCTGGCTTTAAGGCGCAGGCTGTCGCCCAGCGTCGCGTCCCATTCGCCGTCAAGCAGCAGCGTGCCGCCCAGGCCGGCGCCGGCCATTTGCGGGCCGGCAAAGAGTTCGATCCAGGCCAGCGGCAGGCCGGTGAGTTTGCCGGCCGTCACCAGCTCGCGGCCGGGCCGCCAGCGTACGGGCTGCCAGGCCAGCGTGGCCTGCGACGGCGCGCCAGCGGATGTGCTGGAGGGCGGTGCGATCAGCAGGGCTTCGCCGGCGCCGCTTTCCAGCACATCGCCATTGCGGCCCGGCGTCCACTTCAGCGGCACGGTGCTGCGGGTTTTGAGCTGCCAGGCGCCTGCGCCCAGCGTTGGGTCTTCCACACCCACGCTGAGTTGCTTGACCAGGCCTTGCCAGGTGGATTCGGCCAGCGGGGCGTTGCGCGCAGCGCCGGTGCCCAGGCGGCCGCCTTCTGCCGCGAGCTGCAGGGTGTAGCGGCGCTGGCCGGCTTCCATGCGGCCTTGCGTGGCCAGTTGCGCCTGGCTCAGGCGGCCGGAGAGTGTGGCCTGGAAGGCGCGGATCTTCAGCATCTCCGGGATGGCGGGTGATGCGGCGGTCGTAGCGGCGGCAGGTGCAGTTGCAGAGGCAGACGCCGCCATGCGCCAGTCGAGCGAAGGCAGGTCCACCCGCGCCTGCAAGGCCGGGTCTTGCCAACCACCTTGCCAGCTGGCTTGCAGCTCGGCGCTGCCGCTGGCGGATGCGCTCTTGAACGATGCGGGCAGGCCCGGAAGTTTTTGCAGCCAGCGCAGGGCCTGCGCCATGTCGCGTCCGCGCAGGCTCACATCGCCTTTGCCGCTGGTTTGCCGCAGCTCGCCTTGCACCTGGGCGTCCAGACCGGGAGCCGTGAGTGTGAGTTTTCCCTTGCCACCTTTTGCGCTGGGCTGGGCCTCGAGCTGGCCTGCCAGCTCGGCGTCGTCCGTGCGTACGCGCAGGGCCGACAGCACCAGCGTGCCGCCGGCTTGCCCGGCATTCCAGCTGCCGGTGGCGCTGGCATCGCGCAGGCGCAGCTGGCCCAGGGGATTGTTTTTGGCATTCGCGTCATTGCGCGCGGCCTGCACGTTCGCGTCAAAGGCGATGGCCGCGCCCTGGCTGCGCACGTCGGCCTTGCCGTCGAGCGGCAGCGGCGCCAGCTGGCTGTGCAGCAGGGCCGGGTTGATGTTTTTGAGGGTGGCTTGCAGCTTCCAGGCTGCTGAGGCATCGGCCCATTCGCCATTGGCCAGCAGCTCGCCGCCGCCCAGTTGGGCCTTGAGCGAGCGAACCATGGCCGTGCCGCTGCGCCATTCGCCCTGGGTCTCCAGTCGATCCAAAGGCAGCCTGTGCTGGTCCCAGGGGCCGGGCATTGCGTTGGCCAGTTGCAGCTGCAGCAGCCAGGCGGATTTTTCGGTGGGCCGCACGCTGGCATTGCCCGTCAGCAAGGTTTGCGGCCCCTCCGGCCAGAAGGCCGCGACATCCAGGTCGCGGAAATTCGCATCGGCTTGCGGCAGGGGTTGCTGGGCCCAAGGCATCACGCGGGCGGTGGCGGTGGCCTGGGGTTGGGGCTGTTTTTGTGACGATGCTTTTGACGGCTGGGCGCTCATTTGCAATTCGGCCTTCAGCAGCAACTCGGTGAGTGGCCCGCGCGCTGTGGCTTTAAAGGCCAGCGGCACCGCTGTCTTGTTGCCGGGGATCAGGGTGTCGAGCGCGCCCGCCAGGCTGGCATCGAGTTGCAGGGGGCTGCGCGACGACAAGGTGGCGCGCCCGTTGTAGCGCCCGCGCGCCACTTGTGCGCCCAGCAATTCCAGCTGGTGGTCTATGCCCTTGAACGCGTAGTTGCCGGTGATGCCTGAAGCAGAGAAAGTGGCAGCACCCGTCCATTGAAACTGGCCGATGGAGAACCCGTCCAGCACCACCGGCAGCGGCAAGCCGAGTGCTGAGGGCGGCACCGACGGCGTGGTGGAAGGTGCGCGTTGATCGGTGACCTGCACGCGCGCCGCTGCCAGCCGGTTGACCTCCAGCGTGCCGTGCAGCAGCGACCAGGGTTGCCAGGCCAGGGTGATGTCTCTTATGTCTACGCGCAGGCCGTCCTGCTGCCAGACCAGTTGATCGATATGCCCGCCTGTGCGCAGCGAACCGGTGACGCGCTCGGCGCTCAGCGGCTGCGTCCGGGCGATCCAGTTCAGGGCGGTGGCGAGCGAGCCGTCGGTGCCAGCCCACCACCAGGCGCCTGCCGTGGCGCCAACAGCCAGCAACACCACGCTGCCCGCGGCCCAGGCGGTGGCGCGCAGCCAACGCCGCGGCGGGCGCGCAGGCATCGGCGAGGCGGAAGGGGCAGGGGGCTTGGGCGTGTCCATCAGAAAACAAACCCCACGCTGACGTGCAGGCGTACCTGTTTGACTTTCTCGCCATAGGCCAGGTCAATCTGCAATGGGCCGATGGGGCTTCTCCAGCGCACGCCCGTGCCTATGCCGATGGAGGGTTTCATGTCCTTGGGGTTGTCGGCCACTGCGCCGGCGTCGATGAAGAAGGTGTTCTCCCATTCGCTGGGTCGGCCGTCACGCAGCATGGGGCGCTGGTATTCCACACTGCCCACCGCCATGTAGCGGCCCGGCCCGGTCACGCCGTTGTCCAGCTTGATACCGATGTCGCGGTAACCATAGCCGCGCACGGTGGTGTCGCCGCCGGTGCGAAACAGCAGGGTGCCGGGAATGCGGGCCGAGTCTTTTGCCACCACTGCGCCGCCCTCGGCGCGCATGGCGATGCGGCCGCGTTCCAGCGGCACGATGCCCAGCCAGCGGCCGACGGCGCGCCCCAGGGGCAGGTGCTGCGATCCCATGGTGCTGCCGCCGCCCAGTTCAAAGCCCAGGCCGTAGCCCTTGTTGGGGGCGATCAGGCTGTCGAAGTAACGCCCGGTCCAGACGTAGTTGGCGGTCAGGGCCGAGCCGTCGCCGACGTCGGCAGCGGAGCTGTTGATCTGCCCGCTGCCACTCACGCTGGCCCTGTCGTACTGCAGATAGACATTGCGGTCTATGCGCTCACCGGCTTGCGTGCGGCCGAAACGCAAGCGGCCGGAACGTGTGACGAGCTCGTTGTCGTCGACGCGCTCCGTGCGCGCCAGCGCCACCCAGCGCCAGTTCGATTCGTCGGGGATGGAGGTCCATTCCGTTTGAGCAAAGGGAGATTTCTTTTCGATCTGCAGTTTGGTGGCGGCGCGCCAGTTGGTGCCCGGCACACGCAGGTGCGTGTGCTCGACGGATGCGCGCGGGCCGCTGTCGGTGGTGACGCCCACGCCGAGGACGATCTTTTGCAGCTTCGCCTCGCGCACCTGTACCTGAACCGGTGCGGCCAGCGGGTCGCTTTCCGGGTCGACAAAGATGTAGGCCGAATCAAAGTAGCCGCTGGAGGCCAGCCGTTGCTGCGCCTCGACGAGCTGGTTCTGGTCGTACACCGCTCCGGTGGTCAGGCGCGCCAGGCGCGGCACCAGCACGGGGTCGTAACGCTCGACGCCGGTGATTTGCATCGGCCCCAGCCGGTAGAGCGGGCCGGAGTCGAGCTTGAGGGAAAGGCCCGCGGTGCGCGCCGGTGCGTCGATGTCGGCCAGGCTGCCGGCCAGCTTGCCGGCCGGATAGCGGCGTGCGACAAGGTCGCGCAGGGCTTGCGTCTTGGCGCTGTCCCAGGCGTCCTGCGTAAAGCGGCGGCCCGTGGGCAGCCGCCAGTCGCGCTGGATATCTGCGCGCTGGCTGAGGGCGCCGGGATCGGCCGACTCGGCAATATCTCCGGCGAAGGTGATGTCCACCGCGCCGACCGCTGTGGGCTCGCCGGGGTCCACGGCCACCACGATGGTCGGGTGCTGGCCTGCCGCGCCTTCCTTGGTGATGGCGATGTTGGGGCTGAAGTAGCCCAGCGTACCCACCAGGTTGCGCACATTGCGTTCGGCCAGTACAACCAGGCGGGCCAGCTCGGCCTCGTCCAGGTCGGTCACCGCACGGTAGCGCTGCAGCTCCAGGTGCCTTTCAAGCAATTCCTTGATGCCCTGCGGGGCGCGCACCGCGATGTCAAAAGCCGTGACTTCGGGTTCGGCGCTGGTGGGGCCCGTGGAGCCTTCGGGGGTGGGTTCTGGCGTGACCTTTTGGGGTGGCGGCGCCGGGGCGGGCGCGGTTTGTGTGACGCCGGAAGGTGGCGTGGCCGTGCTGTCCATGGGCGCAGGCGTTTGCGCGGCCGCGGGCAGCGCGAGAAAGATCGCAAAGAGGGCGAGGGCAGGGATAAAACCGGTGCCAGTCAGTCCTGGAGTGGCCGTCCGTGCGCAGAAGATGTGGGTGCTGGGAAGGGTCACTGGGGCAGTTTACTTGAGCCCCTCTGCGCGCCCTTGTAGGAGACAGGCGCCTGGAATGCCTCCTATTTGGACAACAAGCGCATGGCCTCTTCAAGACCCTTGATGGTCAGGGGGTACATGCGCTGGTTCACCAGTTGCTGGATGACGCTGATGCTTTGGCGGTATTGCCAGACGCCCTGGGGCTCGGGGTTGATCCAGGCGAACTTGGGAAAGGCGTTGGTCAGGCGCTGCATCCATTCGGCGCCGGCTTCTTCGTTGTTGTATTCCACGCTGCCGCCGGGCTGCAGGATTTCGTAAGGGCTCATGGTCGCGTCGCCGACGAAAATGAGTTTGTAGTCCTTGTTGTACTTGCGGATGATGTCCCAGGTCGGGAATTTCTCGCTGAAGCGGCGGCGGTTGTTCTTCCACATGAAGTCATAGACGCAGTTGTGGAAGTAATAAAACTCCAGGTGCTTGAACTCGGCTTTGACGGCCGAGAACATTTCCTCCACCCGATGGATGTGCTCGTCCATCGTGCCGCCCACGTCCATCAGCAGCAGCACCTTCACGTTGTTGTGGCGCTCGGGCACCATCTTGATGTCCAGCCAGCCGGCGTTGGCCGCGGTCGAGCGTATGGTGTCGTCCAGGTCCAGCTCTTCCACATTGCCCTGGCGCGCGAACTTGCGCAGGCGGCGCAGCGCTACCTTGATGTTGCGCGTGCCCAGTTCCTGCGTGTCGTCGTAGTCCTTGTAGGCGCGCTGGTCCCACACTTTGACGGCGCTTTTGTTGCGGCTTTTTTCCTGGCCGATGCGTATGCCCTGCGGGTTGAAGCCGTTGGCGCCAAAGGGCGAGGTACCGCCCGTGCCTATCCACTTGTTGCCGCCTTCGTGGCGTTCTTTTTGTTCTTCAAAACGCTTTTTGAGCGTTTCCATCAGCTCGTCCCAGCCCATCTTCTCGATCAGGGCTTTCTCCTCGGGGCTCAGTTCGAGCTCGAGGTTTTTGCGCAGCCATTCGAGCGGGATGTCTTTGGTGAAGTCGGCCAGCATCTCCACGCCCTTGAAGTAGGCGGCGAAGGCACGGTCGAACTTGTCGTAGTTTTTTTCGTCCTTCACCAGCACGGTGCGGCTGAGGTAATAGAAGTCATCGATCTTCCAGGCACCTTCGCCGTCATGCGCTTCAAGCTTGTCGCTGTTCGGGCCGACGACGCCGGCCTGCAGCGCCTCGAGCAGCATCAGGTATTCCTTGACGGAAACCGGCAGCTTGGCCGAGCGCAGGGTGTAGAAAAAATCGATCAGCATGGAAAACTCCTTGGCCGCAGGCGCTTCAGTTTCTTGGCTTGTCGAGCAAATACAGCAGCTGCGCCTTGACCTCGGGCCATTCGCCCGAACGCAAGCTGTACATCACCGTGTCACGAATCGTGCCGTCGCGGCGCAGTGCATGGCCGCGCAGCACGCCGTCCTTGCGGGCGCCCAGGCGTTCGATGGCACGCTGCGAGGCGTGGTTGAAGTTGTCGGTGCGCCAGCCCACGACGTTGCAGTCCAGCGTGTCGAAGGCGTGGCTCAGCATCAGCAGCTTGCAGGTGGTGTTGACGTGGGTGCGCTGGCAGCGCGCGGCGTACCAGGTGTAGCCAATCTCGACACGCTTGAGGTTGGGCACGATGTCGTGGTAACTGGTGGAGCCCAGCACTTCGCCGCTGGCGGCGTCGGTGACGGCAAAGGCCAGGCGGTTGCCGGTGGCCAGTGCGGTCTCAATATAGCCGCGGGTTTCATGGGGCTCGGGCACCGAGGTGATGCGCAGCTTCCAGAGTTCGCCGTCGGCGGCCGCGGCCTTCAGGCCTGCTTCGTGGTCGAGCGCGAGCGGGACCAGCTTGACGCCGCGCGCCGTGAGGGTGACGGGTTCTACGAAGGCCATCCGGCAATCCTTTTCCTGTTGAGCGTGTTCACGTGGACCGCAGCGTGGTGCACGCCGCGGCGGCCTCGCCGCGCGGATTCTCACGGCACAGCTTGTTGAGTTCGTTCCGGGCGCCGACGTGGCCGGCATGGGCCGCGCGCACCAGCAGCTCGACCGCATGCCAGGGGACGTCCGCGACCGGTCGGTGCGGCGGCACCGGCCGCGCGGCAAGGGCCTTTTCGGTTTCGATGGAGGCGCTGGCTCGCCGGCGCGGCGGCCCGGCGGCGGGCCGGCCTTCCAGCAGCTTCACGTAGTCGTGGACCATCAGGTCGGCATCCGTCGCCGTGAGCTGCTTGCGCGGGAGCGACAGCCAGGAGCGTGTGCCTGCGTCAGGCACATCGCTGAGTTTTCGGCCCGGCGCCGTCAGCATGGCGGCGATGTCGTCGGGCACGGCTTTGCCCAGGCCTGAAGCGCGCGACAGTTCATCGGCGCTCATTGCGCCGGCTGCCGCGTTGCGCTCGGCGGCGCCGGCTGCGGCAGCGACGTCGCCCGCGCCGAGCTCTGCCGCACCGGCGGCCTTGGCAGCCTTCGCCGCCGCATTGGCGCCCTGTGTCACCTCGACAGCGCCGGCCACGCCTGCTGCGCCAGCGGCGCCTTTACCCGCAGCACCTGCCGCGGCGGCGCCTTTGCCGGCAGTGGAGCCCACCTTGCCGAGTAGGCCCCAGAAGGCATAGGACGGGGCGGGGAGCAATGTCAGGGCCAGCAATGCGGCCAGGCAACTGCTGTGCAGGGCTGCGCGGCGGAAGTGGGCGGTTGGGCGTTGCATGGGCTTATCCCAGTCAGGTGTCTGCGTCAGTCGGCTTTCCTGCGGCGGCGCCAGGCCCGCGCAAGTTGCAATCCGCCGCCGCCGCCCAGGCCTACCAGCACGATGCCGGCGATGGCGCCGTTGCCGTAGCCGGCTTCAAAAATATCGAAGCCGAGCAGGTGGCCGATCCAGAAACCGAGCAGCGCGCCGCCGACAAAGCCGATCGCATCCGACAGGCCTTCGATCAGCAAGGATTTTTGACTCATGATCAGACTCCGTGTTCAGCGATTGTTGCGCTGCATGAAAACCAGTTTCTCGAACAGGGTCACGTCCTGTTCGTTTTTAAGCAGCGCGCCCACCAGCGGCGGCACGGCGACCTTGTCGTCCTTGCTCTGCAGGGCGTCCAGCGGAATGTCTTCGGCCACCAGCAGCTTGAGCCAGTCCAGCAACTCGGAGGTCGACGGTTTCTTCTTGAGGCCGGGCAGGTTACGCACGTCGTAAAAGGTTTTCATGGCCGCGGTCAGCAGCTCTTTTTTCAGGTCGGGGAAGTGCACGTCCACGATCTGCTTCATGGTGTCGGCGTCGGGGAACTTGATGTAGTGAAAGAAGCAGCGGCGCAAAAAAGCGTCGGGCAGTTCTTTTTCGTTGTTGGAGGTGATGAATACCAGCGGCCGGTGCTTGGCCTTGATGAGTTCGCGTGTCTCATACACATAGAACTCCATGCGGTCGATTTCGCGCAACAGGTCGTTGGGGAATTCGATGTCGGCCTTGTCGATCTCGTCGATCAGCAGCGCGACCGGCTGGTCGGCGGTGAAGGCCTGCCACAGCACGCCCTTGACGATGTAGTTGTGGATGTCCTTGACCTTTTCATCGCCCAGCTGCGAGTCGCGCAGGCGCGACACGGCGTCATATTCATACAGGCCCTGCTGGGCCTTGGTGGTCGATTTGATGTGCCATTGCAACAGTGGCAGGTTCAGCGCCTGGGCCACTTCCTCGGCCAGCATGGTCTTGCCGGTGCCGGGTTCGCCCTTGACCAGCAGCGGCTTTTTCAGTGCGGCCGAGGCGTTCACGGCGAGCATCAGGTCCTGGGTGGCGACGTAGTTCTTGGATCCTTGAAATTTCATGGTCTGGCGTCAGTGTGTGCGGGTTTGAGGGCTATTCTCGGTTGTTTGAAAGCAGCCGGTGCCTTGGGGCAACAGGCCCAGATATAATCCGGGGTTGTTTATAAGATGAATTCCCACCTGATTGTGCGCGCAAAATGAATAAGCTGTTCACCACGATATTCGCCGTTGCTGTCTCTTGTGCGACGGCCTCCAGCCTGGCCCAGGAAATCAAGGGCGACGCCAAAGCCGGCGAAACCAAGAATGCCATGTGCATCGGTTGCCACGGTATCAAGGGCTACCAGGCTTCCTTCCCAGAGGTCTACAAAGTGCCCATGATTTCGGGCCAGGGCGCCAAATACATCACCGCCGCGCTCAACGAATACAAAAAAGGCGACCGCAAGCACCCCACGATGCGCGCGATTGCCGACTCCCTGTCCGACCAGGACATCGCCGATCTGGCCGCCCATTACAGCGCTGACGGCGCAGTGGCTTCTGCCGCGCCGGCCGACCCTAAAGCAGTGAAGGCGCCAAGCAAGGAGCCCAGCGCCCAGGTGCAGGCCCTGCTGAACAAGGCCAACTGCGCGTCTTGCCATGGCGCCAACTTCAGCTCGCCGATTGACCCGAGCTACCCCAAGATTGGCGGCCAGCATGCTGATTACCTCTTTGTGGCCCTGAAGGCCTACAAGGTCGACAACAATCCCAAAGTTGGCCGCAGCAACGCCATCATGGCCGGCATGGCCAAGCAGTACACCAACCCCGAGTTGAAACTGCTGGCCAACTACCTGTCGTCGGTGGACGGTGACCTGAAGACCATTCCGCAAAAGAAATTCCGCTGACCCGGAGATCTTTCGCCCCACAAAAAAGCCGCTGTCCCAGCGGCTTTTTTGATGGCTCAGTCCTTTGTTGCCCTGCGCTGTACGCAATCTATATAAGCAGCGCCGTCAGGCGGGCGGCCCGCCCGCTGGCTCTCCCAGACCATCTGCCCCAGGCAGTCCATGGTTTCGTGGTGTGCGTCGTGCAGGGAGTTGCGCCTGGCGGTCAGCAACTCCACGGCCTGGCGTATGCCGCGGGGCTGGTCGATGGAGCATTGCTCGCTGATCGACAGGTGCATGGACAAATGCAGGAACGGGTTGGTCTTGCCGGCTTCCACGTCGTACATTTTTTCGAGCGCAGCGTCGGCGTCGGCAAAGTCCGCGTGGTATTCGGGGTGCTCTTCAATCCACTGGCTTGCTATCGTTTCGATAGCTTCCATCGGTTGCCCGGCGCGGGCCTTGGCGTAAACAGAGCAGAAGAACCGGCGAACGTCGGCTTGCGAGGGCGTGAACATGGCGAAAGGTTATCACGCAGGCCTTTTCCGTCGCCGGTGTGGTGGTTTGCTTATCAGTGCTTGGGCCACTCATCTCCCCGGCCACGTCCTACAGACAACTTCCGAGCCCCTGCCTACATTACGAAGCACAGTGGCGCGGTTCCGGGGCAAGGCCACTCGATAAACATCCACAAGCCCGGCGAGGAGATTTCACATGAACGCAGCACGCATCACAGGCATTGTCCTGATCGTTTTGGGCCTGGCCGGTTTCTTCACCGGCGGCTTCAGCTTCACCAAAGACACGACAGCCGCCAAGCTCGGCCCCATTCAGCTGACGGTAAAAGAAAAAGAATCGGTGAACATTCCCCAGTGGCTGAGCCTGGGTGCCGTCGTATTGGGCGCTGTCGTTCTGGTCATCGGCTTCAAAAAGTCGTAAACCAACGCCCGGGCCCCACACCAGCGGGGGCCGAGGGTCCGGCTTCGCCGGCCCCAGGCGCCGTCCCCTTGAGGGGAGAACAGGCTACACGCAGTGAGCCTGGACAGGGGTGAAGCTAGATCAGCATGCGCGAGATCGCATGCGCCGCCTCTAAAAGCTGCGGCAGCATCGTCTCCTGCATCGCCTTGGCGCTGGTGCGGTTGGCCTGGCCGCTGATGTTGAGCGCCGCCACCGTCTGGCCGGCGCGATTCGTGATCGGTGCCGCCATCGACACCAGGCCTTCCTCCAGCTCCTGATTCACCAGCGACCAGCCCTGTTTGCGCGTCTGCGCGATTTTGGCCATCAGCTCTTTCATGTCGGTCACGGTGTACTTGGTGCGTGCCGTCAACGCTGAGGCCTGCAGGCATTTCATGGCCTCCTCTTCGGGCAGGGCAGACAGCAGCATCCGCCCCATCGACGTGCAATAGGCCGGCAGGCGTGAGCCCACGCCCAGGCTGATGCTCATGATCTTGTGCGTGGGCACGCGCAGCACATACACGATGTCCGTGCCGTCCAGCGCTGCGGCCGAACACGACTCCTTCACCTCGGCGACCAGTGCTTCCATGACCGGCTCGGCCAGGTTCCAGATAGGCATGGACGACAAGTACGCAAAACCCAAATCCAGGATGCGCGGCGTGAGGCTGAAGAACTTGCCGTCGTTGTGCACATACCCCAGCGTTTCCAGCGTCAGCAAGATGCGGCGCGCGCCCGCGCGGCTCAGGCCGCTGCGCCCGGCCACCTCGGTCAGCGTCTGGCGCGGCGCTTCGGTGCTGAACGAGCGTATGACTTCCAGCCCGCGCGCAAACGACTGGACATAAGCGTCGCCGGGTTTGTGGCCGCTAATGGGCGTGGGTGCAGCGTTTGCCATGGTGCGGAAAATCTCCTAGAATTCATTATACGAACTCTTGTTCTTATGTCGAACAATATTTTGCAGCGGCTTGATCGATTCAACAAGCCGCCCGCAACCGGAGACTTTTGAATGATCAACAAAATTGCCGCCTCCGTCGCCGACGCATTGGCGGACGTCAAAGACGGCTCGACCGTGCTGATTGGCGGCTTCGGCACCGCCGGCATCCCGAATGAGCTGATCGACGGCCTGATAGCGCAGGGCGCCAAAGACCTGACAGTTGTCAACAACAACGCCGGCAATGCCGAGACGGGCCTGGCGGCGCTGCTCAAGGCCGGGCGCGTGCGCAAGATCATCTGCAGCTTTCCGCGTCAGGCCGACAGCCAGGTGTTTGACGGCCTGTACCGCAGCGGCAAGCTCGAGCTCGAACTGGTGCCGCAGGGCAATCTGGCCGAGCGCATACGCGCCGCCGGCGCGGGCATTGGCGCCTTCTTCTGCCCCACGGGTTACGGCACCGAACTGGCACGCAACGCCGATGGCAGCGCCAAAGAAACCCGCGAGATCAACGGCAAACACTACGTACTCGAAATGCCCATCCACGGCGACGTGGCCCTGATCAAGGCAGAGCGCGGCGACCGCTGGGGCAACCTGACCTACCGCATGGCCGCACGCAACTTCGGCCCGGTGATGGCGACGGCATCGAAAAAGACGATCGCCACCGTGCACGAGATCGTCGAGCTCGGCGCGCTGGATCCTGAAGCCGTGGTGACGCCCGGCATCTTTGTCCACCACATCGTCAAAATTCCCCGCACCGCCACGCAAGCAGGCGGCTTCAAGAAATGAAACACCCCCTTTGCCGCTCACTTCGTGTAGCAGCCTCCCCCCTCAAGGGGGCGGCGCCAGCGGCCTGGCGAAGCCAGTTCCGCGGCGCCTGCTGGCATCGCTCCGCGTCGGTTTCAGACGCAACAAGTCAATTGGAAAAAGTGTGGAGTAACTGACATGAATACCAACTACCAACGCCGCACCAAAGACCAGCTCGCAGCCCGCGTCGCGCAGGATATTTTCGACGGCGCCGTCGTCAACCTCGGCATCGGCCAGCCGACGCTGGTGGCCAACCATCTGCCGGCCGGGCGCGAAGTCATCCTCCAAAGCGAAAACGGCATCCTCGGCATGGGCCCCGCGCCCGCCGAGGGCGAGGAAGACTTCGACCTCATCAACGCCGGCAAGCAGCCCGTGACGCTGCTCCCGGGCGGCGCGTTCTTCCACCATGCCGACAGCTTCGCGATGATGCGCGGCGGCCACCTCGACATTTGCGTGCTGGGCGCTTTCCAGGTTTCCGCCACGGGCGACCTGGCCAACTGGAGCACCGGTGAGCCGGGCGCCATCCCCGCGGTCGGCGGTGCGATGGACCTGGCCATAGGCGCGCGGCAAACCTGGGTGATGATGGATTTGCTGACCAAGCAGGGCGTGAGCAAACTGGTGGCGCAATGCACCTATCCGCTGACCGGCATCGCCTGCGTCAAGCGCGTCTATTCCGACATCGCCACGCTCGAATGCACACCGCAAGGCCTGAAGCTCATCGACACCGTCGACGGCCTCTCGCATGCCGAACTCGAAAAACTGGTGGGTCTACCGATCGCGGCGGCCTGATCTCTGATTTCATTTTTTCAAAGCACACACACCATGACCCAAGCCTTTATCTGCGACGCCATCCGCACCCCCTTCGGCCGTTACGGCGGCGCCCTGAGCAGCGTGCGCACCGACGACCTCGGCGCGATCCCGATCAAGGCGCTGATGGCGCGCAACCCGAATGTCGACTGGCAGGCCGTCACCGACGTGCTCTACGGCTGCGCCAACCAGGCAGGTGAAGACAACCGCAATGTGGCGCACATGTCGTCGCTGCTGGCGGGTTTGCCCATCGATGTACCCGGCGTCACCCTCAACCGCCTGTGCGGCTCGGGCCTGGACGCGCTGGGCAGCGCCGCGCGCGCCATCAAGTCGGGCGAAGCCACCTTGATGATTGCCGGCGGCGTGGAAAGCATGAGCCGCGCGCCTTTTGTGATGCCCAAGATGGACGCCGCCTTCAGCCGCGCCAATGCGGTGTACGACACCACCATCGGCTGGCGTTTCATCAACAAGCTGATGAAAGAAAAATACGGCGTCGATGCCATGCCTGAAACCGCCGAGAACGTCGCCACCGATTACAAGATCAGCCGCGAAGACCAGGACAAGATGGCGCTGGCCAGCCAGCTGAAGGCCGTGGCCGCGCAAAAGGCCGGGTACTTCGACGCCGAGATCACGCCGGTGACGATCGCCCAGAAAAAGGGCGACCCCATCGTGGTGGGCAAAGACGAGCACCCGCGCGAGACCTCGCTCGAAGCGCTGGCCAAACTCAAGGGCGTGGTGCGGCCTGACGGCACAGTCACCGCCGGCAACGCCAGCGGCGTGAACGACGGTGCGTGCGCGCTGCTGCTGGCCGACGAAGCCACCGCTGCCAAAAACGGCCTCACGCCCAAAGCGCGTGTGGTCGGCATGGCGACAGCCGGTGTGGCGCCGCGCATCATGGGCATAGGCCCCGCACCCGCCACGCAAAAAGTGCTGGCACTCACCGGCCTGACGATGGCGCAGATGGACGTGATCGAACTCAACGAAGCCTTTGCCGCCCAAGGCCTGGCCGTGCTGCGCATGCTGGGCGTGCAAGACGACGACCCGCGCGTCAACCCCAACGGCGGCGCGATTGCGCTGGGCCACCCGCTGGGCGCGTCGGGCGCACGCCTGGCCACTACCTCCGTCAACCAGTTGCACAAAAGCGGCGGGCGTTATGCGCTGGCCACCATGTGCATCGGCGTGGGGCAGGGCATTGCGGTGATACTTGAGCGCGTCTGATCTGCCAATCGCCCCGCCGCCCACGTTCCCGGCGGCATGGGCCCCTGTGGCCAACGTCGCATCACGCTGGTTTTGCTATTAAATTGATAGCTACTTGCGTAGGTGCGGTATGGGCTGGAGGCACTTTTCTTTCGTAAATGCGAAACCGGAACGACGCAGTCCATGGCCTTCCCCCTGATCACCGACCCGTTTTTCTACGCCGTGGCCGTGCCTGCCGTGCTCATGCTGGGCGTCAGCAAAAGCGGCTTTGGCGCGGGCTTCGGCTCGCTGGCGGTGCCCGTCATGGCGCTGGCCGTCACGGTGCCGCAGGCCGCGGCCATCCTGATGCCGGTGCTGCTGCTGATGGACCTGCTGGGGCTGGCGGCGTTCCGGCGCGACTTTGACTTCAAGTTCCTGAAATTCCTGGTGCCTTTCGGCCTGGTGGGCACCGTGGTGGGCG
The DNA here is from genome assembly GCF_003711205.1 of Polaromonas sp. SP1. Lineage (NCBI taxonomy): Bacteria > Pseudomonadati > Pseudomonadota > Betaproteobacteria > Burkholderiales > Comamonadaceae > Polaromonas > Polaromonas sp. SP1. The sequence goes on along the minus strand of NZ_CP031013.1, from coordinate 482,772 downwards.
CGCTGCTGTTCAAGGTGCTTGACGCCAAGGTCGTTGCCGCCCTGGTGGGAATATTCACGCTGTTGTTTTTGGCGCAGCGCCTGCTGTTCCCGCCCCGGCCCCACAGCCCGCCGCCGCCCAAATGGCTGGGCGCAATCCTCACGGTCACGTCGGGGTTCACCAGCTTTGTGGCGCACGCCGGCGGGCCGCCGCTCAGTGCCTACGTGATTCCCATGCGCCTGAGCCCGGTGAAGTTCACCGCCACCATGGCGGCCTTCTTTTTTGTCATCAACCTGTCGAAATGGATCCCGTACGCATGGCTGGGCCTGCTGGACATGCGCAACATGGCGACGTCGCTGGCCTTGCTGCCGCTGGCGCCGCTGGGTGTGTGGATGGGCGTGCGCATGGCCCGCAGCATCAGCCCGGTGCTGTTTTACCGGCTGCTGTACCTGGGCATGCTGCTCACGGGCTGCAAGCTGGTCTGGGACGGCTTTCGCTGAGGCCGCGCCCCTAACGGGAATTGCCGGCGCCGTCCAGCACGGCCCCATGGCCGGCCCGGGATTGGGCCGGCACCCGGATTTCTACCCGCCTTCGTTTTGCGAATTTCTGTGAGAATTGTGGGCATGAGAACAATATGCTTACAACGCGGTTGACCTCCCTTTCATGACCACCGTTGTTTTCGCCGATCTTGTGGGCAGCACCAGCATGTTTGAACGGCTGGGCGATGAGACCGCGTCGCGTTTTGTGACGCAGCTCATCGGCGTGCTCAGCCAGGTCTTCGAGCAGCACCAGGGCCGGGTCGTCAAGCTGCTGGGCGACGGCCTCTTTGTGGTCTTTCCCAACGAGGGCGATGCGCTCTCGGCGTGTATCAGCATCCAGAAACGCCTCCAGGACAACCCCATCAAGCCCGGCGGCACCGGCGCGCCGGTGCAGATGCAGATGGGCATCGAGTCGGGCGAAGTCGTCGAGATCGACGGCGACTGCTTCGGCGACACCGTCAATTCCGCCGCCCGCCTGGCAGACCTGGCCGGCGCGGCGCAAATCCTCACCACCGAAAACGTCTGGGCCGCGTTGTTGCCGGCACAAAAAAATTCGCTGCGCAGCATGGGCCCCATGTACCTGCGGGGCCGGGCCGGCGCCAGCCATGTGTACCGGGTCGAATGGCTGGCCGGCCGCGATGAAGACGCCACCATGGCCGGGCGCTCCATGTTTGCCTCGCCCAGCCAGGCTTTCCTGGAGCTCACGTTCTCGGGCCAGACCGTGCGGCTGGACGCCAAGAGCAGCAAGCTCGCGCTGGGCCGCGCGGCCGACGCCGCCCTCACGCTGAACGACCCGCGCGTGTCGCGCATGCACGCCACGCTGGAATGGCGCGGCGGGCATTTTGTGCTGACCGACGCCTCCAGCTACGGCACCTGGGTCTACCTGGGCAACCAGAGCGAAGCTGTGGTGCTGCGCCGCACCGAGTGCTACCTGGTCGGCAGCGGCCACATCGTGCCGGGCTGCGACCGCGCCGACGACAACGCGCCGCTGATCGCGTTTTCCATCAGCAACTGACGGCGGGGCCGCCGGGCAGGCCGCAGCAGCGGCCGCGCACCGGAAAAAGTAACGGCTTTCACGGGTTTTGCCCTCCGGCGTTGCAAGCTAGAATCGTTTTTTGTTTCAAGACGTAGCCGGGCTCCCCGCACGGCCCGCAGGCCATCCCGCCTTTCCTGCCCCTTTCGCCCATCCTGCCCATTTCGCCCAATTCCATCTCCCCATGAGTCTCAAGAAGCTTGGCCGATACGATCTCATCCGCGTGCTCGGCAAGGGCGCGATGGGGCTGGTGTACGAGGGGCGCGATCCCAACCTCGACCGGCGCGTGGCGATCAAGACCATCAAGGTGGAGAACCTGTCGGAAGAGGCAGCGGCCGAATACGAGGTGCGCTTTCGCACCGAGGCCCGCTCGGCGGCGCGCCTGCAGCACCCGCACATCGTCAGCGTGTACGACTCCGACCGCGACGGCGACATCGCTTTCCTGGTCATGGAATTCATCGCCGGCGACGACCTCAAGCACCACCTCGACAAGGGCGATCTCTATACGCTGGAGCAAACGCTGGGCATCATGGGCGACCTGCTCTCGGCGCTCGATTACGCGCACCGCCAGAGCATCGTGCACCGCGACATCAAGCCGGCCAACCTGCTGATCGAGACCACCGGCCGCGTCAAGCTGACCGACTTCGGCGTGGCGCGCATCCAGGATTCGGGCGAGGCCACCCGCACGCAGGGCTCAATGGTGGGCACGCTCAAATACATGTCGCCCGAGCAGGTGCAGGGCCGCCCGATCGACGCCCGCGCCGACCTGTTTGCCGCCGGCATCGTGCTGTACCAGCTGCTCACCGGCAAGCGGCCGTTTGACGGCGACACCGATTTCGCCACCATCCAGCAGATCGTCGGCCACACGCCCGCCGCGCCCAGCTCGTTCAACCCCAAGCTGCCGCCCGCGATCGACGCGGTGGTGGCCCGGGCGCTGGCCAAATCGCGCGACCAGCGCTACGCCAGCGCACAGGACTTCCTCGCGGCGCTGCAGGCCGCGGCGCGCGAAGCCTCCGACACCACCGTGCTGCCGCCGGCCGTCAAACCCGGGCCGGGCAGCAACTCGACCTGGACGTCCACCATGCTGGCCGGTGAAGCGCTGGTGGACCAGCCTTCGGGCACCAGCGCCAACATCTCGGTCGTGACGCAAGAGCTCGAGCTCGTCTACTGGAAAGACATCAAGGAATCCATGGATGTGGAAGACATCCAGGGTTTTCTGGCCAAGTTTCCCTCCGGCATTTATGCCGACCTGGCCCGCCGGCGCCTGAAAAAAATGGGTGCCTCCGGCGGGGAAGATTCCGACATCGGGTCGCGCCTGGGCACGGGGACGCTGGTCGTGCCGCGCCCGGCAAGCCAGGCGCCCGCAGCCGGCGGCACCACCGGTACCACTGGGACGACGGCCGACGACGCCTGGAAAGCGCTTGAAGCCGCCGCGGCGCAAGCGCCTGTGGCGCCTTACGTGCCGCCGGTGCCCGCCGCAGACGACCCGGACGCCACGCGACTGGGTGCGCCTTTGCCTGCCGTGGCGGTGAAGCCGGAGCCGAAACCCGAACCGAAACCCGCCGCCGCCGACGAAGCCTCCGAATGGCCGGAAACCGTTTTTTCCGATGCTGCCCTCATGCCCGCCGAGCCTGAGGCTAAACCCGCCGCCGCCAAACCCGCCGCAGTGGCGGCCGCGGTAGCCGATGGCACGGTGGGCAGGTCTGCCAGGGCAGACAAATCGGACAAATCAGCCAAGGCCGCCAGGCCGGTGAAGGTAGCGGACGCCGCAGCGGCAAAAAATGCCCGGCCCGACAGTTCGGCCAAGACCGGCACCAGCGCGGAAAAAACCGCCAAGACCGAAAAGGCCGCCAAAACTGAAAAGACCCCCGCGCCGCGTTTTGTGATGTGGGGCGTGGCGGGTGTTGTGGCGCTGGCCTGCATTGGCTTCGGTTTCAAGGCATTGCGGGGCGCCGGTGCGCCGCAAGCGCCGGCTGCCCTGCAGGCCGAAGCTGCTGCCGATACCGCGGCGGCGCCTTCCGCTGCGCCTGCGGCTCCTGCGCCTGCTGTGCAGGCTGCGCAAGCCCAGCCGGCCGCGCCGGCGGCTTCACAGGCAGCTGCGCCGCTGTCGCCTGCCTCTAAAGCGGCCGCAGCGCTTGTCGTCGCCAACCGCAAAGCCGCCCTCGAGAAAGAGCGCCTGGCCAAACAGGGTGCGCAAACCAAGGGCAACACCGCAGCGCCTGCCGCCGCGGCAGCGGCCGAACACGCCGCCGCGCCGGCAGCGGCTGCTGCCCCCGCAGGCCCGCGGCAGGCCTGCGAAGGGCGGATGCTGATCGGCATGCAGATCTGCCTGCAGGAGCAATGCGCCAGGCCGGTGTTCACCAACCACCCGGTGTGCGTCGAACGCCGCGCGATGGAACAGCGGCGGCGCGAAGCCGAGCAGTTCAGCCGGTAAGTCCATCGCCGGCGGGATCATCGCCAGGGCAGCAAGGGTGCTATAAAAAATATAGCTAACTGTCCAATACTGGAGATGGCTGCAGCCTCTTTTTGCTTAAATCCTAGTCATGCCAGCCGGTCGGCCGGCGCTGGGCTTGCTGCTGGCGTTCCTGGGCCAGTTGCTCCTCAAGCTGCAAGCGCCCTTGCGTGGCCACGGCGATGACTTTGGTGCGGTCCTTGCGGTGCGGGTACATGCGCTCGAACAGGTCCAGGTTGTGCTGGCGAAAGCGCATGGCGGCCTGGCGAGCTTCGTGCGGGGGCTGGCCCAGCAGTTCCAGCACCGTGCGGGCGCTGCGCAGGCTGGACTCGAACACCTCGCGTTCCACCCGCATCACACCGCGGTCGCGCAGCGCATTCCAGTGCGTCACGTCGCGTGCGCGGGCAACGATTTCCATTTGCGGAAAATGCTCGCGCGCCAGGTCCACGATCTTGAGCGACTGCTCCATGTCGTCGACCGACAGCACCAGGATTTTGGCGGTCGCGGCGCCGGCGGTGCGCAGCAGGTCCAGCCGGGTCGCGTCGCCGTAAAACACGCGGTAGCCGAAGGCGCGCACGGTCTCCACCATCTCGGCGTCGTGGTCCAGCACCGTGGCCGGGATGCCCTGGGCCAGCAGCATGCGGCCGATGATCTGGCCGTAGCGGCCGAAGCCGGCAATGATGATGGGCGCCTGCTGCTGCTCGGAGATTTCCTCGAGCTGCGGCGTGTCGCAGTCGGCCCAGCGCGGCAGCAAAATCTTGTCGACGGCCACCAGCAACAGCGGGCTGAGCAGCATGGACAGCGCCACCGCGCCTATCAGCAACGAGGCGGTTTCCGCAGAAAAGACTTTGGCGCCGGCGGCGGCCTGGAAGACGACGAAGGCGAACTCGCCGCCCTGCGCCAGCAGCACCGCGAACACCGGGCGCTCCTGGAAGGGCAGCTTCATGAGCCAGGCCAGGCCGTAAATCACCACCAGCTTGAGCCCCAGGAAACCGAACAAAATGGCGGCCATCAGGCCGGGCGACTTCAGCAGCACACCGAAGTCGATGCTCATGCCCACGGCGATAAAAAAGAGGCCCAGCAGCAGGCCCTTGAAGGGCTCGATGTCGGTTTCGAGCTCGCGCCGGTATTCGCTTTCAGCCAGCAGCACGCCGGCCAGAAAGGCGCCCAGCGCCATCGACAGGCCCACGAACTGCATCAGCGCCGCGATGCTCACCACCAGCAGCAGCGAGGCGGCCGTGAAGATTTCGGGCGTGCCGCTGTTGGCGATCCAGCGCAGCAGCGGGCGCAGCAACAGGCGCCCGCCGAGGATGATGGCGGCGATGGCTGCTACGATTTTGAGAGCTTCAAGCCCAGTATTGGTGTGGGCTGCAGCCTCATTTGACCCAGACATGGCGCCCAGCAGTGGCAGCAGGGCCAGAATCGGGATGGCCGCCACGTCCTGGAACAGCAGGATGGAAAACCCGGCCTGGCCGCTGGACGTGGGCATCAGGTGGCGCTCACCGATGGCCTGCAGCGCAATCGCGGTGGACGACAGCGCCAGGCCCAGGCCGGCTACCAGCGCGATTTGCCAGCTCACGCCGAACACCATGGCCACGCCGGTCAGCAAAATCGCGCAGCCCAGCACCTGCGCGCTGCCCCAGCCGAAGATGGGCCGGCGCAAATTCCACAGCCGCTTGGGTTCGAGCTCCAGGCCGACGAGAAATAGCATCAGCACCACGCCGAATTCGGCAAAGTGAAGAATGTCCTGCACATTGGTGACCAGGCCCAGGCCCCAGGGGCCGATGGCGATGCCGGCGGCGAGGTAGCCGATGATGGAGCCGAGGCCGAGTTTTTTGGCCAGGGGCACGGCGATGACTGCCGCGGCCAGATAGATAAGGCTGTTGGTCAGCCAGGCAGGCGCATGTTCCATCACGAAGCCCTCGCGGCATTGGCGCCGGCGGTGTCTTCAGGCGACGCCACAGACCTGTCTCGCATCGGCACCACGCAGGCGGCGCATTGCTCCAGGTCTTCCAGCTCGGGCCAGTCGGGGTAAGTCTGCAGGCGCTGCCGGAAGGTTTCGACGTGGCTCACAACAGTCTGGCGGTCCACGGTATGGGCGCCGTGCAGCACCAGCGGCGGCAAAAAGCGCATGCCGCACAGGGCCGCCGTCTGCTCGTAAGGCGGCAAAAAGGCGTCAAAAAAATAGCGGTTGTAGCCCTGCGGGTGGTAAGACTCTTCGGGCCCGCCGGTGGTGGCCACCAGCCACAGGTCCTTGCCCTCCAGGGCCCGGCCCTTGCCGGCTTCTTCGTTGCCGTCTCCCTCGCCGTAAGCCCAGCCGTAGGTGAGCACATCGTCCAGCCAGAGCTTTTGCAGCGGCGGCATCGAGTACCACTGGATGGGGTGCACCAGCACCACCAGCCCGGCGCGCTCCATGGCGGCCTGCTCCCGGGGCACGTCGATGGCGTAGTCGGGGTAGCTGGAGTAAAGGTCTTGCACCAGCACGCGCGGCAAGGCCTTCGCCGCCTCCATCAGGGGCCGGTTGACCCGCGATTCGCGCCACGCTGGATGGGCGGCAATGACATAAATGTCAGGGTTTGCCGTATCGTCTGTGGTCTTATGAGTGGTTGTGAGAAGGGTGTCCATGCCGTTACCATAGCGGAAAAGCAAGAGCAAGATCAGGGCCTTCCCCTGAACAATGAGGAGATTCGCATGCCCGTGGTTGTGATCGCCAATCCGAAGGGGGGCGTCGGCAAGACGACGCTGGCCACCAATGTTGCCGGCTACTTCGCCAGCCAGGGCCATTCGGTCATGCTGGGAGACGCCGACCGGCAGCAGTCCTCACGGCTGTGGCTGGGCCTGCGCCCGCCGGCCGCCCGCCCCATCGCCACCTGGGATGTGAACGCCGACCTCATCGTCAAACCGCCCAAGGGCACGACCCACGTGGTGCTCGACACGCCCGGCGGCCTGCACGGCTGGCGCTTTAACGACGTGCTGAAGCTGGCCGACAAGGTCATCGTGCCGCTGCAGCCCAGCGTCTTTGATATCTTTGCCACCCGCACCTTTTTGGACCAGCTGGCCGAGCACAAGCATGCCGGCAAGATGCAGGTCGGCATTGTCGGGATGCGCGTGGATTCACGCACGATTGCCGCCGACAAGCTGCGCGGTTTCGTCGAAGGCCTGGGCCTGCCGGTGCTGGGCTACCTGCGCGACACGCAAAACTACATCCACCTGGCGGCCCGCGGCCTGACGGTGTTTGACGTGGCGCCCAGCCGGGTCGAAAAAGACATGGAGCAGTGGCAGGGCATCTGCAAGTGGCTGGACCGCTGAGCGCTGCAAGGTCTTGTCGCTGAGCCGACAAGCCCGGCGGGGGTGTGCCGCTACAGTGGCGCCATGAAAACCTTTGCCACCCTGGCCGACCTGGCCGCCTGCACCGGGCAGGAAGTCGCCGTCAGCGACTGGATCACCATCTCCCAGCAACAAGTCAACCTGTTTGCCGAGGCCACAGGCGACCACCAATGGATCCATGTGGATGTCGAAAAGGCAAACGCCGGGCCGTTTGGCGGGCCGATCGCGCATGGCTTTTTGACGCTGTCGCTGCTGCCGCGCTTCTTTGAATCGTCCTTTGAGATCACCGGCTCGCGCATGGGCGTGAACTACGGGCTGAACAAGGTGCGCTTCACGGCGCCGGTGCCGGTGGGCAGCCGCCTGCGCGGGCGCATGAAATTGCTGGCGGTGGAGGCGATCGCCGGTGACGGGATGCAGATGAGCTGGGAAGTGACGGTAGAGCGCGAGGGCTCGGCCAAACCGGTGTGCGTGGCCGAATCGCTGGTGCGGCGCTACCCCTGAGTTGACCTGAAGGGGCCAGGCGCGCAGGTTTAGATGCGCGTGAGCTGGCCGGCCGGCAGCCAGCCCTCAAAAACCTCGATCAGGCTGTTGATGCGCTCGGCCGCTTCGGCCTGGGTGTGGGTCTGGGCGATGCACTGGTGCAGGTCGCTGCGCAGCAGCCACAACTCCGAAGGCGTGTGCGCCACATTGATTTTGTAGAGGACGCGCTGCGAGCGCATGTCCTTGCAGTCGTGCAGCAGGGCCTGCAGGCTTTCCCGGATCTGCTCAAGGGGCAAACGGCTGGCCGTGGCGCGGCCCGAGTCGGAGAAAGCGGGTGCTTTGATGCCGAAGAGGCGCTGGATAACCATGTTCACGAAGACTCCTGCCAGTCTTGTGAACTGGGACTATGGAAAGGGATACGCGGGAAGGGCGGAAGGTAGGAAAGTGGAAAGCGGCCGGGGTATCGGCATCCACAGACCTGAAGCTTTAGGCTTGAAGTATCGAATTATAGGGTTTTCACCTAGATTCTGGCAAGGGGAATCCAACGGATGCCCGACAGAGGTCAGGAAGGTGTTGCGCCGCTGAAACCGTTTTGCCGCCAGGCTTCAAACACCGTGACGGCCACGGTGTTGGAGAGGTTGAGGCTGCGTTGGCCGGCCTGCATGGGCACCCTCAGGCGCTGGCCGGGCGCGAAGGATTCGCGCAGCTCCGGCGCCAGGCCGCGGGTTTCGGCGCCAAACACCAGCCAGTCGCCAGGCTGGAAGCGCATGGCGTAGACACTGCCCGAGCCATGCGTGGTCATGGCAAAAAGCCGCTCCGGGGGTGGTTGCTCACTTTCCAGAAACGCTTGCCAGCTGGCGTGCCGCAACACCTTTGCGTATTCGTGATAGTCCAGGCCGGCGCGCCGCATGTGTTTGTCGTCCATCGAAAAGCCCAGCGGCTCCACCAGGTGCAGACGGCAGCCGGTGTTGGCCGCCAGCCGGATGACGTTGCCGGTGTTGGGCGGGATTTCGGGTTCGACGAGGACGATATTGAACATGCGCAGAGCGGTAAGGCGGAGCCGGCATTCTAGGCGGGGGCTGTTCTGGCGAGGATGACGGCCGTGACGTGCGCAGCGCCCGCCTCCCGCAAAACCTGAGCCGCTGTATAGATAGAAGCGCCGCTGGTCATCACGTCGTCGACCAGGACGATGCGCCGGCCCTGCAGCTGCGCCGCGCGCAGCGGATCGACCTGGAAGACGCCTTTCACATTGGCCAGCCGCTCCTTGCGCTTGAGCTGGCTTTGCGGGCGGGTGTGCCGCACGCGCAGCAGCAGCCCCGCGTCGGTTCGGGCCTGCGTGCGCGTTTGCCGCGCCAGCTCGGCGCAGAGCTCCCAAGCCTGGTTGAAGCCCCGCGTCTGCAGGCGATGCGTGGCCAGGGGCATGGGCAGCACCCAGTCCTGCGGGCGCAGGTCGGCAAACACCTGGGCGGCGCCGGGCGACTGGAGCAGCAGGCCGGCAAAAAAGCCGGCCCAGCCGTGTTGGCCGCCGAATTTATAGCCCGCAATCAAGGTAGACCACGGGTAGGCGTAGTCGACGCCGGCGACGGCGCAGTCCAGCGGCGGCGGCTGGACGGCGCAGGCGCCGCACAGCGGCGGGCCCGTCCGCAGGCCCATCGACAGATCGGCGGGCAGGGCGAGGGCACAACGGCCGCAGCGTGGCGCAGGCGAGGCGAAACGGGCCACGCAAGGCCCGCACACCGGATGCGCGGGCCAGCTGCGGCAGACGGCGCATTCGCTGGAAAATTCCGGGCGAAGGCGGGCAAGAAGGCCGGGCAGGCGGGACGGTAATGCGGCGGGCGCAAGCAGGCGTGTGAACACCGTGTCAATATACTCGCGTACTTTTTAGTGCTCCCCGTACTTTTCAGCGAACCGCACCGTCTTCTTTCATGACCACTCCCCACCAGCGCCCGCCCACGCTAGACCCGCTTGCCGTGAGCCGCTGGGAGCGCACCGCACCGCTGTCGTCGCCCTGGCTTCATGAAGAAGTGGCGCGCCGCATGATGGACCGGCTGCAGTGGATCAAACTGCAGCCCGCCTCATGGATTCATTGGGGCGCGCTGCGCGGGGGGCTGCAGGCGCATGCGCGGCTCACCGGCCTTTATCCCGATTCAACATGTTTTGTGCTTGAAGCCCAGGCGCAGCGTAGGCAGGCTGCTATCAAAAAGATAGTAAAGCCCTGGTGGTACCCCGGCCGGTGGACGGCGCCTGCCGTGCGCTTTGAGGCGCCTGCGCCCGGCAGCGCCGACATGCTGTGGGCCAACATGGCGCTGCATGAGTCGGCCGACCCGCAGGCCCTGCTGGCGCAGTGGCACCAGGCGCTCAAGGTCAACGGCTTTGTGATGTTTTCATCCCTGGGCCCCGACACGGCCAAAGAGCTGCGCGAGGTGTATGCGCAACTCGGCTGGCCGCCCGCGAGCCACGAGCTGACCGACATGCACGACTGGGGCGACATGCTGGTGCAAACCGGCTTTGCCGAGCCGGTGATGGACATGGAACGCATCACCCTGACCTACACCACGCCGGCGCGGCTCTTGCAGGACCTGGCGGAGCTGGGCCGCAATTTCCACCCGGCGCGCTTTCCCGCGTTGCGCGGCAGGGCCTGGAAGGCAAAACTCGAAGATGCGCTGGCCCGCCACCTCATCAAGGGCGATGACGGAAGGCTGTCGCTCACTTTCGAAGTCATCTACGGGCACGCGCTGAAGGCGCCGCCCAAAATCAAGGTCAGTGCGCTCAGCGCCGTGTCGGTGGACGACATGCGCAGCATGCTTCAAGGCCAGCGGCCGCCTGCCTGACGAACATGTGTTGCGCGGGCGCTCATCCGCATGCGGCAATCACCCTTCAAGGGGGCTTTTCAGGGGGCCGCCAAGGTAAACCCGGCTACAATTCAAAGCTGAATTTTGGGTATGTTCCCAAGCCTCATGCGGCCAATGCCCGGCATTGACCGCAGTTTTTTTGAGGGTTGCCACATGCTGCAGCCAATACCAGCGTTTCGTTTTGCCACCATGCCCGCGCAGGGCGCTCACAGCCATGATGCTGTGCTGTGGCTTCTCAAGCGTCACTGCTCACTCACACCGGCACAGCTGGGGTGGTTGTATGTGTCGCTGTGCGGCGTCTCGCTGGGCATTGCGGCATTTTTCTGGGTACAGGGCGCCACCATGGTGATGCCCTTTGCCTGGATCGAGCTGGTGGCGGTGGGAGCGGCCTTTGTGGTGTACGCCCGGCATGCGGGAGACGGTGAAAAAATCGTCCTCGAAGGCGGGCAACTGGTGGTGGAACTGGAGACGGCAGGGCGCACGGAGCGTGCTGAATTCAATCGCGAATGGGTGAGGATTGAGCCCAGGGCAGAAGACGGTTCCTTGATTGAAGTGTCCGGCCAGGGCCGGTCGGTGCGGGTAGGGCGCCATGTGCGGCCGGAGCTCCGCCCGGCGCTGGCCCGCGAGCTCCGCATGGCGCTGCGCGGCGGCTGAGGGGGCCCTGAAAGTCTCGCGTCAGTTCAGGGGCGGCGGGACGCCTCGCCGCTAACTTTATAATCAGCAGGTTAATTTGGTCGGTAACGTCGGTAATTGAAGCAGAAAAAGTGATCACGATGAACGTAAGCAACACCATGAGCAAAATGACACGGCTTGGCATGCAGCACGCAGGCGCAATTCTGGTATCTGCGGCCGCCTGGGTCAGCACCGCCGCTTACGCCGTCAATGACCTGAAAGGCGGCCCCGCCGTCAATCAGCTGAATCTGCACCCCGCCGTCACCAAGATCGCCGAAGAGCAGCAATGGCTGCACTGGTTCATGATGGCGATTTGCCTCGTGATCTTCGTGGCCGTGTTCGGGGTGATGTTTTATTCCATCCTGAAGCACCGCAAGTCGGTGGGCCACAAATCCGCCAACTTCCACGAATCCACCGCCGTCGAAATCGCCTGGACCGTCGTTCCCTTCCTCATCGTGATCGCCATGGCCCTGCCGGCCACCAAGGTGCTGGTCGCCCAGAAGGACACCACCGCCGCCGACCTCACCATCAAAGCCACCGGCATCCAGTGGAAATGGGGCTACGACTACATCAAGGGTGAAGGCGAAGGCATCGGTTTTGTCTCCACGCTTGACAACACGCACCGCGAAATGTCCGACAACGGCGGCCCGAAAGCTGGCGAAGCCCCCGACAACTACCTGCTGAAGGTCGACAACCCGATGGTTGTTCCCGTCAACAAGAAAATCCGCATCATCACCACCGCCAACGACGTGATCCACGCCTTCGCCGTGCCGGCCTTCGGCATCAAGCAGGATGCGATCCCCGGTTTTGTGCGCGACACCTGGTTCCGTGCCGAACAGGTCGGCGATTTCTACGGCCAGTGCCAGGAGCTTTGCGGCAAGGAGCATGCCTACATGCCCATCCACGTGAAAGTGGTGTCCGCCGCCGACTACACCGCCTGGGTGGCCCTGAAGGTCAAGGAGGCTGCCGCCAAGGCGGATGATCCTTCCAAGGTCTGGACGCTGGTCGACCTGAAGGCCCGCGGCGAAAAAGTCTATGCCGCCAATTGCGCCGCCTGCCACCAGGCCAACGGCAAGGGCGCCGGCCCGATCAAGCCACTCGACGGTTCGGCCATCGTGCTGGATGCCGACCACAAGAAACAGATCATGATTTTGCTGAACGGCGCTGCCGGTGGTGCGATGCCCTCGTGGAAGGCACTGAGCGATACCGACCTCGCGGCCGTTGCCAGCTACACCAAGAACAACTGGTCCAACCAGACCGGACAGATCGTTCAGCCCGCCGAAGTTCAGGCTGCACGCAAGTAAGCACAGTCCGCCCACGACCGAATTCGCCGGCACGAGACGTGCCGGCCGCCAAGATAAAGCTACAGGCCAAAGCCACCAAAGGAAGCCAAGATGAGTGCAGTTCTAGACCATCACGACCACGCGCATGATGACCACCACGACCATGCCCCGACGGGCTGGCGCCGCTGGGTGTTCGCGACCAACCATAAAGACATCGGAACGCTTTACCTGCTGTTCAGTTTCTTCATGCTGATGTTCGGCGGCGTGCTGGCCTTGCTGATCCGCGCCGAGCTGTTCCAGCCCGGCCTGCAACTGGTCAACCCGGAGCTCTTCAACCAGCTCACCACCATGCACGGCCTGATCATGGTGTTCGGCGCCATCATGCCGGCGTTTGTGGGTTTCGCGAACTGGATGATCCCGCTGCAGATCGGCGCGGCCGACATGGCCTTCGCCCGCATGAACAACTTCAGCTTCTGGCTGATGATCCCTGCCGGCGCCATGCTGGTCGGTTCCTTCTTCATGCCCGGCGGCGCCCCTGCTGCGGGCTGGACGCTCTACGCGCCGCTCACGCTGCAAATGGGCCCGTCCATGGACGCCGGTATTTTTGCGATGCACATCCTGGGCGCTTCGTCCATCATGGGCTCGATCAACATCATCGTCACCATCCTCAACATGCGCGCCCCCGGCATGACGCTGATGAAGATGCCGATGTTCTGCTGGACCTGGCTGATCACCGCCTACCTGCTGATCGCCGTCATGCCCGTGCTGGCCGGCGCCATCACCATGACGCTGACGGACCGCCACTTCGGCACCAGCTTCTTCAACCCCGCCGGCGGCGGCGACCCGGTGATGTACCAGCACATCTTCTGGTTCTTCGGCCACCCCGAGGTTTACATCATGATCTTGCCGGCCTTCGGCATCATCAGCCAGATCATTCCCGCCTTCTCGCGCAAGCGCCTGTTCGGTTACGCCTCCATGGTGTACGCCACCGGCTCCATCGCCATCCTGAGCTTTGTGGTGTGGGCTCACCACATGTTCACCACCGGCATGCCGGTCACCGGCCAGCTGTTCTTCATGTATTCCACCATGCTGATCGCCGTGCCTACGGGCGTGAAGGTGTTCAACTGGATCGCCACGATGTGGCGCGGCTCCATGACCTTTGAGACCCCCATGCTGTTTGCGGTGGGCTTCATCTTCGTGTTCACCATCGGCGGCCTGACGGGCGTGATCCTCTCGGTCGCACCGATCGATACGCAACTGCAGGACACCTACTATGTGGTGGCGCACTTCCACTACGTTCTGGTGGCCGGTTCGCTCTACGCCCTGTTTGCCGGCTACTACTACTGGTCGCCCAAATGGACCGGCGTGATGTACAACGAAACCCGCGGCAAGATCCACTTCTGGTGGTCGCTGATTTCCTTCAACGTGACCTTCTTCCCGATGCACTTCCTGGGCCTGGCCGGCATGCCGCGCCGCTATGCCGACTACCCCATGCAATTCGCCGATTTCAACGCCGTGGCCAGCGTGGGCGCGTTCTTCTTCGGTTTTGCCCAGCTCTATTTCTTCCTGTTCATTGTGGTGCCAACGATGCGCGGCAAGGGCGCACCTGCCAAGCAGAACCCCTGGGTGGACGAAGGCGGCAAGGGCGCCGAAGGCCTTGAGTGGGAAGTTCCGTCTCCCGCGCCTTTCCACACCTACGAAACGCCGCCCAAGCTGGATGCTTCGGCAACCCGCGTGATCGGCTGATTGAGCAGAACCGGTAACGACACATGACACCCGAGCAAAAGAAAAGCAACCTGAAGCTGGCGCTGATACTCGCGTCGGTAGCGCTCGTCTTCTTCGCCGGCTTCATGGCCAAGATGATTTTCCTGGCCCGCTGAGCCGGCCCCAGCGACCCCAGGTAAAACCGGTACCAACGTGATGCGGCTCAAGCGCGAAAACTTCAACATGATGGGCAAGCTGGCCGTGATCGTGCTCGGCATGTTCTGCTTCGGTTATGCGCTGGTGCCCATCTACAAGGCGATTTGCGAGATGACCGGCATCAACGTGCTGGCCCTCGGCGACCAGCGCATTCCGGGCGCCACGGCGACCCTCCCCGCCAACACGCAGGTAGACCGCACGCGCACCATCACGGTGGAGTTTGATGCGAACTCGCGCGGACCCTGGCATTTCAAGCCCGCCCAGAACACGCTGCAGGTTCACCCGGGCGAGCTGGCCACGGTGATGTACGAATTCCAGAACGTGCAGGACCGGACCATGTCCGCCCAGGCCATTCCCAGCTATGCACCGGCACAGGCGGGCGCACATTTCAACAAGCTTGAATGCTTTTGCTTCAGCCAGTACACCCTGGCGCCCGGCGAGAAAAAGCAGTGGCCCGTGGCCTTCGTGATCGACCCCAAATTGTCGAAAGACGTGAGCACGATCACACTGTCCTACACCTTCTTTGAGGTCGGTGGCAAAACGCCGGCCGCGCCCGTCACGCCCAAGGCGACGACGGCCGCCGTACCCCCTGAAAAACAGGCAGGTGCATGAGCATGGCCGCAACGCCCGCCAAACCTTCCTTCTGGCGCACGGTCAAGGCCGTGGCCTGGTCTTTTGTGGGCCTGCGCGCGCGCGGCGACTACGAAGAAGACGTGAAAAGCTTGAACCCCCTCCACATCATCGTGGTCGGGCTGATTGCCGTGGTGGTGTTTGTCGCAACCCTGGTGTTGCTGGCGAAGTGGATGGTTGCGGGCTGAAGGCCGCATCCCGCAGCACCTCACGGTTGAGTTAAAGATTATTGGAAATTCGAGAGAAAAACAGGAGTCGAGCGATGTCATCAGCAGTCCACGGGTCAACCCCCCATTACTTTGTCCCCAGCCCATCGAGCCATCCGGTGATGGCGTCTATCGGCCTGTTTTTTGTCATCCTCGGCGCCAGCCAATGGATCAACGGCGCCCACTGGGGCATGTGGTCGCTGGCCTTCGGCATGGTGTGGTGGCTGGTCACGCTGTTCCGCTGGTTCAGCCAGTCCATCGCCGAAAGCGAAGGCGGCATGTACGGGCGCAAGATCGATTTGTCTTTCCGCTGGAGCATGAGCTGGTTCATTTTCTCGGAAGTGATGTTCTTCGGCGCCTTCTTCACCGCACTGTGGTGGGCGCGTTCGCACTCCCTGCCAACGCTGGGCAGCCTGGAAAACGCGCTGCTCTGGCCTGACTTCAAGGCCGCCTGGCCTACCATCGTGGCGGGCGCCACGACGTCTCCCGCAGACATCATCGAGCCCTTCACGGCCATGAAGCCGCTGGCAATCGGCGGCGGCATCTGGGCCAGCATCATGGGCTCTTTGCCCACCGTCAACACGGCGCTGCTGCTCACCTCCGGTGTCACCATCACCATCGCCCACCATGCCTTGATCGAAGGCAAGCGCGCCCGGACCATTGCCTTCATGTGGGCGACCGTCGCACTCGGCGTGATTTTCCTCTACGTGCAGGGCTATGAGTACTTCCATGCCTACACCGAGATGAACCTCAAGCTGTCGTCCGGCGTGTATGGCTCGACCTTCTTCCTGCTCACGGGTTTCCACGGTTTTCACGTTTTCGTCGGCATGCTGATGCTGCTGTTCATCACCCTGCGCCTGCAAAAGGGCCACTTCACCCCTGAAAAGCATTTCGGCTTTGAAGGCGCCGCCTGGTACTGGCACTTTGTGGACGTGGTGTGGCTGGGCCTGTACATCCTGGTGTACTGGTTGTAAGGGAACCAACTGCGGCTACGGCCGCTCAATCAAAGGCCGCTTGATGCGGCCTTTGTTATTTTTTCGTCACGAGAGTGGCGCTTATTTGCCAGCCGGGATGCCGGTGGGCTGGATGTAACCGAGCTTCCACGCGATCAGAATGCAGACAAACAGCAAGACCGAAAACCCGATACGGAACGCCAGTGCGCGCGCCATGTTGCCGGTTTTGCGTTTGCTGCCTTCTTCGTTGCCCTGGCCGCCCTTGAGCATGAAAAAAAGCGCTGAAGCCAGGCTGGCGAAGATGGCGATAAATGCCAATGCGATGAGGTACGTCATGAACAGGATTATCGGCTCATGACACGCGCTTTGCACTCCCCGCGCTTCTGGATACTCACGGTGGCCGCACTGCTGGTGGCCGGCACGACTTTTTCCCTGGGGCAGTGGCAGCTGCGCCGCGCCGCGCAAAAAGAAGCGCTGCAGGCAGCCGTCGACGCCAAAGGCCGGCTCCCCACGCTGGATGCGCGCTCGCTGCTGGCGGCCCCAAACATCACGGAAGACATCCACCGCCCCGCCACGCTCAAGGGCACCTGGCTGGCGGAGCACACGGTCTACCTCGACAACCGGCCTATGAGCGGCAAGACGGGCTTTGTGGTGGTGACGCCGCTGCGGCTTGAAGGCACGCCGCAGGCCATCCTGGTGCAGCGCGGCTGGGTGCCGCGCAATTTTGCCGACCGCACACGCCTGCCCGATGTCTCAACGCCTGCGGGCAGCGTCACGGTGGAAGGCCGCATTGCCCCGCCGCCTTCAAGGCTCTATGAGTTCGCAGGTCTTGAGGGTGGCCGGATACGGCAAAATCTCGACTTGCCCGCTTTCCGCAAGGAAACCGGCTTGCCCCTGCTGGAGGTCTCGCTGCTTCAGACCGGCGCGGCCAGCCAGGGTTTGCTGCGTGAATGGGCCGCGCCCAATCTGGGCGTGGACAAACATTACGGTTATGCCTTCCAGTGGTTCGGGCTTTGTGGCCTGGTGATCATTCTGTATGGCTGGTTTCAGCTGCTGCTTCCTCTTCGCGCCCATTTACGTAATCAAACACACGGCCCACAAAAGCCGTGACAACTGCCGTGACAAACGATACGCCTGACACCTCTTCAAGCCGCGCCGCCACGCCTGCCGCGCAAGATCAGCCCCTGGGCCTTACGGTGCATGCCATGCCCGTACTCGACCAGACCAGCACGCGCGCGCCCAGCACCGTCGCCGGCCGCTGGAAGATGCTGGCTGTGCTGCTGGTATGCGCCGCGCCGGTGATCGCGTCGTACTTCACCTATTACGTGATCCGGCCCGAAGGCCGCCGCAATTTCGGCGAGTTGATCGATCCGCAGCGGCCGCTGCCGCCGCTGGCGACGCGCGCACTCGATGGCAAGGCCGGGACCCTGATGGCGTTGAAAGACCAATGGTTGCTGGTCAGCGTGTCGGGCGGCGCCTGCGATGCGAAATGCGAGCAGAACCTGTATTTCCAGCGCCAGCTGCGCGAGTCGCTGGGCAAGGAAAAAGAACGCCTGGACCGCGTCTGGCTGGTGGTGGATGAAGCGCCGGTGCGCGACGCCCTGCTTCCCGCACTGGCTTCGTCGGCCGTTCTGCGCGTGGCGCCCGCCGCGCTGGCGCAGTGGCTGGAGCCCGCCGCCGGCAAGCGCCTCGAAGACCATCTTTACGTCGTCGACCCGATCGGCAACTGGATGATGCGTTTCCCGGCCGACATGGATGCCGCCGCCGCCGCCAAAGCCAAGCGCGATTTGGAGCGCCTTTTACGCGCCTCGAACAGCTGGGACAAGGAAGGCAGGTAATGAAGCCCCCACGGTCGCTCACTGCGTGTAGCTCCCTGCCCCCCGAGGGGGCCGCCCCGCCTGCGGCCCGGCAAAGCCGGTTCCGCGGCTCCTGCTTGGCTGAATATCTTCGGGGCAGTTTGGGCTGCCGCTTGTTCTAATCATGGCCGCGCAAAACCTCTACGACCTGAGCCCCGCCCTGCGCCTGATGATCATGGGCCTGGTGGTGGCGCTGGGGCCATTGGCCTGGGTGTGGGTGCACAACAAGAACGCGCCGGTGGCGCAGCGCTTGCGGGTGCTGACGCTGGTCACGCTCTTTCTCACCTTTGACCTGGTGATCTTCGGCGCCTTCACCCGTTTGACCGACTCCGGCCTGGGCTGCCCTGACTGGCCCGGCTGCTATGGCAGCGCCAGCCCGGTGGGCGCGCAAATGCACATTGAGGCCGCGCAAACCGCCATGCCGACAGGGCCGGTCACACATTCCAAAGCCTGGATTGAAATGATCCACCGCTACCTGGCAACGGGTGTGGGTGTGCTGATCCTCACGCTCGCAATCACCAGCTGGCTGGAGCGCAAACGTACACCGGTCTCGTTCTGGTGGCCTGCGGTCACGCTTGCGTGGGTCTGCCTGCAAGGCGCATTCGGCGCGCTCACCGTCACCATGAAATTGTTCCCCGCCATCGTCACGATGCACCTGTTGGGCGGCCTCGTGCTGCTGGCGCTGTTGCGTGCGCAGGCTGCGCGGTATGCGCAGGCGCAGGGCGCCAGTGCAACGCTGCTTTCCGCCGGCCTGCGCCTGGCCGTGATCGCGGCCTTCGCTTTGCTCTGGATCCAGATTGCGCTGGGCGGCTGGGTCAGCACCAACTATGCCGTGCTGGCCTGCACCGACTTTCCGGCTTGCCAGGGCTCGCTCTGGCCGGCCATGGACTTCAACCAGGGCTTCACGCTGTGGCGCGAGCTGGGTGCGGGCCATGACGGCGCCAACATCAGCTTCGAGGCGCTCACCGCCATTCACTATGTTCACCGCCTGATGGCTTACCTCGTGTTTGCCGTGTTCCTGATGCTGGCTTTGTGCCTGCACCGCGTGCCCGCGTTCCGCGCGTCCGCGCGCTGGCTGGCGGGGCTCATCCTGCTGCAGGCTGTCACCGGCATCAGCAACGCCGTGCTGGGCTGGCCCCTGATTGCTGCGGTCACCCACACGGGCGGGGCTGCGGCGCTGGTGATCGTGCTCAGCGGCGTGGTCTTTTCCAGCCGCGGCCAGGCCCTTGCAGCACATGCGTCAAAATTGACTACCCATTCCCCATGAATCCCAGCACCCCGTCCGCCGCCCCGGCTTCCGCCGCGCCCCACGTTCCGTCGAAGTTCGCGCAGTTCTATGCGCTGACCAAGCCGCGCGTGGTGCAGCTCATCGTGTTCTGCGCGCTCATCGGCATGGTGCTGGCCGTTCCCGGCGTGCCGACCTGGCCCGACGTGCGGCTTGCGCTGATTGCCTGCGCCGGCATCTGGCTGGTGGCCGGCGCCGCTGCGGCTTTCAACTGCCTGGTCGAGCAGCAGATCGACGCCCGCATGCGCCGCACCGCCTGGCGCCCCACGGCCAAGGGCGAGCTCAGCAACCCGCTCACGCTGGCGTTTTCGGCCGCGCTGTGCGCGCTGGGCTCGTGGATTTTGTATGTATGGGTCAACCCGCTCACCATGTGGCTGACCTTTGCCACCTTCATCGGCTACGCGGTGGTCTACACCGTGATCCTCAAACCGATGACGCCGCAGAACATCGTGATCGGCGGCGCTTCGGGCGCCATGCCGCCGGTGCTGGGCTGGGCCGCCATGACGGGCTCAGTCGGGCCCGAGGCGCTCATCCTTTTCCTGATCATCTTCCTCTGGACGCCGCCGCACTTCTGGGCGCTGGCGCTGTACCGCGTTGAAGACTACCGCAAGTCCGGCCTGCCCATGCTGCCCGTCACGCACGGCAACGAGTTCACGCGCCTGCAGGTGTTTCTCTACACGCTGGTGCTGTTCCCCGCCTGCCTCATGCCCTTCATCTTCAAGATGAGCGGCTGGCTTTACCTGGTGGCCGCTGTCGCGCTCAGCATCGGCTTCAGCTGGTACGGCTTTCGCCTTTGGCGCAATTACTCCGATGTGCTGGCGCGCAAGACCTTCCGCTTCTCGCTGATTCATCTCTCGGTGCTGTTCGCGGCGCTGCTGCTTGACCACTACCTTGTCTAGGCCTTCTTCATGACATCTCGCGCAACACTTCCATCTTCTCCCGGCCGGCGGTCTGCTATTAAAAGTATAGCTAAAGGTGCAGCAGTGGCAATGGCTGCAGCCACTTTTGGCTTCTTATCCGGTTGCGCACCCGACAAACCCCAGTTCAAAAGCATAGACCTCACCGGCGCCGACTACGCGCAAGGTTTTACCCTGGCCGACCACAACGGCCAGGTGCGCACACTGAAAGACTTTGCCGGCAAGGTGGTCGTGGTGTTCTTCGGCTTCACGCAGTGTCCTGACGTATGCCCGACCTCCATGGCCGAGTTGGCCGAAGTCAAAAAACTACTGGGCGCCGACGGCGACAAACTGCAGGCGATCTTCATCACGGTCGACCCGGAGCGCGACACGCCCGAGCTGCTCAAGGCCTACATGGGCAATTTCGATCCGGCCTTTCTCGCGCTGCGCCCCACCATGGCCCAGTTGCCCGAGGTGGCCAAGGACTTCAAGGTGTACTACAAGAAGGTCGACGGCAAGACGCCCGGCAGCTACACCATGGACCATTCCGCCGGCAGCTATATCTATGACGGCCAGGGCCGCGTGCGCCTGTACAACCGCTATGGCAGCGGCGCCGAATCGCTGGCCTCCGACATCCGCCTGCTGCTGAAGAACTCCTGATCGCAGCGCAGGCGCGCGCGCCTGCACCCATCAGAAGTTCACCGTCTTGATGGACTTGCGTGTGTTGGGCGGCATCTCCCGCAGCGAGCCCAGCAGGTAGTGCAGGTGTTCGCTGGCGTCCAGGTGCCGGCTGCAACTCGCATCAGGCACCAGCGCGATCGCCACATGCAGCTTCAGGTGCGAGCCCACCGGCAGCAAATCCGAAGGCTGCAACGCCCGCGCCACCAGCTGCGTGGCCGCCGCCACGGCTTGCGCCGCGGTCACCGGGCCTTCGATCAACAACGCAAATTCACTGTCGCCCACACGCGCCGCGATGTCGATGTCGCGCGCCAGCTTGCGCAGGCAGGAGCCTGTCAGCACCAGCGCGTAGTCGGCGATCTGCCGGCCGTGCTCCTTGGCAAACCAGCCGTGGTTGGACAGGTCCACCATCAGCAGCGCCGAGCGGTGCTTGTAGCGGTTGGACCGCAGCAGCGCATCGTGCAGCCGCTCTTCAAAGGTGTGCAGGTTGGTCAGGCCTGTCAGCGGCTCGGTTTGCGTCAGCGCCGCGGCGCGCGCGCGGGCTTCGCGGCGCTGCGCGGCGCGCCGCAGCAGGCCGTAAAAAAGCAAGGGCGTTTCCAGCGCGGCGCCCAGCGTCAGCCCGTATTGCGTGAGAAAGCTGACGGGAATCAGCCCCAGGTTGCGCAGGATGGGAAACGGCGCCGTCACGATGACCGGCACAAACCCCAGCGCGATCCAGCGCATGGTGGCGTCGCCACGTTGCCACGCGATGAACACCATCACGCAGACAACCGCCATCGCCACGACGATGAGCGCCGTGATCGCGATAAAACTCGCGCGCGTCGGAAAGAACGCATCCACCGCCGCCGCCACCGCCAGCGCGATCATCAGTTTCATCGACAGCCAGTCCAGCACGGCCGAGAACTGCCGCGGCCGCGTCACCACGCGTGAAAACCAGATGCCGCTGCAGGCCGCCAGCACCGGCAGCAAAAATGACGACAGGTCGTTCCACCCCGCAAAGTCGGGCCAGAGGTATTGCCCGCCTATGCCCAGCAGGCCGGCCTGCGCCGCCGCCAGTGCGGCGATGTAGACGGCGTAGGCTGCAAAACTCCGGTCACTGAACGCCACGGCATACGCGGCGGCCACCAGCGCCATCAGCACCGCCAGGCCGAAGTAGGCGCCCAGCAGGAATTGCTCCTGCATGCGCTGCGCCAGCAGAGCCGGGTGGCTGTAGATAAAGATGGGCGCTGAAAACGGCGTGCGCGCATGCTCGACGCGGATGAAATACGTGACAGGCCGCGTCTGCTCGGTGTCCAGGTCAAAGACCGGAAAGCGGTCGGGGCGCGGCCAGCGGTTCACCGGCATCCTGTCACCGGCTTTTTGCTCGACCCAGTTGCCGACGGCGTCGCGGTAATGCAGGCTCACGGCGTCGACGCCGGCGCTGCTGACTTCCAGCGACCAGCGCTGCTGCAGATCCGGCTGCATCGCGTTAAAGCGTATCCACAGCACCTGACCGTCCAGCAGGACGGTGTGGCCTGCCGGGCGCATGGCAAAGGGAAGGTCGTACTCCCAGGCCTCCACCTGCTCGGCAACCGCCCGGCCGGTGGTGTCGACCCAGTACTGGCTGTGTTCGGCCAGCTCGATCTGGCCGTCGGGTGCGTTGAGCTGCAGCACCGGCAGCCGGGCGTCGGCGCTGTGTTGAGTCCACCCCGGCATGGCCACTCCCAGCAGGTACGCCGCCAACATCCCCCGGACGCAACCCGCGGGGAGGAGCGAGCGCATGAACCGCTGAACACGCCTGAACTGGCCTGAAAGCGCGTTGAAGATCAGCACAAATTCATTGTGCGACCAGGCGTAACCAAATGCGTTTTTTAATTTGCATTGGTGCGCGCGCGCAACTGCAATTTAGTGCAGCAAATCACGCTGCAGGCCTGTCCGTAGCGCCGAAAGTGCTGTCACGCAAAACGCGCCCACAAAAAAGCCCGCACGTTTGACGGTGCGGGCTTCGTGAAGAAGGCTTCCTGCCTGAAAGCGCTTTACGCGTAAGCCGCCAGCACCTTCTTCATTTTTTTCATGGCCGCCACTTCGATTTGGCGGATGCGCTCGGCGCTCACCTTGTATTCGGCCGCCAGGTCATGCAGCGTCATGCCGCCTGAACCGTCGTCGTTCACCTTGAGCCAGCGCTCTTCCACGATGCGGCGCGAGCGCGGGTCCAGGTCTTCCAGCGCGGCGGTAATGCCGTCGGAGGCCAGGTTGTCGCGCTGGCGCGATTCCATCAGCGCGGTCGGCTCCTGCGTGGCGTCGGCCAGGTAGGCGATCGGGCCGAAGGCGTCTTCGCCGTCGTCGCTCGGGCTCGGGTCCAGCAGCACGTCACCGCCCGACATGCGCTGCTCCATCTCAATGACTTCCTCGCGCTTGACGTTCAGCGTCTTCGCCATGGAATCGATCTGGCCTTCAGTCAGCGTGTCGCGGTGCGTCGCCACATCGGCGTCGTCCTTGAAACCCTGCTTCATCGAGCGCAGGTTGAAAAACAGCTTGCGCTGGGCCTTGGTCGTGGCGACCTTGACCATACGCCAGTTTTTCAGGATGTACTCATGGATCTCGGCCTTGATCCAGTGCATGGCGTAGCTCACCAGGCGCACATTCTGGTCCGGGTCGAAGCGTTTGACCGCCTTCATCAGGCCGATGTTGCCTTCCTGGATCAGGTCGCCGTGGGGCAGGCCATAACCCAGGTATTTGCGCGAAATCGACACGACCAGGCGCAAGTGAGAGAGCACTAACTTACCGGCTGAATCAAGGTCGTTGTTTTCCTTGAGGTTTTTGGCAAATTCCTGCTCCTGCTCCAAAGTGAGCATGGGAAGGCGATTCACGGCGGAAATGTACGCGTCCAGGTTACCGAGTGGCGGAACCAGCGACCAAGGGTTGACGGCTGCCACGGCGCCGGCTTGGGGTGCGGCGACGGCAGCCGTCAGCGATTGGGGGGAAAGAGCATATGACACTGCAGAACTCCTTTTCTCTAGTGCTAAATATTAGCACTCTGTTAGAGAGAGTGCTAAACAATAGGTTCAATGACTCGGATAGCGCGAGGCTAATACGTAGAAACCCTTGCTTTTCAGTATGACTGCGGCGGCCGGCATTTGGTTCAGCCTTTGGGGTGTCCGGGATGTAAACGCGGGTAATGACGTGATTCGGCCCGGTTTGTCGGGGCTGGAAAATCGCGAAAAATCGGCATTTCGCTATATTTTTGATAGCTAAAGGCCAATGTACTGTATGGGCCAGAGCCCGATTTGGCTCTGAATTTGACGGGAGCCCAGGGCGCCGGCCTGGCGGCTAGCGGCTAGCGGCTAGTGGCGGGAAAAGGTCTTGAGCACCCGCTCAAAGGACGCGATAGCCTGGTCGATGTCGTCGTCGGTGGTGGCCCAGCCGACGCTCAGGCGGAAGCTGGCGTCAATTTTGTCCCGGGGCAGCCCGATGGCTTTGAGGACATGGCTGCCGCCGCTGCCGGTGCAGGCGGAGCCCGCAGAAAAATGCAGCTCCGGCGCCCGGCGCATCAGCATCAGCGCGGGGATGCCCATAAAGCCGCCGTTGAGGTTGTTGCACAGCGTGCCGGCAGCGCGGCTGTTGGTGAAGAAAGGGCCCAGCTGCCTGAGCGCCCCGGCCAACCGGTCGCGCAGCCGGCGCATCCTGCTGATTTCCTCGTCCATGGTTTCGCCCAGGACCAGCGCGGCTGCGGCCAGGCCTGCGCACAGCGCCAGCGGGGTGGTGCCGGCGCGCAGGCCTTGTTCCTGGCCGCCGCCGACCAGCAGCGGCTCCAGCCGCTCAAAGGCCTCGCCTGCGCACATCAGCCCGCCAATGCCCTGGGGCCCGCCGAACTTGTGGGCCGTGAAGGTCAGGTAGTCGGCGCCCAGCGTGGCAAAGTCGATGGCGATTTTCCCGATGGCCTGGGCCGCATCGGTGTGAAACCGTGCGCCGGCGCTTTGGCAGAGCGCGCTGATTTCGCGGATGGGCTGGAGCGTGCCGATCTCGTTGTTGGTGGCCATGACCGAGACCAGAGTCGCGCCGTCGGCCAGTGCGCGCCGCACGGCCTCCAGCTCGACGACGCCTTCGGGCGTGACCGGCAGGATGGAGACCCTGGCGCCCATCCGGCGGGCGCGTTCGGCGCTTTCGAGCACACATTTGTGTTCTATCGCGGAGACAGCCAGGTGCGCGTGCCGGCGCCGCCCTTCGGACGACATCACGAGGTTGTTGCTCTCCGTTGCGCCGCTGGTAAACAGCAGGGTGTCGGCGCGCCCGCCCACCAGCGATGCGGCGGTCTCGCGGAACAGGTTGAGGTAGTGCCTGGAAAGCCGGCCCCTTTCGTTGGCGCCGGCGTTGGCGTTGCCGAAGTGGTCGCTCATGAAATGCATGACAGCCTGGACGGCCTCGGGCCTGGGACGGTCGGTCGCCTGGTGGTCCAGGTAGATGCCGTCTGCGTGTAAGCGTGGGCTGAGCCTCAAGCGCCAGTGCGCACTCGGCGCATTCTTTTGATCAAATCGGCCTAAATCCCATGTGTAGCATGGTTCTTATGCTATTAAATTAATAGCATAAGACGTGCAAACCACGCGGCGAACACTCAACTCATTATTGCAATAGAGAAATAAAGAAGTGCAGTAGCACTACTTTATTGAATGAGGCGTAACTCCTAAAGTTGGCGCTCCTCAGGCCCAAGCCGCGCAAGCCGCGCTTTGAGCCTCCCAAAACCAACTTTGATTGCCCGGACTTCCATGCCGTTTGCCCTTCTCCCCATCCTGCTGCTTTCTGCCGCCGGTTTCACGGTGCTCACCACCGAATTCCTGATCGTCGGCCTGTTGCCGGCCATGGCGCTGGACCTGCGCGTGACGATTGCGCAAGCCGGCCTGCTGGTCACGCTGTTTGCCTTTACCGTGGCCGCCGCCGGCCCGCCGCTCACGGCCTGGCTGTCGGGGGTGGAGCGCAAGCGGCTGTTTGTGGGCGTGCTGGTGGTCATCGGCTTTGCCAATGCGCTGGCCGCCGTCGCGCCCAACATCGGCGTGATGGCGATTGCGCGTTTTATCCCCGCGCTGATCCTGCCGGTGTTCTGGGCGCTGGCCAGCGACACCGCTGTGCAATTGACCGGCCCGGCGCGCGCCGGCAAGGCGATTTCCATGATCGCCTTCGGCATCGTGGCGGCCACCGTGCTGGGCATTCCCATCGGCACGTTGATCTCCGACGCCTTCGGCTGGCGCAATGCCTTCGCCGCGCTGTCGCTGGTGGCGTTTGCCAAGGCCATGCTGCTGCTGTTTTTCCTGCCGCGCATCGCATTGCCCGCCAAGCCGGCATCCATGCGCAGCCAGCTGCGCATCCTGCGCGACCCCATCATCGTGGGCCATGTGTTGCTGTCGGTGCTGGTGTTCACCGGCATGTTCACCGCCTACACCTACCTGGCCGACATCCTGGGCCGGCTGGCCGGCATCCCGAGCGCACATGTGGGCTGGTGGCTGATGGGCTTTGGCGCGGTGGGCCTGCTGGGCAATTCGCTGGGCGGGCGCGTGGTCGATCGCAGCCCGCTGGGGGCTACGCTGTTTTTTAGTGTGATCGTGGCGCTGGCCATGGCGGCCATCCTGCCCGCCTTGTCGTCGCAGTGGGGGCTGGCGGTGGCGCTCGGCGCCTGGGGCATCGCGCAGGCGGCGCTGCTCATCGTCTGCCATGTGCGCGTGATGAAGTCGGCGCCTGAGGCACAGGCCTTTGCGGCCTCGCTCAATATTTCCGGCGCCAATGTGGGCATAGGCCTGGGCGCGCTGATCGGCGGGCGCGTCATCGACGGCTGGGGCCTGGCCTCGGTAGGCGGTGTTGCGGCGGGGGTGGTGGTCCTGGCGATGGTGGCCGCATTGCTGCTGCTGTTCGCCGTCGCATCGGCCCGTTCGCGCCGTGCGGCGGGCGCCGCCTGCGCCCGCTCATGAGGGCACGCGCAGGCGTGAGGGCTTAAGGATTTAAGGCAGGCGCTTGTCGTCGCGAACTTCGCGTACTTCAACGTCCACCACATCGCCTGTACGGGGATTGGCGGCATTGCCCTGGCCCGGCCACATGCCTTGCGGCGAATAGCGCTGGAACCGGCCAAACACCACCGCAGGGGCAGGCTTGCGGCCGGTGATCAATGACTTCAGCACGCTCAGCACCACCACAATCAGCGCCGCGGCCAAAAGGCTGAGGGCAAACACGGCGGCGAAAACGCCCAGCACGAGTTTGAGGAAGAAACGCAGAATTTTGCTGATCAAGCGGGGCGCCTTTGAAAAGGTTTAAACCTCATAAATGGAGGCGAAGGGCGGGTTTTCAAGCTGCATGAAGACTGGATGAATCACCAGCCAAATCACCCGGCAACTTACCAGCGGATGTGCAGCTTTTCAAACAGTTTGCTCAGCACAAACAGCGGCCCGACCCAGAGGTACTGGATGTCTTCGAAAAACGAAGGCTTCTTGCCTTCGATCTTGTGGCCGATGAACTGCAAGATCCAGGCGCCGACAAAAATCGCGATGCACACCGGCAGCACCAGCGGGCCCATGGCAAAGATCACGCCGATAAAGGCTAGTGACAGCACGGCCATGGTGATCAAAAACACCACCGACAGCCGGGCGTAATACACCATGCTGGCAGCGATAAAGGCATAGGCCACATAGGGGTGCAGCGCAAACATCATGCCGACCAGGCTCAGCATGATGAGCGGGATGGCGATGAAGTGGATCAACTCGTTGCGCGGGTTCTGGTGGCTTTCGCCGTAATGGGCCAGCAGGATGTCGACCCGGCGCTCGCCGCCGACCGGGGCCGAAGGCGTAGAGGGGGTGGAAGAGTCGGTGGTTGTGGTCATGGCGTGCCTCCTGTGGGCCGGCTCCAGGAGCGGGGGGGGGCCGGCGGGTTCACCAATGACTTTAATACAGCGGCCGGTTTGCGCAAGGCCTTGTCTTAGGGTGTTTCCCCTTGTTTGCTGTCGCTTGTGCAACAGCCGGCGGCCTGGGCGGAACGCTCAGGCCAGCAGCGCCTGGGCAAATTCGCGTGCGCTGAAGGTTTCCAGGTCTTCGAGCTTTTCACCCACGCCGATAAAGTACACCGGCACGGGCCGCAAGCCGGGCGACGCCAGCGAGCGCTCACGTGCCCAAAGGGCGATGGCCGCCAGCACGCCGCCCTTGGCGGTGCCGTCCAGTTTGGTGACGATGAGGCCGGTGAGCTGAAGTGCCTCGTCAAAGGCCTTGACCTGGGTGAGCGCGTTCTGGCCGGTGTTGCCGTCAATGACCAGAAGAATCTCGTGAGGCGCCGTTGCGTCAGCTTTCTGCACCACCCGTTTGATTTTTCGCAGCTCTTCCATCAGGTGCAGTTGCGTGGGCAGCCGGCCGGCGGTGTCGACGAGCACGACGTCCTTGCCGCGCGCCTTGCCGGCGCTCACGGCGTCAAAGCTCACCGCGGCCGGATCGCCCCCTTCCTGGCTGACGATCTCCACCGTGTTGCGGTCGGCCCAGACGCTGAGCTGCTCGCGCGCCGCGGCGCGAAAGGTGTCGGCCGCCGCCAGCAGCACCGAGGCGCCCTCGCTGGCGAGGTGGCGCGTGAGTTTGCCGATGGAGGTGGTTTTGCCGGCGCCGTTCACGCCCGTCACCATGATCACGGTAGGCTGGTACTGGCCTATCACCAGGGCTTGCTCCAGCGGCTTGAGCAGGTACGCGATGGAATCGACCAGCGCGTTCTTCACGGCGACCGGGTGCGTCATGCCGCCTTCCTTGACGCGGCGTTTCACGTCGGCCAGCAGGTGTTCTGTGGCCTTGGAGCCGGCATCCGCCATCAGCAGCGCGGTTTCCAGGTCCTCATACAGGGCATCGTCGATGCGGCTGCCGGTGAACACGGTCGAGATGCTGGAGCCGGTTTTGCGCAGGCCGTCCTGCAGCTTGCTGAGCCAGCGCTCGCGCTCGGGCGGCGCGGCGCCGGGGACTGGAATCGCAATGGGTGTGACGAGCGCGCTGCCGATCAGGCCGCCGCTGGGGGCCGGCGCAGGCGCGGCCGGGGCGGTGGCAGGGGCCGTCGCGGGGGCCGTCGCAGGTGCCGTCGCAGGTGCCGTAGAAGGCGCAGCCGCGGGAGGGGGGGATTTTTTCTTGAAAAAACTGAACATTGGGTATGCTTGTGGAGTCCTAGTGGTTTGCTGCACCTTGCAGTGCCAGCGTACGGCGCCACACAGCTATTCTATGAAACACCCCAGGCAAGCCCTTTTGACGCTCCCAGTACCCCTTCCCCCTTCTTTTATGCGGCTTTCCCGGTTTTCACGGGCCCCGCTCGCCTTGCTGGCCTTGTGCTTCGGTGCAGCCGCGTTGGCGCAGGCGCCCGTCCTGAAGCCCGAGGTCGAGCAGTTCACGCTCGCCAACGGCCTCACGGTCATCGTCAAACCCGACCACCGCGCGCCCACGGCGGTGCACATGCTGTGGGTGCGCGTCGGCGCGATGGACGAGGTCGACGGCACCTCGGGCGTGGCGCACGCGCTGGAGCACATGATGTTCAAGGGCACGCCGACGGTCAAACCCGGTGACTTTTCCAAGCGCGTGGCCGCGCTGGGCGGGCGCGACAACGCCTTCACCAGCCGCGACGCCACCGGCTACCACCAGCAGATTCCGGCCGGCAAGCTCGAGGATGTGATGCGGCTGGAAGCGGACCGCTTTGCCAACATGCAGTGGCCCGACGACGAGTTCAAGCGCGAAATCGAAGTGGTGAAAGAAGAGCGGCGCCTGCGCACCGAAGACTCGCCGCGCGCCATACTGTACGAACAGGCCACGGCCATGACCTTCCTGGCCTCGCCCTACCGCCGCCCCATCGTCGGCTGGATGAGCGACCTGGACGCCATGACGCCGGCCGACGTGCGCGAGTTTTACCGTCGCTGGTATGTGCCGGCCAACGCGGCCGTGGTGGTGGCCGGCGATGTGACGGTCGCGCAGGTCAAAACGCTCGCCGCAAAATACTACGGCGGCATCCCCGCCCGACCGGTGCCCGTGCGCAAGCCGCGCACCGAGCCCGAGCAGGACGGCCAGCGCCGCCTCGACTACAAGGCGCCGGCCAGCCAGGCCTATGTGGGCATGTCGTTCAAGGTGCCCAAGCTGGAGCCCGGTGATCTCGCGGATCCGGTCGCCGGCGCACCGGACTCGCCGACGGCGGCGGGCAGCCGCGACGCGCTGGCCCTGACCGTGCTGGCAGCCGTGCTTGACGGCTATGGTGGTGCGCGCCTGGAGCGTGCCCTGGGGCAGGGCGACGACAGGGTGTCCGACGGCGCCGGAGCCTCCAACGGGTTGATAGGCCGCGGGCCGCAGCTGTTTGTGCTTGACGGCGTCCCCGCGGACGGCAAGACCACGCAGCAGGTGGCAGAGGCCTTGCGCCGCGAAGTCGCCCTGATCGCGCGCGAAGGCGTGAGCGAGGCGGAACTCAGGCGCGTCAAGACCCAGTGGGTGGCCAGCGAAACCTACAAGCTCGACTCCGTGTTCAGCCAGGCGCGCGAGCTGGGCTCCAACTGGATACTGGGCCAGCCGCTGGACGGCAGTGCGCGCGTGATTGCCGGGCTGCGTCGCGTGACCGCCGCCGAAGTGCAGGCGGTCGCCGCCAAATACTTCGGCGACGACCAGATGACCACCGCCACGCTGCTGCCGCAGCCCGTAGATCCCAACCGAAAACCGCGCAAACCGGCCGTCACCATCCGGCATTGACACCTGAACGAACGGCCTGAATTTCCATGATGATTGCTATTAAAAAGAGAGCTACAAGCCTAATACTGGCTTTGGCTACAGGCATTTTTTGCTTGAATTTCCAGGCGGGCGCCCTGGCCGCCATCCCGATCCAGCACTGGACTCAGGCCGGCGGTGCGCAGGTCTACCTGGTCGAAAGCCCGGCCATTGCCATGGTGGACGTGCAGATTGATTTCGACGCCGGCACCCGGCGCGACCCGGCCGCCCAGGCGGGCCTGGCGAGCATGGTCGCGATCATGCTGGACAAAGGCCTGGAGGCCAAAAATGGTGCGCCGGCCATGGACGAGAACACGCTCAGCGAGGCCTGGGCCGATCTGGGCGCGCAGTTCGGCGCCAGCGCCACCGGTGAGCGCCTGGGTTTTTCGCTCCGGTCGCTGACCGACCCCGAGCTGCTCGACAAGGCCGTGGCGCTCGCGGCCCGCCAGATCGCGGAGCCGTCCTTCCCGGGCGCCATCTGGCAGCGAGAACGCGAGCGCATGGTGGCCTCGCTCAAGGAGTCCTACACCCGGCCCGGCAGCATCATTGCCCGCGCCTACGCGAAGGCGGTGTACGGCACGCATCCCTACGGCTATGAGGTGACCGAGGCCACGCTGTCGCGCATCAGCATCGCCGACATGCGCGCCTTCCATACCGCAGGCGTGGTGGCCTGCCGCGCGCGTATCAGCATGGTGGGTGCGGTGACGCGCGCGCAGGCCGATGCGATCGCGGCGCGCCTGCTGTCGCGCTTGCCGCAGGTGCCTTGCGCCGGACTGCCGTCCATGCCGCAGGTGCCCGAAGTGGCGCCGCTGGCCCAAGCCGAGGAAAAACGCATTCCCTTTGATTCGGCGCAGGCCCATGTGCTCATGGGCCAGCCCGGCTTCAAGCGCGACGACCCGGACTACTTTCCCCTGACCGTCGGCAACTACATCCTGGGCGGCGGCGGTTTTGTCTCGCGCCTGACGCTGGAAGTGCGTGAAAAGCGGGGGCTGACTTACGGTGTCTACAGCTATTTCTCGCCCGGCCTGCATGCCGGCAGCTTCACCGTGGGCCTGCAGACGCGGCCCGACCAGGCCGGGCAGGCCGTGACGCTGGTGCGCGATGTGGTCAAGGACTTTGTCACCCAGGGCCCCACCGAGACCGAACTGAAGGCCGCCAAAGACAATCTCATAGGCGGCTTTGCGCTGCGCATCGACAGCAACCGCAAACTGCTCGACAACATCGCCAGCATCGCCTGGAACGGCCTGCCGCTGGACTACCTGGACACCTGGACGCAGCAGGTCGACAAGGTCACGGTGGCCGACATCAAGGCCGCTTTTGCGCGCAAGCTGCAACCCGAAAAAATGGTCACTGTCATTCTGGGCGCCGCGCCATGAAATACACCCCCGCGTCATCCCCCGCGCCCGCCAAAACCGCGGCCAAACCCAAAGGCGGCAAGGTGGTGGGCCGCAAGACCGTTCCGCCCGGCGAGATCCGCATCATCGGCGGGCTGTACAAGCGCACCAAGCTGCCGGTGCCCAGCAAGCCCGGCCTTCGCCCCACGCCCGACCGCGTGCGCGAAACGCTCTTTAACTGGCTGGGCCAGGACCTGACGGGCTGGCGCTGCATTGACGTGTTTGCCGGCACCGGCGCGCTGGGCTTTGAGGCCGCCTCGCGTGGCGCCGCCGACGTGCTGCTGTGCGAGCAGGACCCGGCCCTGGCGCTGCAGCTCAAGGCGGTGCAGGCCAAGCTCAAGGCCGATATGTGCCGCATCGAGCGCGGCGACGGCCTGAGTGCCCTCAAACGCGTATCGCCAGGCAGCCTGCAGCTGGTGCTGCTGGATCCGCCCTTTGAGTCGGCGCTGTTCGAATCCACCCTCAAAGCCGCAGCCCAGGCCATAGGCCCGACCGGCGTGGTCTACCTGGAGGCGCCCAAGCCCTGGAGCGACGAAGAACTGGCGCCGCTGGGCCTGCAGGTGCACCGCAGCGGCAAGGCCGGGGCGGTGCATTTCCATTTGCTGGCCGGGCTGGGCGCGCTAGAGGGCTAAACCTGCCAGCCTTGCCTGCCTCGTGGTTACAGCGGCCCCACGATGGGAAAAAGGGCAGGGCGGGCATAATTCCCACTATGGCTACCCCTCGCATCGCTGTTTATTCCGGCACGTTTGACCCCTTCACACTGGGCCATGACGACGTGGTGCGCCGCGCGGCGGGGCTCTTCGACCAGCTGGTTATCGCGGTGGCCATGGCCCATCACAAGAAAACCCTCTTCACGCTGAACGAGCGCGTGGCGCAGGTGCAGGCCGCCACGCAGGGCATCGCCGGCGTGAAGGTGCTGCCGTTTGACGGCTTGGTCGTCGATTTTTGCGCGGCACAAAAGGCAACGGCCGTGGTGCGCGGCATTCGCAATATCACCGACTTTGACTACGAAGCGCAAATGGCGGCGATGAACCGCAAGCTGCGCCCCGAAGTCGAAACCGTGTTTTTGCTGCCCGACGCGCCGCTGCAATGCATCAGCAGCACGCTGGTGCGTGAGATCAGCAAACTGGGCGGCGATGTCGGCCAGATGGTGAGCCCGGCGGTGGCGTCCGCCCTGGCGGCGGCGCACAAAGCAGGTCAAACCGGCAAAGGGGGCTGACATGGCCCTGATGATCACCGACGAGTGCATCAACTGCGACGTCTGCGAACCCGAATGCCCCAACCAGGCGATTTACCTGGGCAAGGAAATCTACGAGATCGACCCGCACAAATGCACTGAATGCGTCGGCCATTTTGATGAGCCGCAGTGCGTACAGGTCTGCCCGGTGGCCTGCATTCCGCTGAACCCGCAGCACATTGAAACGCGGGAAACGCTTTGGGAAAAGTACCAGCGCCTGCAAACCGTCATCCCGGTGATAGCGGCCCGGTAGTTATTGGCCAAATCGGCCTCTAGCCTAGACTATACCTGGGCCTATAGCTATCAAAAAGATAGCATAAAGCTGCCTGACTCAGTCTTCCGTATCGATCTTGCGCGGCGGCTTGGGCCGTGGCGGCGTGCTGGTGTGGATCATCATCGTGGCCTTTTCCATCTCGCCCTTGAGCAGCTCCGGCACGGCTTTGATGCAGCGGGCGATGCAGTCCTCAATCGCCACGCGATGTTCCTGTGAGGGCTTTTTCAGCACCCAATTGACCACCTCGGACTTCACGCCCGGGTGGCCCACGCCAATGCGCAGCCGCCAGTAGTCGGCGGTGCCCAGTTGCGCGTGGATGTCGCGCAGGCCGTTGTGCCCGGCGTGGCTGCCGCTGAACTTGAGCTTGACCTGGCCGGGCACGATGTCCATTTCGTCGTGCGCCACTAGCACCTCTTCTGGCGCGACCTTGAAAAAGCGCGCAAGCGCCGCCACCGATTTGCCGGACACATTCATGAAGGTCAGCGGCTTGAGCAGCCAGACGTTCTGGCCGTTGATCGTGATGCGCGCGACCTGGCCGTGGTAGCTCTTGTCCAGGCTGAGTGGGGCTTTCAGCTCTTGCGAGAGCGCGTCAATAAACCAGAAACCGGCGTTATGGCGGGTGGCTTCGTATTCAGGGCCTGGGTTGCCCAAGCCTACAAACAATTTGATCATTGGAGGATTTCCATCCGCTCGATTCTAGGTGCGCGTGACCATCAAGAAAAACGGCCCTTGTCCTGCAAGAGGACAAGGGCCGTGAGCCTTTTCAGGCCTGTGCGGGAAGTGGATTACTTCTTGGCGGCAGGCTTGGCAGCGTCGGCCTTGGCGCCGGCTTTGGCTTCCTTGGCGGCAGCGGCTTTAGCGGCTTTCGGATCCACCGGTGCGGCTGCTGCAGCGGCTGCTGCGGCATCGGCCTCGGCTTCTTCGGAAACGGCAGACACCGACACCAGCACCGGGTTGTCCTGGCCCTTGGCCACGAACTTCACGCCCTTTGGCAGGGTGATGTCCTTGATGTGCAGTGGCGAACCCTTCTTCAGGCCCTTCAGGTCGACGGCGATGAATTCGGGGATGTCCGCTGGGAAGCAGGACACGGTCAATTCGGTGATCACGTGGTTGACCAGGCAGTTCTCGGTCTTGACGGCCGGGGACTCTTCTTCACCGCTGTAGTGCACGGGCACTTTCACGGTCATCTTGGTCTTGGCTTCCACGCGCTGGAAGTCGATGTGCAGGATCTGCTGCTTGTACGGGTGCATTTGCAGGTCGCGCAGCAGGACCTTGTGTGCCTTGCCGGCCAGTTCCATCTCGAGGATGGAAGCATGGAATGCTTCTTTCTTGATGGCGTGGAACAACGCGTTGTGATCGATTTCGATCAGCGTGGGTTCACCGGTGCCACCGTAAACAATACCGGGCGTGCGGCCGGTGATGCGGAGACGGCGGCTCGCACCCGTGCCCTGCTTTGCGCGCTCAAAAGCGACGAATTTCATAATCAACTCCAATAAAGAACGGACCGCGACCAGTCTCGTCCTGGTTTAAAAGGCTGCCACCCGGTGAAGTCCTCGGACCTCTTGGGTACGGCAGCCGCTTTTTGTTTCAGGTCAGAACAGGTTGTCCTGGTCCGAAAACAAACTCATGACCGACTCTCCCTTGGCGATGCGCTGGATGGTTTCAGCGATCAGCGGCGCCACGGAGAGCTGGCGAATCTTCTTGCAGCTTGCTGCATGGGGGCTCAGCGGGATGGTGTTGGTGATCACCACCTCATCGAGTGCGTCGCCCTGGGCGATGCGGTCGATGGCCGGGCCCGAAAAAATCGGGTGCGTGCAATACGCATAAACTTTCTTGGCGCCGCGCTCCTTGAGCACCTCGGCCGCCTTGACCAGCGTGCCGGCCGTATCGATCATGTCGTCCATGATCACGCAGTTGCGGCCTTCGATGTCGCCGATCACGTGCATCACTTCGGAGACGTTCGCCTTGGGGCGGCGCTTGTCGATGATGGCCATGTCGCAGCCCAACTGCTTGGCCAGCGCCCGGGCGCGCACCACGCCGCCCACATCGGGCGACACGACCATCAGGTCGGTGTAATTCTTCTGGCGCAGGTCGCCCAGCAAAACCGGCGACGCATAAATGTTGTCGACCGGAATATCAAAAAAGCCCTGGATCTGGTCGGCATGCAGGTCCATCGTCAATACGCGCGACACGCCCACGGCCTGCAGCATGTTGGCCACCACCTTGGCCGTGATCGGCACCCGCGCCGAACGCGGGCGGCGGTCTTGCCGCGCATAGCCGAAATACGGGATCACCGCGGCGATGCGCTCGGCCGAAGCACGTTTGAGCGCGTCGACCATGATGAGCAGTTCCATCAGGTTGTCGTTGGTCGGCGCGCAGGTCGACTGCACCACAAACACATCACGGGCCCGTACGTTTTGCTGGATCTCGACGGTGACTTCACCATCCGAAAACCGGCCGACATGGGCTGCACCCAGTGAAATGCCCAGGTGCTGGGCGATGTCGGAGGCCATGCTCGGATTGGCATTGCCGGTGAAAACCATGAAATCGGGGTGGTGCGTTTGCATGTGGGGCCCAGCTGCAACAAGGACTTGAACGTGGCTGAAATTTTTATCGAAGCAAAAGACGCACGGGACAACACGTTGCAACGGGCTTGGCAGTGAGCGCCGCTTGCCTGGCGTGTTTCCAAAAACACACAGACCCGCTGATACACATCATGCGGGTCTGTCAGGAGTCATGCGGGCCCGCTCCGGGCGGGACCGCAACACCGGGGCTATGGCCCTCGGTGAGAAATTTGGCAGGGGTGGAAGGATTCGAACCTGCGAATGCCGGAATCAAAATCCGGTGCCTTAACCAGCTTGGCGACACCCCTACACAGGACAGTTGTTGTTGCCAACAACAGACCTATAAACTTTTCCATTTAAGGTCGCTTGGCAGCGCATTTTTTTTGGAGCGGTTATTTTACCAACCGGCCAGTGGATGCACCGCCAAATTACTGCATTTGCGGATTTTCCAGCCATCAGGCAAACCTGATAAGTCGGGCAAATCTGCCTCGTGCAGCAGTTGCGCAAATACAGCACTTCCGGAGCCGGTCATGCGCCCTTGAAGTCCCTTGCGTTCAAGCCAGTCGAGCGACTGGCCAATCTGCGGGCACATCTCCTGCGCTACCGGCTGCAAGTCGTTGCGGCCAAAACCGAAATCGACTGATTTCATTTGGCCTTCAGCATTTGCAGCAAAGCCTTGGATTGTAGCAGTTTCTGTGTCGCGTTTGAGCCCCGGCGCGCTGAAAATACCTTGCGTGGGGAGCCCGGCGGGTGGTTTGACCACGACAAAGCGGGCCGGCGGCAGGGCCAGCGGCGTGATTTTTTCGCCGATGCCCTCGACCCAGGCGTTGCCGCCCGAGAGGAAAAAGGGCACATCCGCGCCCAGCTTGAGGGCGATGGCGTGCAACCGCGGCGCCGGCAGGCTGACGCCCCACAGCCGCTGCAGCGCCAGCAGGCAGCTGGCCGCATCCGAGGAGCCGCCGCCCATGCCGGCTTGTGAGGGAATCCGCTTGTGCAGGCCGATGTGAACGCCCAGCGCCGTGCCGCAGGCCGCCTGCAACGCCCTGGCGGCCCGCACGGCCAGGTCTTCGGCGGGAAGGTCCGATGTCACGTCGCCAACTCCGGCGGAGCCGCCCAGGTCTTCGCGGCTGATCTGGCCGTCTGTGCGCAATTCAAAGTGAAGGGTGTCGCACCAGTCGATCAGCATGAACACCGATTGCAGCAGGTGGTAGCCGTCGGCCCGCCGGCCGGTGATGTGCAGGAAGAGGTTGAGCTTGGCCGGCGCGGCAACGTCGTAAAGGGCCTTGAGCGGCCGGGCGGGCGGTGAAACAGGCGAGGGCGGCAGGGGTGAGGTCATGGCACGGCGGCGCGGGGGAAGGCGAAAGCGAAGGCGGGCGGAAGGCCGGCGTTACTGGTCAAGCACAACGCGCAGGTCGGCTTGCGGCGCGGGATCGGTTCTTTTGGCGGAAATACGGCCTTCCTGGTGGCGGGAAAGGTCGGCAGACCAGCCGCTGGCGCTGGCGGGCTCGCCCTGAAGCCATGCGAAGAGCGCAGCCAGCGGAACGGCCGCGCCGGTGGCCTGCGCCATCAATTCGTCGACGGACGCAAAGCGCTGGATCTTGCCGTTGCCTGAGTCCAGCACGGCCTCGCCAGGCGACCAGCGCAGCACGCCGAGGACGCTGCCCAGGGGGCTGATCAGCGAGAGTTCACCCCGCTCGGGCCGGCCCTTGAGCTCGAAGCTGGCGGAAAAAGATTGTGCGGGCTCACTTTGCACCTGCAAACTGATGCGGCCGGACCAAAATTCACTATTCAAGCCATTTTGGCCTGTAGCCCTTATGGGCTGTGCACACCCTGCTATCAAAAGGAGAGCAAAAACGCTTGCCCAAAGAAAAGCCAGGTGCGCCGGGCGCGTGCGAAAAAGGAGCGGCAAGGTGAGGGTTTCCGGTTACAGCTTCACGCGCAGGCGCTTGAGCGTTTCGAGCAGGGTTTCGTTTTCCGGGTTGAGCAGCCGGCCTTCCTTCCAGATGGCGATGGCGCGGTCGCGCTGGCCCATGGCCCAGAGCACTTCGCCGAAATGCGCGGCGATCTCCGCATCGGGCTTGGCCTTGTAGGCGGCCTCAAAAATCTGCACGGCCTCGGCGTTATTGCCCATGCGAAATTCCACCCAGCCCAGGCTGTCGCGGATGAAGGGATCGGACGGCGCGAATTCCAGCGCTTTCTGGATCAGCTGGCGTGCTTCCGGCAGCCGCACATTGCGGTCTGC
Organism: Polaromonas sp. SP1; assembly: GCF_003711205.1. Taxonomy (NCBI): domain Bacteria; kingdom Pseudomonadati; phylum Pseudomonadota; class Betaproteobacteria; order Burkholderiales; family Comamonadaceae; genus Polaromonas; species Polaromonas sp. SP1. The sequence goes on along the minus strand of NZ_CP031013.1, from coordinate 444,307 downwards.
AAACGAATATCCGAGGGCGTTGTAGGCATGGTGCTGGTCGGGCTTGACCTGGATGACCCGGCGCAGCAGGCGTTCCATGCCGTCCAGGTCACCGAGTTTTTCGGCCATCATGGCCTGGTCGTACAGCAGGTCGGGCTCATCCGGCGTTTTGGCCAGCGCCTGCGCGAGGAGGTCATAGGCCGGCTTGTACTGCTTGAACTCGCGAAGCAGGCTCACTTCCGCGTTCAACTTCAGGCGGGCGTCTGCCGGATTGCGCTCGGGCAGCTTGCGCAGCAGCTGGCGGCCTTCTTCCAGCTTGCCCTGGCTGGCCAGGATGGAGGCGCGCCGGGTTTGCGCCATCGCCAGGTCGGCGGGGTTTTCTATTTTGGCGAGCCACCCTTCGGCCGCCGCGTAGTCCTTGCGCTTTTCCGCCAGTTGCGAGAGGGCAAGGTAGGCCTGTGCCAGGCCCCGGTTGCGTTCGCCGTCGGGCGATTGTTGCTGCGCCAGGGCGACATAACGCTCCAGCGAGGCCTGGGCCGGGGCGAGCTGGTTGTCCTGCAGCTGCAGGGAGCCCAGCACCAGCCATCCTTCCGCAAGATCGGGTTTGTCGCGCGTCACGACCTGCAACTGGGCGCTGGCCTCGGCGTAGCGCTGCGCGTCGAGCAGGGCCCTGGCATAGCCCATCCTGATTTCAGGCATGGCCTTGGGATTGCCTTCGAAGTAGTTGCGGACCAGGCTTTCAGCTTCAGGCTGCTTCGGATCCATCAATTCCAGGGCGACCAGCGCCGGGCCTTCCGACTGGGGGGCGGCCGCCTGGGCGCGCTTTGCCGCAGCCAATGCACCGCCGGCGTCGCCCGCAGCGAGGCGCATGCGTCCCACCGCCGTCCAGGCGGGGCCGGCGGTTCCGGCGTTGGCCAGGTAATCGGCCAGGGCTTGCTCAACGACGGTGCTGGCGAGCTTTTTGTCCGTGACGCGGGCATAGGCGCGCGGCACCGCGGCGAGCGCCGCCGGGCGCTCGATTTCGGAAGCCAGCCGCATTTCGGTTTGCAGCGGTTCGGCCGTGTCGGCGATGCGGTTGAGCGCCAGCAGGATCTGCAGGACATAGCGGTTGGCTTCGCGCGAGGCGGGCTGGTCCTGCTTCCAGGCACGGGCGGCCTGCAGTGCGGCGTCGCCCGAGCGCGACTGCAGTGCGATGTCCGTGGCGCGCTGGTAAAGCTGGGGGTCGCTGGTTTTGCGGGCCGCATCCAGCATGAGCGCAAAGCCGGCGGCGGGCTCGCCGTCCTGCAGGGTCATCTCGCCCACCAGCAGCTGGTAGAAAAGGGCGCTGTCCAGGAGCGAGGAGGGCGTTGTCTCCTGCGCAGCCTTGGCCTCGGCCAGCGTCGAAGGCGCCGCCAGCAGGGGCTCGGGGGGCTCGGCTGTCTGTGCCAGGACAAAAGGTGCTGCGAGCCACAGGCCGCTGATGGCAAGGCCAAGTTTTTTCTTCATCGAACCATGATAATTGATGCGTTCATACGGCGCTGCCGCTTTACCCTGCGGCCGGGTGTCCTTTACCGCCAGACACAGCCCTGCTTCTCTTGTTTTCCCTTCTTGCCGCACATCCAGAACTGCAAGGCCCTTGCGCTGACTGACTATTCCCCCAATTGATGAGCCTATGCCCGAACTGCCAGAAGTTGAAGTCACCCGCCTGAGTTTTGCGGACCGCATTGCAGGCGCCCATATCGAAAGCGTCCAGGTGGGGAAACCGCTGCGCTGGCCGCTGGGTTGCAAGCCCGCGCTGCTGGCCGGCCAGCAGGTGCTGGCGGTGCGCCGGCGCGGCAAATACCTGTTGGTCGACCTGAGCGAGGGCCTGCTGCTGATCCATCTGGGAATGTCCGGCAGCGTGAGTTTTGGCACCGGCTTTCCCCTGCCGGGCAAGCACGATCACTTTGAGATGGTCACCACCCAGGGGACGTTGCGGCTGAACGATCCCCGCCGCTTCGGCGCGGTGGTCTATGCCCGCGGAGAACACACCCCCGCAGCCCAGAAGCTGTTGGGCCGGCTGGGTGTGGAGCCGCTGAGCGACGAATTCGAGGCCGCGGCGTTTCACCGGGCGCTGAAGCTGCGCAACACGGCGATCAAGCAGGTGTTGCTGGGCGGGGAGGCCGTGGTGGGCGTCGGCAACATTTATGCCTCCGAAGCGCTCTTCCTGGCGGGCATTCGGCCGACCACCCGGGCCAGCCGCATCAGCAAGCCGCGGGCAGCGCTACTGCACGGAGCCATCCGGCAGGTGCTGGCACAGGCTGTTACAAAAGGCGGGAGCACCTTGAGGGATTTTTCGAATGCCCAGGGTGAATCGGGCTACTTCCAGCTCGAAGCCATGGTGTACGACCGTGCCGGGCAGCCTTGCAGGGTCTGCGCCACCCCCGTCAAAAGCATCCGCCAGGGGCAGCGTTCGACGTTTTATTGTGTGAATTGCCAGAAGCCGTGAGCCGATGCTACGTACACGCTCCAATGGCTCTTTACGGTGCGCGATGCTATATTGACCGACCAACTTGACGGACCACCGATGTCTTTTAACGAACAATTTGACCAGCATGGCGCATGGCGGCGCGAATTTGCACTGCGTCTGAAGCTGCTTGCAGAGTGGATGAAAGACCATGACCTGCTGGATGCGGCGGTCGAGGAGCGCCTGCAGCGGCTTGAGTCACAGGTGCGTTCCGACAAGGTCATGGTGGCTTTCGTGGCGGAGTTCTCGCGCGGCAAGTCCGAACTGATCAACGCGATCTTTTTTGCCGGCTATGGCCGCCGCATCATGCCGGCCAGCGCCGGCCGCACGACGATGTGCCCGACCGAGCTGGGTTACGACGCGGACGTGCCGCCCTGCCTGCGCCTGTTGCCGATTGAGACGCGCTTGCAGAAACAGGCGCTGATGGAATGGCGCGCGGTGCCCGAGAAATGGACGCGGCTGGACCTGGACGTCAACGACCCGGCGCAATTGGCGCAGGCGCTTGAAAAGGTCGCAGAAGTGCGGCACGTCACCAAGGACGAGGCCCGCGCACTGGGCTTCTGGCACGACAACAGCCCGGAGGACAACCCGCTGACCGGCACCGACGGCCTTGTTGAGGTTCCCAAATGGCGCCATGCGCTCATCAACATTGCCCATCCGCTGCTCAAGCAGGGCCTGGTCATCCTGGATACACCCGGCCTGAACGCCATCGGCGCTGAGCCTGAACTGACCGTGAGCCTGATCCCGCAGGCGCATGCGGTGGTCTTCATCCTGGCGGCCGATACAGGCGTCACCAAATCCGACCTGTCGATCTGGCGTGAGCACCTGATCACCGACGGCGACGGCACGGACGCACGCCTGGTGGTCCTGAACAAGATCGACACCTTGTGGGATGCCCTGAGCACGCCCGAACAGGTGAAGGCGCAAATTGACAGGCAACGCGCAACGTCGGCCGAAATTCTCGGCCTGCCTGAGAGCCAGGTCATCCCGGTTTCGGCCCAAAAGGGGCTGGTGGCCAAGGTCACGCGCGACAAGGCATTGCTGGAAGCCAGCCACCTGCCCGCGCTTGAACTCGCGTTGGGCCAGGGCGTCATGGGCCAGCGCCAGAAAATCCTGCGCACGGCAGTCGGCGGCGGCATTGGCGAGCTCCGCACGGAAGCCGGGCGTGCCATGCACATCCGCCGGCGCGACCTGGCCGAGCAGATGATCGAGTTGCGCGGCTTGCGCGGCAAAAATATTTCGGTGATCAAGCACATGCGAAGCCGCATCGAGCAGGAGCAGTCCGAATTCGATACCAGCGGCGCCAAGATCCAGGCGGTGCGCTCGGTGCATCTCAAATTGCTTCGGGAAGTGTTCAACCTCCTCAGCACACCGACCCTGAAGGCGGAGCTGGCCGAGCTGACGCACGCGCTGAAGCAGCCGGGCATCAAGCTGGGCGTCAAAAAGGCCTATGGCCAGACTTTCTCGCGACTGCGCGAAGGCCTGCAGAAATCGCAGATCCTCAGCGGCGAGATCCAGTCCATGCTGACGGCGTCCTTCCGCCAGCTCAATGCCGAGTTCAGTTTTTCGCTGCAGGCGCCCAAAGAGCCCGAGCTGATCCGTTATGAGCACGACCTCGAGCAGATCGAGCGCAGCCATTTGCAGTACCTCGGGGTCGGCAATGTGCTGAAGCTGTCACAGCCTGAGTTCTCCGAGCGGCTGGTGCGCGCCCTGGCCACGCGCTTGCGGGTGGTCTATGAGTCCGCGCTTGGCGAGGTCGAGCTCTGGAACAAGTCGGCCGCATCGCAACTGGATGCGCAGCTGCGCGAGCGGCGGCGCAATTTCGGCCGCAGACTGGAAGCCATCGAGCGCATACAGCAGGCAGCTTCGGGGCTGGATGAACGGATCGCCGAAATCGACGACCAGGAAAAAATCCTCAACGAGCTGGACACCAAGCTCACCGAGCTGACTTCGCACCTGATCAGCGGCACGTCATCGGCTGCGAAAACACCGGGCGCCCCTGCCGCACCGGAAACCGCGGCTATTCCTGAAGCCGCCTGAGCGTTGACGGAGCCTGTCATCCTGCTGAACCTTGACGGGGCGGTGAGCCAATGGTGAAGCAGGCAGGCCGCGATGCCTTGGCCGGGTTTTCCGGCGAAATCGTCCGCTGGCAAAGCACGCACGGCCGCAACAGCCTGCCCTGGCAGAACACGCGCGACCCCTACCGTGTCTGGCTGTCTGAAATCATGCTGCAGCAGACCCAGGTTGCGACAGTCCTTGACTACTACGCCCGGTTTCTGGCGCGCTTCCCGACAGTCGCTGAACTGGCTGCGGCCAGTGAAGACGAAGTCCTGGGCTTATGGAGCGGGCTGGGTTACTACAGCCGCGCGCGCAACCTGCACCGCTGCGCAAAAGACGTCATGGTCTTGCACGGCGGGCGGTTTCCGCCCACAGCGGAGCAACTGCAAACCTTGCCCGGCATAGGCCGGTCAACGGCGGCAGCCATCGCGTCCTTCTGCTTCGCAGAGCGTGTCGCCATCCTGGACGGCAACGTCAAGCGGGTACTCACACGGGTGCTGGGTTTTTCTGCGGACCTGGCGCAAAGCGCCAATGAAAAGGCGCTGTGGAGCCGCGCTACAGAACTCCTGCCCGACCATGACCTGCCGCAAAACATGCCGCGTTACACGCAGGGGCTGATGGACCTCGGTGCAACGATTTGCGCCAGGCGCCAGCCTCAGTGCCTGCTGTGCCCGGTCCAGGCGTTGTGCAAGGGGTATGCCGAAGGCGATCCCGGCAAATACCCCGTCAAGACCCGCAAGCTCAAACGCAGCGCACAAGGCTTGAGCCTGCTGTGGGCGCAGCGGCCCGATGGCTCGGTCTGGCTGGAAAGGCGCCCCGGCAAGGGTGTATGGGGCGGCTTGTATTGCCTGCCTGTATTTGACAGTGACGATGAATTGAGAGCGGTGCTGCCGCCCTCGCTGCAATCACGGCTTGACCCTCTGCCGCAGTTTGTTCATGTGCTCACGCACAAGGACTTGCACCTGTCACCCTGGATCGCGGGCTTTGGCGCCCGCCAGGCATTGCCGAAAGCCATGGTGTCGCAGGAGCGGCCGGGTGCGTGGTTCGGCCGTGATGCCTGGCCTGCTTTGGGATTGCCCGCGCCCGTACGCAAGCTGCTGGAGCAGGATGCCTAAGTGATGCGCCACGGCAAGCTGCCGTGGCGGATTGCGTGTTTTAGCCGGCGTCCAGCTCGCGGTGCCGCTTCAGCGTGCGCCACTGGGGGCTGAAAGCCGCTGCGAGTTGTTCGACCAGGTAGACCGAACGATGCTGGCCGCCCGTGCAGCCGATGGCGACAGTCACGTAACTGCGGTGATCCCGCACCAATGCCTGCAGCCAGTGATTGAGGAACTGCTCGATATGCCCGAACATGTCGGCCACCTCGGAGTGCGCCTTGAGGTAGTTCGCCACAGGCTGGTCGAGTCCCGTCAGGTGGCGCAAGCCCGACTCGTAGTGCGGGTTGGGCAGCATCCGCACATCAAAGACGTAGTCCGCATCGAGCGGCACGCCCCGCTTGAAGGCGAAGGATTCGAATACCAGCGTTAACTGGGTGTTGGGCGCGGAGATGAGTGACTTGACGTAGCCCTGCAGTTGCGACGACCGGATCATGCTGGTGTCCAGCACGTGCGCCTGCTCGCGCATTTCGCCCAGGAGTTCGCGCTCCAGCTCGATGGCGTCCACCAGCGCACGGTGCTGGTCGGAGGCGTCGATGCGGGACAGGGGATGCAAACGGCGCGTCTCTGAAAAACGGCGTACCAGCGTCTCGGTGTTGGCATCAAGGAAGAGCGACTGCACCGCTACGCCGGATTCGCGCAGTTGCCGCAGCTGCTGCGGCACCAATGGCAACGAAGTCGCACTTCGCACATCCATGGCAATCGCGACCTTGGCGGCGCCGTGCTGCTGCTCCAGCGCGACGAAGGGGGTGAGCAGCTCGGGCGGCAGGTTGTCGACGCAGTAATAGCCCGCATCCTCCAGCGCGTGCAGGGCCACCGATTTGCCGGAGCCCGACATGCCGGTGATAAGAACCATTTCCAGGGCTGCCATCACTCTCCCAGCATTTCCTTGGCATGGGCCAGCGTGGTGCCTGAGAGCCGCTCGCCGCCCAGCATGCGCGCGACTTCAGCCACGCGCTGCTCGCCATTGACGTGATCGACCGTGCTGAGCGTGGCGCCGTTTTCCGCCCGTTTGGCGACCACGAGGTGCTGGTCTGCGCAGGCCGCGACCTGGGGCAAATGCGTCACCGCCATGACCTGGCGGTCTTTGCCGAGCTGCTTCATCAGGCGGCCCACCGTTTCTGCAACGGCCCCGCCCACGCCTGAATCGACCTCGTCAAATATCAGTGTCTGCGCCTGTCCCAACTGGCTGGTGGTGACGGCAATCGCCAGGGCGATCCGGGACAACTCGCCGCCGGAGGCCACCTTGCCGACAGGCCGCGGCGTGCTGCCGCTATGGCCTGCCACCAAAAACTCCGCCTGCTCCAGCCCATGTTGGGCCGGCTGCTCGAGCTTGTTGAGTGCGACGTCGAATTTCCCGCCCTGCATGCCCAGGCCCTGCATGGCCAGGGTGATGGCTTTGGCAAGCCTGGGTGCGGCCTTGCCGCGCGTTTTGGAGATCTGGCCTGCTTCGTCGAGGTAAGCCGATTTGGCCTGGCTCTCGTTCTTTTCCAGTTGCGCCAGGTCGGCGGCTTCGTCGAGTTTTTGCAACTCGGCCTGCCAGGAGGACAGCAGTTCGGGCAACTCCGCCGGCGTGCGCTTGTAGCGCCTGGCCAGGCTCACCCACAGTGAAAGGCGCTCGTCCAGCTCCGCCAGCCGCTGGGGCTCCAGCTCGGCATGCCTGGCGTAGCCGTTGAGCGAATGAACCGCGTCTTCCACCTGGGCCAGCGCGCTGTTCAGGACTTCAACAATACCCTTGAATTCAGGCTCGATGTGCGCCTGGCCCTGGAGCGATGTGATGGCCCGCCCGAGCAGCGCGGCGCTGTTGTCGTCGGCTTCCTGCAAGGCATCGACGGCCGTTTGAACCGCGTCACGCAGGGCCTGGGCATTCGACAGCCGCCCGTGCTGGGCATTGAGCTCGTCCCACTCATCGGCCGCCGGCGCCAGCTTGTCCAGCTCGCCGATCTGCCAGGCCAGGCGCTCACGCTCGCGCTGGAGGCTGTCCTGGGCGTCGCGCGCGTCGCTTAATGTCTTTTGGGCAAGCCGCCACTGCTGCCAGCGGCGTGACAGCTCACCGGTGGAAATGTCAGCATAGGAGTCCAGCAAGCCGCGCACCGCGTCCGGCCGCGTCAGGCTTTGCCAGGCGTGCTGGCCGTGAATGTCCACCAGCTGGTCGGCGATCTCCTTGAGCTGGCCTGCCGTCGCTGCGCTGCCGTTGATCCAGGCGCGGCTCTTGCCTTGCGCATCAATCGTCCTGCGCAGCAGCAAGGTGTCGCCGCTGTCAAAGCCGGCTTGCTCCAGCCACGAGGCGAGCCTTGCGGGGCTGTCGAATTCCGCGCTGATCTCACAGCGCGCGGCGCCCTCGCGCACCACGCCGGCGTCGGCACGCGCGCCCAGCGCCAGCTGAAGGGCGTCAATCAGGATGGATTTACCGGCGCCGGTTTCACCCGTGAGCACCGTGAACCCGCTGGACAAATCCAGTTCGAGTTCATGGACGATGACGAAATCGCGAAGCGAGATGCTTTTAAGGCTCATAACGTGGGATACGGGCCGCTCAGGCCACGCCTTCATTCCAGTGAAGTTTTTTGCGCAGGGTGTCGAAGTAGCTCCAGCCCTTGGGGTGCAGGAAGCGCATTTGATGCTCCGAACGCCGCACGGTGATGCGGTCGCCGTGCAGCAAGCTGGCCAGCGACTGCATGTCAAAGTTGGCGCTGGCATCCCGCCCTGCTACTATTTCGATAGCAATCTCTCCAGAGTCTGAAAGGACTATGGGTCGATTTGACAATGTATGCGGGGCAATGGGGGCCAGCACCCAACCGGCGATGGACGGGTGCAACAAGGGGCCGCCTGCAGAAAGCGCGTAAGCCGTGGAGCCGGTCGGCGAGGCGATGATCAGGCCGTCCGCCCGCTGGTTGGCCACAAAACGGCCGTCCACCTCGACACGAAGCTCCACCATGCCGGCGGTCGCGCCGCGGTTGACGACGACGTCGTTCATGGCGGTGGCGCTGAAGACGCAACGCCCGTCGCGAACCACTTTGGCCTGCATCATCCAGCGGCGGTCTTCCTCGTACTCGCCGCGCAGCATGGGGATCAGCGTATTCTGGTAGTCCTCGAAGGCGATGTCGGTGATGAAGCCGAGCCTGCCCTGGTTGATGCCCACCAGCGGAATGCCGAACTCGGCCAGCCGCCGGCCTATGCCCAGCATGGTGCCGTCGCCGCCGACCACCAGCGCCAGGTCGCAGTGCGCGCCGATGCCTGCCGCATCAAGTGTCGGAAACTGCGTCAGGCCGGTGTTGCTGGCAGTGTCCTGTTCTATCGCCACATCACAGCCCTGGGTGCCCAGGAAGTTCGCGATGTCCTCCAGTGCCGACCGGGAGCCTTGTGCGTGGTACTTGCCGATCAGTGCGACATGGCGAAATTGCGACTTCATCGGCAAATTACATCACAACATGGTGACCGAAGCTTCGTAGAATGACTGCATGCTTGATGATCGTGCCCGATTGCTGCTGAAAGCGCTTGTTGAGCGCTATATCGCCGACGGCCAGCCGGTGGGTTCGCGTACGCTTTCGAAAGCCTCCGGCCTTGAGTTGTCACCCGCCACCATCCGCAACGTGATGAGCGACCTGGAGGAGCTCGGCCTGATCGTCAGCCCGCACACATCGGCCGGGCGCATTCCCACGGCGCGCGGCTACCGCCTTTTTGTCGACACCATGCTGACCACGCAGCGCGACCCTTTCCCTGTGGCGGGGCAGATCGGCGCACCCCGGCTGGCGCCGGACCAGCCGCAAAAAGTGTTGAGCAATGCGGCGCACATGTTGTCCAACCTCTCGCAGTTCGTCGGCGTGGTCATGGCGCCGCGGCGTACGTCGGTGTTCCGCCACATCGAATTTTTACGTCTGTCTGAAAAACGCTTTCTTGTCATCATCGTCTCGCCCGACGGCGACGTGCAGAACCGCGTCATCTTTACCGAGGCCGACTACACCCAGTCGCAACTGGTGGAGGCCGCCAATTTCCTCAACTCGCACTACGCCGGCATGGCCATTGAGGAAGTGCGTGAGCGCCTCAAGAACGAAGTGGAAGCGCTCAGGGGCGAAATCGCCACGCTGATGCAGGCCGCCGTCCAGGTCAGCTCCGAAGCCATCGAGTCGCGCGATGAAGTCGTCATCTCCGGCGAACGCAACTTGCTGGCGGTCAGCGATTTTTCGGGCGATATGGGCAATTTGCGCAAGCTGTTCGATCTGTTCGAGCAAAAGGCGCAGTTGATGCGCCTGCTCGATGTGTCCAGCCGCGCGGAAGGCGTGCGCATCTACATCGGCGGTGAGAGCCAGGTGATCCCCTACCAGGAGCTGTCGGTGGTAACGGCGCCCTACGAGGTCGATGGGCAGGTCGTGGGTACGCTGGGCGTGATCGGCCCCATGCGCATGCCCTACGAAAAAATGATCCAGATTGTCGACATCACCTCCAAGCTGGTCAGCACGGCCCTCAGCCACAGCAAGTAGCCCCTTACAATTGCCCTCTTGAGTGGGGCGTTAGCTCAGTTGGTTAGAGCAGAGGACTCATAATCCTTTGGTCGAGTGTTCAAGTCACTCACGCCCTACCATTTATATTTTCATGTGCGCCTCAGCGTCCGGTTCGGGTTCTGGGGCGTTTCTGCGTCTGGGACCCTGAAAAACTGGGGTTCTGGGGTTCTGAAGGGGCTGAAGGCCAGTTTTAGCCTTTAGACATCAGGGCTAGGAGCAATCCCAGCCCCACCAGCAAGGCCGCCTTGTTGCTAAAGCTACGTATCTATGCCTTGCAGGCGATTCCATGTTTTTTTTTGCAATACATGAGCGTTCACAGGTAACCTCTTAGGAAGATCCTGCGCATGGGCGGTTCGGCCAGGAGCCCGATTGGGGGAAATTGCCCTGCTGAGTAACGGAAAATAGTTCTTAGAATACCAACAAAAAAGCCAGCCCGAGGGGCTCACTCCATACGGGGTCAGATTTCGACGGAAGTCAGCAATCCTGTAAACACGGTGCAAACGCCTCAAGTAAATTGACGTGTTACCCCTGTTCGGGCCATCCGATAATTCAGCATCTGGATGCTTACGCCGTACTCGGTGGCCGCAGCACTGTCTTCGAGTCTCCGACTTCTTATTGTGACCAAAGCCTCACGCGGTAAGAGCAAGCAGCCTGACAGCCAGTCGGCCTCCTCTTCTTGCACTTTGTCGTAGCTCTTCAGAAGCATTAGTCCTTCGCTGGAGATGTCTACTTCCTGCGCGGCATGACCGCGGATGATGTGTGCGAGCTCATGCGTTAAATCGCTTGCCTGACGAGCAGGTGAATGAGAAGAGTTCAGGATCACAACAATGCGGGTGCCCTTTACTAGAGTGACTGCCGACCAACAGCTCGCCGTCTTGCCGTCATTGCGCAGCAACACATCTAAATTGTCTTGACTCAGCCCAGGAATATCCGCGGGCATCTTGACAAGAACGCCGAGATTTTCAGCAAGCAGCCTCGTGTCCAGGCGGGAATTGGGTTTCAACCCTAATTCCTTGCGTTTTTCGGTGGCGTACTTTTCGCACCATGTTTTAAAGCCGCGTTCAAACACTATCAGCCTTCAAGCTCTTCCTCGAGAAAGGCCTGTTGAGCCAATACGATCATTTCGCTTAGCGCTTTCGCGCTGTCCTGCTTAATAGCCGCACCTTTTTTAAAGTGAACTCGAGCGGTGGGAGTTGACTGGCCTGCGGGTCTCATTCCTAAATAGATGGCGGGATCTTCTTGGAGCCAATGACAGATTTTTCCAAAAGTCTCTAAATCCGGAATATTGCCGTTCTCCACTCTGGAAAGCGTTGCGGGACTAACGCCTACTTCCCTCGCCGATTCGCGTACGCCTTTTCCGGCTCTGCGTGCTTGGATATGTTGTGCCAGTTGCTGGATCTTGATAGAGTCCACGTAGTGGTGTTCCTTTAATAAGACAAAGCGTTTGACATGTAAGACGGAATATGCACAATACTGTCTTACGCGTAAGACAATTGTCTCTCGCGGGCTGTAGGAAGTCAATGCTTACTGACTTTCGGCCAAACACAACGCGAAAGGAGTTGTAAATGAGCACAGACAAGCCAGCGAAAGACAAACCCCACCAAATCCACATTTTTGTGGATGGGGAAAAAGAAGACACGACTGAAGGCAGCCTCACGGCGGCCCAAATCATCGCTCTCTTCACCACCCGGGATCCGACCCAAACGTACTTGGTACGTATCCACGGCAATGAACGCGAAAGCTATGAAGGTCGTGCGGATGTACCGATCGAACTGAAAAACGGGATGCGTTTTCAGACCGTGTCTCTGGGGCCAACACCGGTTTCGGATGGCTCTCATGCGACCGTTGGTGCGGCCTTCTTCATCGAAGGCTTGCGCGAACTGGGCTACAAGCCGATGACCCTCCCAAATCGGCCCGAGCACGTAGTCTTCGACTATGTCGTTGAGACTGGCAGCAAAAAAGAGACGACAGTGAGGCTTGGCTTTGTGGTTCCGCCCGACTTTCCTGCCACTACACCGAGCGGCCCTTATGTTTCTCCGCGTGTCTTCCCCATTAAGACGGACGGCCAGCATCCGCACGGAGCTATCCATGCAACGCAGGCGCAGCCTTTCGAAGAGGGGGTCGGAGGGGAATGGGAATACTGGTCGCGCCCTGCTCATGACTGGCAAGCCCGTCGTAAAACCGTTGCGGGGTATCTCAGCCACATTTGGCATTTGTGGGATACCCAGTGAGTCGGGTAACTCACAGCGTTGCCATGACTGAAGCCGCTCACGAGGCGGCTCAACGACATCTGTTGCGTGAAGATGGGCAGGAAGATATATGTTTCGGACTCTGGCGACCAAGCACTGGTGCTACCCGTTGCACTGCTCTTATCGATCAGCTAATTCTCCCTGGTTTGGGTGATCGCCGGCTTCATGGCAACGTCAGCTTCGAACCGCAGTTTTTTGAACGTGCCATGGCGGAGGCCTCTGCTAAGGGGGCAGGGCTGGCCATGCTGCATAGCCATCCTATGGGTCGAGGATGGCAGGGAATGAGTCCGGATGACGTCGTCGCCGAGCAAAGTAATGCTGGCGCCGTGATGGGTGCCACAGGCCGTCCCTTTGTTGGACTGACCATCGCTAGCGACGGAGCGTGGAGCGCGAGATTTTGGGAACGGATCGCACCGCGTAAATATGAAGGTCGTTGGTGCGGTAGCGTCAGAGTCGTGGGGCAGCAACTCACCCCCACATTTATGAATCATTTGGCGCCTGCCCCGGTGCCATCGGAAAGCCAGGTTCGAACAATTTCTGCATGGGGTGCAGCCTGTCAAGCGGATCTCGCACGGCTTCGCATTGGGGTAATTGGCGCTGGAAGCGTAGGCGGATTTGTGGCCGAGGCACTCGCACGAACAGGATTTGAGGACGTAACTCTTATTGACTTTGATTCAATCAAACTTCACAACCTCGACCGACTTTTGTACGCAACCAAATTAGATGTCGGCCAGGCCAAGGCTCAAGTGCTTGGTGATCGATTGGAAGCCGCCGCAACCGCCAAAAGCTTTAGGGCCAAAGTGAATATAGGAGCGGTGTACGAAGAAAAGGCTTACAGGGACGCACTGGATTGTGACGTTCTATTCTCCTGCGTAGATCGTCCATGGGGGCGCCATGTTCTCAATCATGTTGCATACGCGCATCTTATCCCGGTGATTGATGGCGGCATCCTGGTCCGGACAAACCGGAGCAAGCGCTTAGCGGCCGCTGACTGGACAGCACAGACGGTAGGTATTGATCGACCGTGTCTCCAGTGTCTTGGTCAGTACGACGCAGGATTAGTGCAGCTTGAGAGAGAAGGCATGCTTGATGACCCCAAGTACATCGAAGGACTGCCTGAAGATCATCCGCTGAAAGTCCGGCAAAACGTCTTTGCGTTCTCAATGGCATGCGCAAGTTTGCAGATCCTGCAATTGCTCAACATGGTGATTGCCCCACTGGGCATTTCAAATGGCGGACGCCAAAGATATCACTTCGTCGATTCAAAGATGGAGCCCAACAGCTTTACCGAGTGCAACCCCAATTGTCTGATGCCTGGGCAAGTTGGGCTTGGCGATGACTCGCCATACAAAGTAACTGAACATGTGAAGGGTGTCGTATGAATATCTATGGCCGGATGATTCGTATTTCCCGCCCAAAAATCTCGGGTGTTGGTCGACACGAGGGTGTGCTTCTCCCGACAGGTCACGTCGCGCATACAACCCAAGAGAAGGGGGCTCATGTTTGCACTTTTGACCAATTCAAGGCGAAACTCCCAATCAAGATTGAACACGAACTGCATCCGCTGATGCATCAACAAGCATTGCAGCGACTTCAAAAGCTGTTGACGAAGCAAGCGCCATATGACCCTATCCTTAATAACTGTGAGATTTTCGCAAGGACGATCTTGCTTGAAGAGCCTCAAAGTCCCCAAGTGGGGTTCTGGGCCATCGCTGCTCTTCTTGCTGCTCTGTGGCTTAGCGCCGCGGGATAAGAAGTTTCACTAGTTTGTAGAACCTTTAACCCAGTCATTTCAGGAGTAATAAGCATGCCAAACAATAGCAAGCAAACCTCTGGTCGCATCGCTACCCTGGCGTCAGAGACACTGCAAGATAATCAATCGTCAAAAATCTCGAGAAGTCTTGCGGCGTCTGCTCTTTCTCAGCGCAACACCTCACATCAAACCGGGGCGGAGATGGAGGACTTGGCCTCTCGCGCCTTGCGGAATGAGCGGTCTTCAGAGACCACGAGGGAGCTAGCAGCTTCTGTGCTGTCGCAAGCCAACAAAAAGCGTTGATAGGCGAGGATATGAACATCAATCACATTCGGCTAGCGTTCAATCTTTTCCTTGCGCCTTCAGTCTTATTTGTACTGGCGTTGTCTGCATCGTTGGGGATTGAGTGCTTTGAGAGTCAGCCTATGCTTGGGTCTCTTGTGCCGCTAATTCGGTGGGGGACCGCCGGCCTTTTTGCCACAGCGGCATTCACTTTTGGATTGAGTATCTGGAAAATATGGCAAGCAGTACAAGGTGTTGGGGAGCTGTGTTACGGCTGCGGAATGCCCACTCGCTTTATCTCACCAGGCAGGTATAGCCCACACTATCGATGCATGGCTTGTGGAGCAAATAGACGAGCGTAGCCTTCTTAAGCCAAGTATGGCTTTATAAAGTCACTGTGGCGATACATCTTTGATGAAGAAAAGAACCCCCCGCACTCATTCATCCGATTACATCCCTGGCAAGCATCGACGTACTCGTTCTTCCAGTCACTGATTGATTTCGTATAGTTGGTCTCGACTTCTTTTTTTATGACACAAAGTTGATGGTTGTACACGGACGCGTTGATGCCATAGGCGTTTAGAACGTGAGTTGCCTCGGCCAATATGTCCCGATACTCGTATGGATCTATCCATAGCTTGTCGAGATTGGCGCGTGTGAATCCAGTAATCTCAAGTCCCATTAGCGCCACGTGATCTACAAACAGCAAGTTCCTTGCAATGAATTCGCAGGTCTCCACGAGGCGTTCAACGGTCTGCTTGTGTATGACGATCCGAATCTCAACCCGTTGTCGTTCACGCTTCAAGTTTAGAATTCCTCGAATGGTCTCGTCAAAGGCCCCGTCACTTTGAACGACGTAGTCGTGACGAACTGGGTCGTCCGAATAAATGGGAATCCCAAGCGTCAGACCTGGATGCCCGACCTCACCCAATGCTCTAGAAAAATGAGAGTCCTTGAATGCTCGACCATTGCTCAGTACGTCTACATGAGTTGTTGGAAGCAGGTTCTTGGTACGTCGGATGAGATCAATAAATCGCTTGCCATACAGAGTTGGCTCCCCACCCGAGAAGCCAATATTGGTAGTCTCTGGCGGAATGAGGTCAACTAACTGCATTGCTTCGTCCATCAGCCATGAATCATCAATATCTTTGGGCGGCTGTGAACACATCAGGCAATAGTGATTGCATTGCTCAGTGAGGAGGATGGTGTTGTGCCTGGAACTTCTCCGAAATAGAGTGTGGAGTGAATTGTTTGAAGGGTTGACTCGTACTACATCGCCATCGGCTAGGTACGATAACTCGGCAGGGAGTTGAAAGAAGGGAATTGCATCCTCGCCAACGATCCCCGTGACTCCGCTCTTGGTTACGTAGGCAGCATAGCCGTGCGGTATTGGCGCACCGTCACAGAGAAAAGCCAAATTACGGCGCATCCGCTCTGGCAGATTACGATTCGCTGAAAGCGTGAATAGCTGAGGTTCCAGCAGCTCACCGCTTAGCCGCTCAACTTTTCCATAGAGCTTGATCATGAGTGTCTCGCCCAGCTCAAGAATAGCCTTTTGACGAAGCGGTCTTCTTCCATTTTCCCGATCAGGTACTGAAAGGTGGCCATATTTCGCCGGCAAAATTCCGACTCTGGCTTACGGCCTACATAGTCTTTGTAAATACCAAAATGGAAGACGGGGTCGGCTCCGCAGTAGGGTTCAAATGCGCAGTCATTGCACATAGGTGCGCTAAACGCAAAAGAATCGTCCAACGGATCCAGTAAATTCGGGGAAAGAAAGATATCTTTGTAGCTATCCCTATTGAGCTGCCCAATTTTGAACTTTGTCTCGCCCATCTCGGCCAGCATGCGTGCTTCATCCGAGGCGTAGACGGCACCGTCGTAGTTGTAGACCACCGCGCCGATACCAATTCCCGCCGGACTCATTAAGTCCACGTACCCAGGATCGGTGCTTGTGAACATCTTTGTAAGGATGGTGGCCGCGTATTGCTCCCGAAACGGAATGCCTTCTCGGTTGAGATCAACGATGTAGTCCAGCGTCTTCCGGTAGAAGTCCAACCACCTATCTGTGTTGTATGCCAAGTAGCTCCTGGTCTTGATTGCAAAACCATATGGGGATAGCGGTCGTAAAAAGATTCCGCTGAACCCTTGAGCCAAGTACTCATCGACAATTTCCTTCCCGAATGCCAGGCTGGATTCGGTGGTTGTCATTAATGCGGAAACCTGATCGCGCCCTAGATGCTCTCGAACCAAGTGGATTCCCGCCACAGCTCTTTCGTAACTGTCTTTTCCTGGTCGAGGACGATTCTTGTTGTGAAGTTCGCGGGGGCCATCGAGTGAGGTCGATATAAGAATCTTGTGTTCTCTGCAGAAATTCAAAATGGCTTCATCAATCAACGCTAAGTTTGTGGCGATCACATACGCAATATTTTTGCCAGATTGCCTGGCTTTAAATTCGTTAACGATGAATTTAATGAGTTCGAAATTTAGGAGAGACTCTCCTCCTTGGAATTCGACTTTCAAATTGGTTGCCGGCGCTTGCAGCACAAGATCGATGGCCGCCAGCGCATCGGCCGCTGACATATCGAATTTACCCTTGTCCTCTGACTGCCTGGAGACTTGGCAATAGGGACAACTGTGCTCACAACGAAGCGAGACGACAAAAATATGCAGGCCGGTGAAATCCGAGAGGCGTTCGTACCGTGTCCGCACCTTAATGGCCAAGAGGTCTGGGGCGATATTTGTCTTATCGTCTACGAGGAAATGGCGGGCCCTTAGTTCTTTGTAGAGGGGATCTGAAGCATCTAGCTGATGTTCAACAAATGGCTTTACAGTGCTCTTCGGTGCAACTAAGTACTCGCCGGAGAGGTTGGTAAGCACATATCTGTTCTCATCAAGCTCGGAAAAACGAAAGGGCAATAGCTGATACGTCGAGGGCCGCTTCTTCCCGTAAAACTCAATGGGCTGAAACTTGCTCATCTGCTATCAGGCCTGTTTTAGAGAATGCGTGGGCCAGGATCAAGTTCCTCACGGATTCGGTTTCGGTGCGGATTTTTTCGCGCAAGTCTTGATCTAGGACTTCCTTGCGAAAGTTGGCGACGTCATATGCAATGCTCTCAGGGCTTTTACCTGGGAGGAAGTGCAACGTGCAAATAAAACAACCATCCCCTGTCTGAATGTCTGCAGATAGCCGATCACTCATCCTATAAAGGGCGCGCTTTATCGTATCGGCGCTGTATAGCGTCGAGTCAAACCGGATTTCAGGCATGCTTCCCTTCCGAATATTTCCCGACAGTAACGGCCTGACGGTCGTGGTCACGTTTCTCAGTACGCGCTGGAGCGGTGAGAGCTATGTGAACTGTGCGAGCTATGGGAGCTATGTGAACTGTGAGATTGATGATATGCGTATATCTCGCCAGCCTCACTGCGCTTCATGAGCAATCCATGTGCCTCGGTACCAATCTGATAGGTAATTTCCTGGACTACGGGATCGGCAGAACTTCGAGCCGCAGCTTGCGCAGTTGCAGGCGCGGTCTGAACAGATACCGCTAAAACTGGCTGGGCAGCACTGATGGCTGCAATGGCCATACCCATAGGAATGAGGAATTTGTGATTTGCCATTGCTTGCTCCTGTGGGTTTTATACGCCGCTCGTAACAACCTGTCAACAAGTGTTACTGTGAAGCGTTATTTTCTCCTTTGAGCGCATCTTTGCATCCTCTAAATGGAGGAGGCAAATCCAATAAACCTGCATAGTCCCTGAGCTCCCAGGTCTGAGATCCGAGCTGGCTATGTCTCCGAAATTTACCTGGCAGCGAAGAATGAAAAATACCAGTAGCAGTGAGATTCATCTAACGTCTTTGCGACGTGCGTTGGAAAGCGGCAATGCCGCGGTAATGGTTGGGGCTGGTTTCAGCCGCAACGCTGAAGGAGGGCACCAGCTGGCGACATGGGCGGGAATGGCGCAAGAGCTCTGGGCAACATTGAATCCGGGAGTTCCAGCCCCAGCCTTCTCAAGCGGGCTTGTAACGCAGCTCGGCGAACAATACT
Organism: Polaromonas sp. SP1; assembly: GCF_003711205.1. NCBI lineage: Bacteria > Pseudomonadati > Pseudomonadota > Betaproteobacteria > Burkholderiales > Comamonadaceae > Polaromonas > Polaromonas sp. SP1. The sequence goes on along the minus strand of NZ_CP031013.1, from coordinate 425,802 downwards.
GTCGAGCTTTTTCAACAACTGACCTTGAAGATCTTCTGAAGCGTCTGGTGCCTGACGAAAGGGTTAGCCCTGGACAACTGCATGATGATCTTCTGCGCCTCCCCTGGACCGAAATCTTCACGACGAACTATGACACGTTGCTAGAGAGGGCTGCGGACAACATCATTGAACGCGCGCATTTTGCAGTTCTGTGTCGAGAAGATATTCCGAGATCTAAAGTGCTCGGAAAGCGAAGAATCGTCAAACTGCATGGTTCGTTTCCTTCGCAACGCCCGTTTATCTTCAGCGAAGAAGACTATCGTACGTACCCTGAAAAGTTTTCTCCATTTGTGAATATGGTCCGCCAGTCTCTTCTGGAGAATGTTTTTTGTTTAGTGGGATTTTCAGGCGAAGACCCTAATTTTCTTCATTGGATTGGCTGGGTTCGAGACATGCTTGACAAGCACACACTACCGATCTATTTGTTTGTCTCGAAAGAACCTTCGTATGGAGAACTTAAACTACTGGAGTCCCGAAAGGTAACGCCAGTTGTTCTTCCTCAAGTGGGGAATGAAGAAGATACTGATATAGGTCAGCGATACAAGGAACTCTTTCGCATACTAGGTCAGCCGTTGCAGGCCGCGGACAGTGAATGGGGCAGCTTTAAGGTGGCGCCTGTGACCAGCGCATTTAGCGATGATGTTGATGAGATCTTCAGTCGTATGCTGGATGCGCTCCCTCCCCTCCTTGATCTCCGGTCCACATATCCCGGATGGTTGGTGGCGCCAAAGCGAACGCGGCGGAATTTTGAAAACAGTTTGCGATCGGTGACTTGGCGATTTGAGGACCACTTAATTCGCAAAAAGATCACCGCATTGAACCCTGTAATGACCGTGGTATTGCTTGCTCAGTATGCGTGGCAGCAGGAGGTTCTACTGGAACCTCTGACCGATTCTCTTGGTGAAATAGCCTTTCAGCAGCTCCTTGCTTCTGCTGGCTGGAACATCTCCGAAGGTAGTGACGAACTACGAGAATCTCTGGAGAAACTCCGAATTACCAAGCAAAAAGCGTTCAAGGATGAGTGGATTTTCTTGGCGGTAAATGTGTTGAGGTGGAAACGACAGCAGATCGAAATAGACGGTTTCAATAAGTTGAAGACCTCGATCGAACTGATTGCCGCTACGGATCGCTTTGTTCTGGATCAAGTGCGCTATGAGGAAATATTGCTTTACCTCTATCTTGGCGAGTTGGATGTTGCAGAGAGCAAACTGAGTTCATGGATTCCCAACTCAGGAGACGCCTATATGGCGATTAGGAAAGGCGCTTTGCTTGCAGAGGTCGGTGACTTAGATGCCGGTCTGGCGGCGTGCCTGGATGGCATCCAGCGACTCCGTGTAAAACAGAAAACCAATCTAAGCAGCGCCAAGTTCTTATCCGAAGAGGCCTGGGCCTGTCACATATGCCTAAATATTCAAAGGGCTCAGAAGTTTGATCATCGAGTTGACCTGAGAGACGGATTCGGATCGCCGGAAAAACTCAGCCAACGCCTCACTGATCTTGCCGGTCGGGGATATGACGTTCAACGTGAGCAAGAAGAACTTATAGAAGGAATTAATACTGAAGCAGCATTGCCCACTGAGGCCGAACTCTCTTTCGACGAGTTTGATTTAGGTCATATATCCTCAAGCCGGCGGTTTGGGATGCCTTCGGAACTGAGAAACAAGCTCGGAAGTTCTCTAAGATGGCTTGAGTTTGTCGATAGAGTTGCTATCGTTTCGCGGGCTGGGCAAGTCAGTTTCGACTTGGCTTCGCATGTGCAGGCGGCTTGGTGGGCGCAATATGTCGAAAATTGGCCCCGAATATTGAGCATCCCTATTCGAGGCCGAAGCCTAGATGCTCTAAAGCCATTTGATACGTCCGGGCCGGCTCACAAGACCGGATGGTTTTCGCGTTTTCAGATTGGCGTCTTAGACCTGAAAACTGCTCAGGAGATGTGTCAGAGGTCTTTTCGGCAAGTAGAAGCCGCGCTAGCGTCTCAGAGAGAAGATCGATCCATACAGCATATCTGCGAATTTCATCTGGAGTTGTTTTCCAGACTCGTGCTTCGATGCACGGATTCAACGTTGTTGATTCGATTTGCAGATCGCTTAATGGATTTTCACAAAGAACAATATATCCTGCGTCATCCTCAGCTGTGGAAGAAGTTTGGGAAGGCTTTGGCGCGTTGCATTGAGGCTCTTGACCCTAAGCTGCATAAAACAATTGCAGTAGAACTGTTTTCGCTACCAGTGTTTCCCACAGTGGAAACTCGTGATCACTTGTTGGATGACTGGTTGCGGTGGACCGTCGTGCTGCAGCACTTTCGGCCTGGGTCATTTGCATCCGATGAGGTAACGGAAGAAATTCAACAGGTCATTAAGCAACTTAAAGCTAGCCCGGCAAAGCCTGACAGGATCCGTAGAAAACAGAATGAGCTGCTCTGGAATAAATTAATTGGCTCTTCCTCACTGAAACTGCTAACTGCCCAGCAGGAAAAGGAAGTTAGTAACCTTTTGTGGGGCAACAAGAGTAGTTGGCCAACACTTCCCGCCTTCGAACCCACACTCGCTACTCTTTGGCCGGCGCCAAAGGGGATCGATGCGAATGCGCAATTTCGAGAGTGGATTTTGACGCTCACATTGCAACCAATGCAGGCTCCGAAAAAATCATCCGGCGGAAGGCTTCGAAAGGCTTGGACCCTCTCAGATAGATCTGAATTTCTAACGTCGTGGGCGCGTTCGCAACGGAGGGCCGATTGGCCAGTCTCCGACGTAGCTCAGGGATTGGGCATCATCCGGCAGTGGTGGGTTCTTGAATGGGAAGATATTACGTGGGATGTTGTCGAATCCGAAGAGGTAGCGGCCTGCGTACGTGACCGACTGGGCCTCATAGATTTGATTATTGGGCGTTCTATCGATCCAGACGCTTTAGAACTACTTGTAGTGCAAGAGGAGGTCGGTGAATGGCTGGCGGAAATGATCGAGGGTGGGCTCGCAATTGGAGCTCATTTTTGGTGCTGCCGGTTGGCGCTAGCAGCCATGAAAGGTGATTCAGACTCACTCGCTTTAATTGAACAAGAGATAAGCACTGCTTTTCTCTGCGGCAAAAAGGCGGATATCTATGATGCCTATAGGACGATGATTTTTTGGATAGATAGAAATGCACAGCTCCAGAAAACTCAACCTACCTTAGCGCTGAACGCGATAGGTGCTGTTGTGGGATCGAGGCGCAGTGCGGCGCTGACTTACTGCTTGGATCTTCTGGTGAGAGTTTCAAAACAACGAAAAGATTGGTGCTCCGGCGGGTTGTTGGCCATGGTGCACGTTGCATTAAAGAATTTTCAAGACGAACTTCGCTACGAAATACGCGTGAACCCAGAGCATCTACAGGGCGACATCCCATTTTTGCGATTCAAATGCACTGAGCTTGTCCGGAGTCTGCTCGCAAATGGAGTAGTGGTGCCAGATGTGATTACATCGGCTTGGATAGATTGGATCGCAGTTGACCCACTCCCAGAAATTCGCTTTATTGAAGATCGGCAATAGATATCTTTGGTTTTCAAGCGCAAGCGCTTAAGATCTGAGAATCTTGGCGAACACTTAAATCTGACCACCTTTTGCCCAGCCAAGCTCGCGCAATGTCAAGCCTAGGGACTGGAGTGCAAACTCAGCATCCTCTTCCACCAACGAGCGATACCCTTTACCGAGCTTGGCGCTGCTCTTGTTGCGTGTGTGCAAGATTCCTGCGATCTTCCCTAGGTTGGCTGCACAAAATTTCAGATTGGGCGCCTTTTCTAAGAGCGCTGCAGTGTCTGCTATCTCTTTGCCGATCACCGTTTCCGGAGAGCCGTTTTGTGCTAGCCAACTCGACATCACCACTTGCATGGCGTCTTTGCAGTGGTCAATAACAGAGCCCGGGGATTCCTTGAAGGCGGCGTCAACAACTCGCGAGACCGCCTGCATTACAGATGTTCTGAACCGCTCATCGATTTTCTCCCTATTGAGCTCAGGCACGATTCCGTATGCTGTCAAAGCCTTCAGTGTGACCATTACGGTTCCGTTGAACAGTGACTCGCACTGGACGATGAGCCAGGCGGATGCTCCACGGCTTGATCCAAGAGCCAACGTCAGTCCTTGCCCGTTGTTTGGCATGTTTAGCAACTCGAAACATGCCATGTAGACGTACATTGATTTTCGTCTTGCGCCGCCAATGAAGGTAGGGTCCGGTCGATCGTAGGGATGCTGCGGAACAGTGTGCGTCTCCGGCTGTGTTCCCTCCTTTTTTGAATACAGCCTGCCTCTTCGCGTGCGCGTAACAGCGTCAAACGAATCCTCGCGAAACACCCACCCGAACGTCTCCGATGGGCCGGGGAGCGACTTCCAATCTTCTGGCTTCTCGATCAACTTGGCGTGAGTGACTATTGGAAGCGGAATGGATGGAACGTCCGGCCTACCTGCTCCCTCGTAGACGAGTCCCGAATTTTGTTCGATTCCCAGATACATGTAGTCCTCCAGATTTATCAATAGGTATCGGGCCGCTCGACACTTTCCTATACGGAAGAGGCTAACCAAATTGAAGAGTGGGCCTGCTGCGCCCCTGACTGGCTTTCCCCTCTAATTGGAGGAGGCGTCTAGAAAGACCGCCTGTCACTATCTGTGACAAAGTGCTGGGGGCGCCATAGCAGTACGATCAATTTACGTTCGGCGTTGATGATATTCCGCTCTGGAGGATATCGTTGTTCTAAATCTAGTTGGAATAAGTAGGTGCAATTAATGATTGAGAAGCTGCAAACGAATGCTGGGGGATTAGAGCCCTCGCTCCGGATTACCCCTCCGAATGCATCCGCAAATTGGACCACTGTATTTATCGGGGAGAACGGAGGCAGAAAAAGCTTAGTCCTTCGCTTGATTGCGGATTCTGCGCTAGGGCGCACCAGCTATTCTTCGAATAGGGGCGGTCGCATCTCAATTGTTCCCGTGAGCGAAGGCCCGTCGCGGGTTATTGCAGTTTCTGGAACTCCATTGGATCGTTTTCCGCGATCGGGTACGACAGATTTAAAAACTCGCAAACGATCTGCTTATAAACAACAATTCGTTTACCTCGGACAGCGTGCAGCAAACGGCATGTCCGGAGTGGCGCAAAGTGAGCGTAGCCTAGTGGGCTCTCTCATCGCTAATAGGCGGCTGCTGCATGAAAGGGAGAAATTGCTGACCGATGTTTTTGGGCGGTTGGGATTGCTACCGAGGGTGCTGGTCAGATTGAAACGTGCAGAAAATTGGTCATTGCCTCATAGCCGAGCAAAGCTTCTGCGCGAGTTAAAAAACGGAATAATGAAAATTCTGGAAGGATTGCACGCTGACGGCTCGCTTTCCAGTGACGACAAGATTTTGGAGCGCGGCATAGAAACTGTCTCCTCCTCTAGCGGTATGTCCAGGCTTGTGCGCGCGCTGACATCTGTCGATGAAAGCGCCATTAGGTTATCAATCAGCACAACCAGAACTTCGGTTTACGGCGCATCACTTACGGTCTCAGACTGCGAACTTCTATTGCGTATTGGGATGCTAGAGGTTGGAAGTACAACTTTCCGAAAGTCCCCAAAAAATTCAAAGCAAGTCCCAGAAACTGCGGGAGGAGCATGGTTAAGCTCAGGGCAATGGAGCTGGCTAGGCAACTTTGCCGGGCTATGTTGTGAGTTGAGAGATGGCAGCTTGATCTTGATTGATGAGCCGGAAAATAGTCTGCATCCTGATTGGCAGCTCGAATTCGTGCCTTCGCTCGATGCAATATTGAGTCATTTTCAAGGCTGCCAGGTAGTAGTGGCCACACATTCGCCGCTGATTGCATCAGGAGTCTCGCCGGAAAAAGGCAATGTCCGTGTTTTAAGAAAAACTACTAACCGACGAGATGCAGTTGTTAGAAGTCAAGAGGTTGTTAGCACGTTTGGTTGGTCGGCAACAGACGTCTACGAGCAAGCGTTTGGTGTCAGAAATACAAGGGCGAAAAACTTCACAAAAGTTGCTGATCAGGCGTTAGAAGTCATTCGAAATGGGCAGAAAATTTCCACTGATAAAGCCGATGCGTTATGCCAGAAACTGACAGAGAAGGCTAGTCAGCTTCCTCCGTTCGATGCGCTGCGGGATGTCCTTGTGCAAATCAGTAGAGATATTAGTCGACTCAGAATTAAGGCTCCGAAATGAGCCTATTCGTGCAGATCAAATTAAGACCTCAAGATTCGAAATTACTAAAAAAAGTGCGCGCTTTAAAAGGCAACGAGTGGTCCACAGGTCAGGATGCAGTGGTCGAACTTCGAAAATTGCTTTTGCAGCTACAGAATCGCCGATGTGTGTATTGTCAATCACCGATCGAGGCCGACGGCATTGGTTACAGGGAGCTAGAGCATATTCTGCCTAAGGGGGCTTCTCGTGCTTGCAAGTTGCCTAGAGGGCATAGTGAAGATTTCGACCATAGAAGGAGCACATTCGGTTACTCTGACTTTTCTTACGAACCACTAAACCTCGCGATTTCTTGCGCCGACTGCAACAACTCAAAAGGAATGTTTGACTCTCTAATCAATAGAAAAAGAAAGCCGATTCGCTATCCGGCTGCGAAGAGATTTTTATGGTTCCATCCTCACTTCCACAAATACTCAGAGCACATTACTCTCAATGAAAATTTCACATTTACGAAAAGAACCGACGGTGGCGATTTCGTAATCCGTGCGTGCAAGCTCAACCTAGTTGAGAGTTTAGAGAAAAGATTTCTTGCGCGAGCTGTGACTAATGTCGTTCATGCAGATGGGCTTGAGCACGCGGTGGATACTATTGCCGCCAACATTCGGGGAAAGATTTATGGGATAGAGCAAGGGGCAAAAGCGCTTATCAGGCGATTCAATCTCAACATGGTTGAAGCGGAGACAGTTCTGCAAACAAAGCTAACTGACTCGGTGGACGCGGATATTAAGGTTCGTGAAGATTTACGTCGCATGTTCAGAGTGGTCAACGCAAGACCGCCTTTGAAGTCATAGATCTGGCGCGCGCAGCTTACTCGTAATCCAGCTGAACTACATAAGTAGCTCCAATGCCGAATAACAAGATGCTTGGGAAGAGCACCTACATGGTTAAGGCGTCTGCATCAGGCATCACCGATTTGGAGAGGTCTTCGTTTCTGATTCCAAACGGAATTAGGACGGAGGGTGTCGTCATGGCGGTTCCCTCGAGATGCGTAATCTGATCGTCGAAAAAGATATGCGGCTTTAGCACGTCGAGAACTCGTTTCTTCTCAATGCCTCCCATGAGAAATAGTTCAGCTGCTTCGAAGCCCCACTCGCGCAGTGTGGTGACCATGCGTTCATTTGCGGGCGCATTTCTCGCGGTAACGATGGCAACACGCAAGGCTGGAACGTAGGATGCTTCCTCAAGTGATCTCTTGGCCTCTAATTTTTGAAAAAATCCAATCTTTGTGAACAGGTCCTTTAGTGGACCTGGATCATGTGGCGTCGTGGCGTGAGTTACTTCGTGACTATGAAAATGCTCAAGCTTATTTTCTTTTGCATAGATACGTTCCGCTTCATCATTTGCAAGGACTCCATCGAAGTCGAAAGCGATCCGAAGTTCATGGTCTGTTTCATCATCTTCAGACTTAGTGGGCATTACGAGTCCAGCAGGAAATCCACGGAGAATCGCGTCCACGACATCTCCCCGATTGGCACTCAAAAAAAGCGAAGCATTAAATGCCCCGATATAAAGATGTGGCGACTCACCGGACAGAAACGCGCCGCGAGTAATGGACAGTCCATAGTGCTGGCATGAACGGAAGAACCTCTGGCCGGTGTCAGGGCTATTTCTAGATAGAACCACGACTTCAACCGGATGTTGCTCCGGATACAGCTCATTCAGACGCAACAATCGTCGGATGAAAGGAAAGGCTACTCCTCTGTTAAATGGAGTATTCAGATGCAGTAGCTGAAAACGGCGGTAGGCTTCGACGCCTTGCTCTTCAAAAACTGAATTCGCCTCGTCCATATCGAAAACAGCCCTGCTTGACACGGCAATAACAAGCTTTTTCTCAATTGGATAGGGCATAGCAGCAATCCAAATTATGAATGCAGGTTGAATGTAATTTCTTGCCTGCGCATGGGTTAGTTTGAAGGACCGGCTTGACTCGCCCCACCGCTACCCCCGGCCGGTCGCTTTGATTGACTCTAAATAACGCTCTTCAACATCCTGCATTAGTACGGCAGCCGGTATGCCAAGCGCCGCCCCAATATTGATCATTGTCGTTATCGTAGGCTGTCGCGTTCCCCGCTCCAAGCGCGACACATAAGTCCTGTCCACATCTGATCTGAACGCAAGTTCTTCCTGAGAGATACCGGCCGCCATGCGGTGCACCCGGAGTACCTCTCCGAATATCACCCCAATATCTTTGCCGTGCATGTCCGCCATGGGTTACATGCTCGTTTTGGTGTAGCCTATAGTCCACGGCCTATAGTCACGTATCAGCCGACTTAGTGCTTCTTTTGGCACCCAGAAAACTGAGAAATTTCACGTATCTATAACGAAGAAATATCTCTTCGATTTATCAAAGGAGTCAGTGCTTATGCCTATTTATCGGCAGCTACGGGGTGCATCTCCCGCCCCCACATGGGAGGAAAATCAATGAAATTGGCGTGGAAATTATTGGTCGGGCTGGGCGCCCTGTTGGTTTTCATCTCGCTCGGGATGGACACCACGGTTTCGACCGGGATGGGACGGGTGCACAACATCGGCCTTCAGAACCAGCAGCAGACGTTCCTGATCTTGGGGTGTTTCCTGTTCTTGGGCGGCATCGTTTTGTTCGCGGTCTTGAAGATGAAGCAAACGTCTGACCAGGAAGCCGCGGACAAGGCGGCGAGGGAGGCGGTACAGGCCAAGGCCAAAGAGGAGGTGCAGCTTTTGGGCTCGGAATTCTCGCGGGCCGGTCATGACCTAAAAGCAGGTTGGCTAGTTGCGTGGAGCAAAGTGCGCCGCGTGCACATCATGGTGCTGGCCGTCATCGTAGTTGGCCTGTCCATCTCTTACCCGGTTCACCTGGTCATCGACTACCCACAGGGGGTTGCAACGGAGTTCCCGACGCGCATGCTGATCGGTGCCAAAGAGCCACTGATGGTGGGCAGGCTCATCGTTGAAGTCCTGTTCGAACTTGGTTTGTTCTGGTTCTTGTGGAGTAAGGCCCGCACATAGTCAGCCTCGGCACGTTCATCCACTAACTGCCTTCGATCGTTACGGGTCGAGGGCATTGTTGTTTCTGGAGGTCCATGTTTCTGTTAACCGCCACGATGGTCGTTCTGGGCTCAGCGCTGATCTATATAGGGTCGCTGTCGATGCACCTGAGTTATCTGTCGTTTGTCCTGAAGGCGCTCGTGCTGTTCGTGCTCGCCGCATCGTTCGCAGCCGTGGGCATGTACGCACGGATTCGCCGGCTTGATCGTCGGGATGGGTGTTCATAAGCCAGACCCGCCGTCCGCTTCATCCACCCCGCACGCCCCTCGGTTTACAGCCCTGGGGCGTTTTGCTTTTCACACCAAAGGAGTCATTTGTGAAGGAAATAAATTTCGATTTGAAGAGAGAGGAGGGCGCCCATGCTGGTGCTACGTGATCCCGCAGCCATAGACGCCATTACCGATCCCGAGCTGCGAATCCTGCTGCGGCAACGATTTACCGCGCTCAGCCAGGACGGTCCATATGACTCCGATGTGTGCGGCTACTTCATCGTGGTCAGGGATGGGGACATGCCGGAGGTTCTGGATAAGCAGCTGGGTTTTCCCGTCCTGACAAATCGCTTTGACGGAAAGAGTTATGGCGAAGAAGGCTTCACGGGCTGCTGGGAAATCCTGGAGGAACACGTCAGTTGCTATGAGTTCGTCTTCGTCCTCAGCGACGACGGCTATGGGGTACTGGTCTTTGTGCCCAAGTCCGGCGCAGTTGACCCCGAGCTGTTGGCCATGTGCCGGCAATACGCGGTAAAGGCACCGGAAGGCACCGAGCGGTGACGCGCCGCCAGCCCTTGCCACAGGCCACCTACGGGTGGCTTTTGTGTTTCTCGGGCACTAACCCGGTCAGGTCCAAAGCGAGAAATCTTGTTTCTGAAATGAAGAGTCTTCTTTTATTTATTCATCAACCAAGGAGCAATTTTGTCTACCAAGAAAACTATCCCGGCCAACTCGCCGGTTCGCATCCTGAAGATCGGCACCTGTCGGACCTTGACCGGCAAGTCCAAGCTGACTTATCACGTGGGCACGCTGGGCGAGGCCGATGTGCGCTTTCGCATCTACGACAACGACGGCGGAGGGTTCTACGGGCGGGACTGGGTCGCTGCCACGGACATCCAGCGCACGCTCAGCAAGCTACCGCTCGTCACCAGTGCTTCTCTGTTTCCGCTGTTCAAGAGCAAGTCCGCCAATTCGGGGGGCTTCATGTTGGCGGTCTTGAAGCATGAGGGGCTGTTCCAGCGGTCAACCGACAACCCGCGCTGCTACGTCGCCACGGAGTCCCCGGCCTTTGTGTCCGAAATCCAGAAGCTGATCTTGGGCGGCGTGGACCTGGACCCCGACGCGGTGCCCGGCAGCAAAGCCAGAGCGGTGCGTGTCTCGCCCGGGGCCAAGCCAAAGCCGGTAAACCCGGTGAAGGCGGCGATCAAGTCACCGGCGGCCCAAGCGCCGTGGGATCGACCCGCGAAGGCGCCGGCCAAGAGCGCCAAGTCTGTAAAAACGAAGGCCTGAGGCTTAGACCACAGGAGTGCTAGTCCTTTGGTCGTGCAATGCGATCGCGGCTAACCCGTTGATTCGCAACGGATTCTGCTTTTTACCCATCTGCGGCTGGCGCAATACCGCCCGCAAACCGACCCTACTTTTTGTACCCCTTTGATTACGTTTTCAAGCAAGGAGATCGATGTCGCTGCTTCTGATTGGCGTTCTTGTCGCGACCGCTCTGCTGAGTCTGGTGTCGCAATCGCCGCGCTGGCTGGGCGGAGGAGTCGCAGTGCTGCTGTGCCTTTTCTATCCCGTCCATGCCTTCTTCCTGCTGCTCTTCGGGGCGGCAGTGTTTCTGTTCATCCATCACCACAACCGACGCAAAAGGAAATTTCACCGTGCCAATCTACAACTACCTGATACCCGCCCTTGAAGAGGTTCTGAACTGGGACCTGTCCGATGAGGCTTGCTGCCGTGCTGCGAGCGACCAGGCTGGGCTTATGGCCGGAGCCGCTGCAGATCAGGGCAACTGGTCCGGCGAGGACTGACCGGTCCTGACCTGCCCAAAACGCCGCTTTCCCCACCTTTACCGCCTTTGACCTGACCCACCCGCAGAAATGTCGGGTTCCGCCGCGTGTGGAGGCACAGCCGTGCCCGGGTTAAGCGCAAGGGCACCTCGCATCACCAACTTAAGAAAGAACCTTATGACTTCACCCGCATCCATCTTCAGCGAGCGCCTGGATGACCGCCGCCGACTGGACGTCCCGGCAAAACTGTTCGGGATCCGCTTCCCGATGTACGTCGAATCGTTTGTGTTCGACACCGCCGGCAGCCTGAGCGAGCAGTACAACGGGGGGCTGTGGCATTTCAACCTGCTCAGTAACGGCGGCTTCTATATGGCGCCAGACCAGGCCGAGCCTTTCCACGTGATCTGCGACAACGGGTTTGAGGGAGACCTTTCGGCCGATGCGTTCGGCATCACCGTCTGCCTATACGCGTACAGCATGTTGTCGTTCTCGGGTAATGAGGAGTTTGCGCAGACCTGTGCGCAGCAGTACCACTGGCTCCGTGAGTACATGGCAGAACACGCTGAGATGACCGTTATTCTGAAAGCCACCGACTGAGTCCTAGTGGGCTTTTATCATCCCAAGTACCAAAAATGCTAATCAGCATTTTATGCGGCTTTTTCTTATTGTATTGGTGAAATATCCTGCAAGACTGGTGAAAAGTAGCGAGGGGCCGCTCCAGCACTAAGTAGTGCTTGCCCACGGCATATTTCTCACTTCGGCGGAAAAGCTGGTGGACCTGAAAACCTGGAATTCTGGGAACCTGCAGAAGACGACCTGCCGCAGATTTTCAGTTTTTCACGGTCCCAGCCTCGGCAGGTAGCCGCCAACAGCGAATCCGCGCGTAGAATCCGCTCCCCCTGCTGATTACAGCAGGCAGTTTTAGCGGCTCTTTAAAAATTAACTAAACGGAAAGTCCCAAACGGGCGATTTGTGCCGGCGATATTGTGTTCCGCTGGCCAAGGCTGAATTGCGTCGGCCTCCAAAACACGGCTTTAATGCCAACCCCTCAACTTATAACAATAAATAATGATAAATAGCTTTTTAATTTCAAATATCGAAGAACCCACCTCGATCGATAACGGGGTGGTTGATTCAAAACCTCGCGATGATTCCGAATCTTTACGCGCCTTTGCGGCCGAAGCCAGCAGGCTTTTCGAGCCACTTAGTCCCTTCCCGGAAGGCGATACATCGGATATTCCCATCACGAGCTCTGGATTCGACGCTGCGACCTTGGGCACGAAGCCTGCGGTAGATTCCATTACTAATTCAAGGTTTGTCTCGGCTGTTTTTGAGACAACCCTTGATGGCGCCACTGCTGCAGTCTGCTCGAAGGCAGGAGATCCGACCGACCATAGCGGTTGGCCCGCCATGGCTGCGTTGAATGTGAATGTGCAATGCCCGCCGGGCAGGAACAATTACGTCAATTGCGCGACTGTCCGGCCTGACCCCGACGGGACCATTAGAGCCCGCAAGGCGAACTTTGCCTCCTATCAGGTCACGGTACTGGACGACATTGGCACCAAAGTACCCTTTCGGGATATCGTCGGGCTAAAGCCGTCGTGGATCATCGAAACTAGCCGCGGCAATTACCAAGTCGGGATCATCCACGACGTACCGCTGCAAGATCTGGCCCTGATTGAGCGATTCCAAAAGGCGCTCAAAACCAGAAACTTGTCTGATGGTGATGCACTGAATGGAAGCACTCGCTGGGTGAGGCTGCCGGTCGCTGTGAACGGAAAGGCCAAGCATTGCGACGCCGCCGGTGCTCCTTTTCAGTGCCAGCTGATCACTTGGAATCCCGAACGCCGATATTCGATAGATCAAATCGTCAAGATGCTGTCAATCGAGGCAGAGTTTGCGGCCTCGGTCAATCAGGTAACCCCACAGTTCCAACGTGAAACCGCTGATGAAAACTCAACGGAAGTGCTGGCAATGCTGTTGGACTTCATCGACCCGAATTGCGGTTATCGCGATTGGGCAAATGCCCTTATGGCAGTTCACAACGAAACAGGCGGCAGCGATGAAGGGCTGGATCTGGTGGATGCCTGGAGCAGTGGCGGTAGGGGATATCCGGGACGCAGCACCATGGAGGCGAAGTGGCGGTCGTTCCGGGGCGGCGCAGCAAATCCCTTGACCATAGGTACGCTCATCAAGATGGCCAAGGATGCAGGCGATTCCGACCTTGAGTACATCGATGCCCTGGCCAAAGGGTTCATACCTTGCGAAATGGAGGTGATTGCCCCGGGCAAAAGCCTGAAGCTTGATGCCCCGATAACTCCCCCGCCGCTAGTCCCGATTGATTCTGCGCCTGTGGTGCCTGTAGCTCCCGCACCGGCAGTGCAGCCTAAGAGACACCCGCTCGAGAAGTTTTCGTTACGCGGCCAAAGCGCTGAACTGAGGAAGCGTTCTCTGGGCGAGCGGCCGATCTTGGGCGAAATTGGTATTCAAGGCCAGTTGCTGGTGATTTACGCCGCGCCGAATACCGGAAAGACCTTGATTACCTTCAGTCTCTTATGGGAGAGCATCCAGAGGGGGCGCATCAACCCGGACAGGCTTTTCTATCTCAACATGGACGATAACAGTACAGGGCTGGCGGAGAAAAGTCGCATCGCTGACGATTCGGGATTTCATATGCTGGTCGACGGCTATGAAGGGTTCAAAGCCCATGATCTTGAGGCCCTTGTGAGGGACATGGTGGCAAAGCGCACTATCGACGGCGCCGTTATCGTCCTGGACACCATGAAAAAATTCGTGAATGTCATGGACAAGAAGGACTGCAGCCGATTTGCCAGCGCAATGCGCACCTTCGCAATGCAGGGAGGCACCCTTATTGCCCTTGCGCACGTGAACAAGAATCCAGGAGCAGACGGCCAAAGGGTCTTTGCGGGCACGACAGATATCGTTGACGACTTCGACAACGCATACATGCTTACGCAGGTCGCGGTCGCAGAAGGCGTCAAGACTGTGGAGTTCAAGAACATCAAGCGGCGCGGCAATAACCCGGAAAGGGCGGGCTACAGTTACTCGATTGAGCGCCAGGCGCGATACGAGGACGTGTTGCTCACCGTGAAAGAGATCGATTTGATGGACTTGGACCCTATCAAGCAAGCTGCGGCTTTGGTGGCTGATGAGGTGCTCATCAAGATGGTCGAAGGCCAAATAATGGCCGGGGTGGTCAAGCGGATGGAGTTGATTAAGGGCGTTTCGGACCTTTGCGGCGCATCTCGGGCGAATGTCTCCGGTATTGTTACCCGCTACACGGGCGGGGATCCCACTATGCACAGGTGGAACTACAAGACCGGGGCCCGGGGTGCCCATCTCTTTGAGCTGCTGGATCGACCGGCAACCTGAAATTCTGCCAATCTGACGGCGTGACGCAAAGTCCGCTGCATCAAAGCCAGCCTGCCGCAGTTTTCCAGATCTAGCTATTCAGTCGGGCCGGCCAAGGGCCCCGGTGACTCTAGCGCTGGAAATTGCTGGCTGGGCTGTCTATTTTCTCCCACCGCTAGTGAGCTGTGACTGTTTGGGTCGCGGCTTAGCTGTGCCCGCTTATCTAGTAAAGGAGCCCTGAAGTGACTTTTCGTCGAGTGCCCGATCGGTGCGCTTGCATTGACCATTTAACGAACCTGGGCGGATGGCGTTTTGCCGTCTGTCCGCTCGAGAGCAAAAAGGAGAACCATGGCAATCATCGAAAAATTAGACCAGGCATTTGTCGACAGCAGCCTCCAATGCCCGCCCGGCCAGCGCCGTGTGGAGTTGGTGGACCCGCTACGCAGCGGCCTTTACATCGAAGTGCGCGCCACCAGTCCCGGCCAGGGCACCTACTACCTGCGTTACAAGGACGCCGGCAGCAAGACCTGCCACCAGAAAATCGGGCGCACCACTGACATGACCCTGGCAGACGCCCGCAAACAGGCCAAGAACCTGAGGGCGTCGATCACGATGGGAGCGGACCCACGCGGCGAACTCAAGGCCCAGAAGTCAGTACCCACTATGGCGACGTTCTTCAGGGATTCTTATCTCCCTTATGCCAAGCTGCACAAGCGGTCCTGGAAAAAGGACGAGGGCCTGTTCAACAATTACATTCAAGGGGCCTTTGGCGATAAACGGCTGAACGAGCTGCGCAGGCAGGATGTACAGGAATTCCATGGGCGTATATTGACCCGAGGCTTGGCGCCCGCAACGGCCGATCACGTGGTTAAACTCATACGCCAGATGTTGAATCGTGCGGTGGAGTGGGATGTGATCCCGATGAGCCCGATCGTGCGCATCAAACTGTTCAACGCCGACAACAGGCTGGAGAACTACCTGACGCCACAGGAGCTGGAGCGGCTGCTGACGGTGTTTCGCACCGATGAGAATCGCACGGTCTGCAATGTCGCGCTTTTTCTGCTGTGCACGGGTGCTCGCCTCAATGAAGCGCTGGCCGCGACATGGGACCAGATCGACTTCCAAACTCGAGTCTGGCGTATCGCGGCGGCCACCAGCAAGAGCAAGCGGGTCAGGTCGGTGCCGCTCAACGACAGCGCAATCGAGCTGCTCGAGATGCTCAAGGGAGAAAACCCGGATCGTACGTCACCGCACCTGTTCATCAGCGGCAGGACGGGCGAGCACCTGCAAAACATCCACAAGGTGTGGGCCAGGTTGCGCGTGAAGGCGGGGCTACCGAAGCTGAGGCTGCACGATCTGCGACATCAGTATGCGTCTTTCCTGGTCAACAGCGGCCGTAGCCTTTATGAGGTGCAGAAGATCTTGGGCCACTCCAGCCATTCCGTGACGGAACGCTACGCCCACTTGAGCTCGAAGTCTTTGATGGATGCGGCGAACAGTGCCTCGGCGATGATTCGCGGGGCGAGTTCAGCGCAGAGGTAACCCTCCTTGAGCGGTGCTCTATAGCTGCCTACGAGCGGCATTGCTACGACCTACGCCTCGGTGCCCTAACGGGTGCCGGGGTTCTTATTGCTTTTTTTTTGTTCCCCGGCGCCTTGAGTCAACCCTTCGAAGTTACCCGGGGTGAGCGAGTCCTGGAAGGTGAACTAGCTCTTTTGGATCACCGGTCTTTCTTTATGGAGTGGGCCAAGCCTACATCAGCTGCGCGCAGGTTTCTAAATCCTTATCGTCTCTGCCCGCTGGCGCATTTATGCGCTGCGTCATCCTGCAAAAGATCTAGCCTAGTGAAATGCTGGTCAATTACTAAATCTGCATTAAAAGTTTCTGAAATGTCTTTGCCTGATGTTTCATCGTCAAACGGCTCGTGGTGGAAATAGAAGCCGCAATGACGTGTGCAAAACTCGGTATATGGGCGTGTATAAAGGATGAATTCATGCCAGAAAATATCGATAGCTTTGGTTGGTGCCAGATTCAGCTGCAAGTGAACCGCTAACGCAAAGAACCTCAAGAACTGCACCCTATAGGTATCAGCTAGATCGATTGACACGCCTTTCTCTCGTACCACGCGTTTTACATAACGCCCCATTTCTTCTTGGGAGAGCTTTGAGAGTATGGCGATGAATTGCTTATCGGCCGAAAGCGTCGAGGTTGTGCGTAGCCCGAGAGGAAGCATGGTCAGCTCTTTGCTGGCTTTCTGCAATAGAACCCACAATCACCGGGTAGCTTGTGATACTCGGGAAGCGGTCCATCCATTCGGCTCTGGATAGTCTCTACTATTGCGGAAGCAAGGTGACCGATGTTTACGGCTTTGGCGCGTGCAAGTAGAAATGGATCCTTAGACATCTCATAGCTGCTATCTGGGATTTCTTTAACCAACTGCGCCGCCACTAAAACGGCCGAGTTGAGGGAGCTTCCGTCGATGCGGTCGGCTAATTTTTTCTCTTCCATATTTTTACCTTGTGCAGGATTGATTACGATCCAATCGTGACATGAAAGAGTGTTTGGCGCCTCCTTCGATTGGAGGGGCAGCGATATGTTGTTAAGTTTTCCCGAGGGATAAGAGCGTGATCGAAGGCGCTCATCGGGTATCAGCGCGTTCTTCAATCCGGTGGTCGATTGATTCCTAGCCAACGACCTTGCGGCTTCATGCGTCGATGATGGCCGGAAGTAGCAGAGCCGGATGCACTGCGCATGTACGAGAGGTCGCGACCCGCGGGAGTGCTAGGATACAAAAGAGTGGAGGATGAGGGACATGAATGCGAGTATTCAAGCAGAATTGCGAACGTTGCACGCAAAAGGAGTTGCGAACGGCGATATTCCAGCGCCTGTTCAACTAGATAAACAGACATCTCTTTTTCGGGCAAGGTTTGGCCCTCTTGCACTGCAAGCCGTTGACGGTGAAGAACTATTGAAGTTAATGCATGGACGCCAGGACAATGAGGCCCGGTGCATGGCCTATTGGTTGGAGTTCAAAAACGACGATGAATTCGCTGGGAATTCTTTCGGCGGTATCCGCGGCGGCACCGCGCTCAAGTTCGGGATCTACCAACGTCAGCAAGACGGCGCATGGACCAGTGGCACACCTCGGGCGCCGGTTTTGCTCACCCTCGACCAAGCAATTGCCATCGCCGAAAGCCAGCGAGCAGAACTGGTTAACGGAACCAGCGTCCTTTCACAGTATCCCCGCGGCGATTCAACTGACGCCTCCTATCAACGGCTGCAGGAAGCGATGGAGACTGCTGCTCCGAATCTATCGCGAGACGGTTGGGCGCACAAGTACTGGTTTCTGATGCATCCAGAGACCCTCGACGCGTATCACAGTCCGGCGTATCAGCGATTTCATTTGATCAAGTTGTTGCAGATGCCACCAGACGGGGTGGGGATCCTGAAAGGATCTGCTCCCAGATTTCTCTGCGCTGGACGGTTCGCGCAAGGAGCAAACGATATCGGTGTTCCCATCGTCACCTTCAATAAACTTCTTAATCTCCGCGATACTGCTTTTCACAGGTACTGGAAGGTAGGCACCACCGAAGGAAGCGCAGGAGACAGCCATTGGCAGGACATGCGAGACGGCGGCTTTATTTCTATTGGCTGGAAGAATTCTGTTCCGGACCTAACACAGACATTGAATTTGGATCCAGGGGAAGCAAAGGGTCAGATCGCAGAATTTTTGAAGAATGACTATGACAACGGCGCGATGGCGACTCGTAAGGCCGGGGAGATTCTTAACTTTGCTCGCGAGATGGCAGAGCCTGATATGGTCGTGGCGTGCGAGGGACAGACGGTATTAGGCGTCGGTCGAATCGTTGGCCCGTATGAATACGATGGGTCTCTCCGGTTTCCGCACAAGCGGCCGGTCAAATGGATGACTGTGGGACAGTTCAAGCTCGGTGAATTGGAGGGACCGCGTACGACTGTGTACGAACTTGGCAAACACGCCATTAACCTCCTGGAAATCGAAAAACAGGTTGCAGGAGTGGCTGGGCCGTCCGTCAAGCCTGCAAGTCCCGTCAAGGCATCGACTCTGAAGCCTCTGGATGTATTTGCTGCACGCGTTGAGGCAATACTTCGACGAAAAGGACAAGTTATCTTGTACGGTCCCCCGGGGACGGGCAAAACTTATAGAGGACTGGGCGTTGCCCAGGAGTTGGCCGCCAGACACGCATTCAACCGGAGCTTCGGAGATCTCGCGGTCAGCGAAAAGCAGGAGATCGAGGCGGAGGACGGACTTGTCCGGATTTGCACATTCCACCCTGGCTGGGGCTACGAGAATTTTATGGAGGGGCTGCACCCCAAAACCGTGAGCGGCGGCATGGTCTTCGAGCCAAGGGACGGAGTGTTCAAAAAACTATGCCGGGATGCAAGCGCATCCAAGAAGCACTTCTATTTGGTAATCGATGAGATCAATCGAGGCGATCTTCCGCGAATTTTTGGTGAATTGATCACTGTCATCGAACGGGACAAGCGCGGAAGGGACATCCTGTTGCCAGTGACCGGCTCCAAGTTCCGTATCCCTGAAAACGTGTTCATCTTGGGAACCATGAACACCTCCGATCGGTCAATCTCGCTTCTTGACACCGCTTTGCGCCGCCGCTTTGGGTTTGTGGAATTGATGCCCGATAGTGGCTCGTTGCTGCGCCGCTCAGTGGGGGCAATCGCGCTTGGGCCGTGGCTCGATGCGCTCAACGCAAGAATACGCAAGCACTTGAAGCGCGACGCGAGAAATCTGCAGATAGGGCATGCTTACCTAATGCCGGTCAATTCCGCCGCCGATTTCTCGCGTGTTTTTCGAGACGAAATCCTGCCTCTCTTAGAAGAATACTGCTACGACGACCTGGAAACTTTGGGACAAATTCTCGGGGGCGCGCTGATCGATGTTGAGAATTCTCGGATTCGCGAGGAGCTCTTTGATCAGCATAACGAGGATGACCTGTTTGCCGCCTTGCATTTCCCAGAGATGCACCGTCTGACATTAACCGAAGAGGCGACAGGAACAGGGCAAGAAGATGCAGCCCAAGATGAAGATGCCGAGATCGATGGCGGCTCGCCTGCCTAGCTGAATGAGAAAATCAGTTTCAATGACTGAATGGGACCAGGCTGACGCGCGGTCCGCGCCCGAGCTCAAATATAACTTTTTTGATGACGATCCTTCCCTGCGACGCGTTGTTGGTGCTTTGGCTCATCGCATAACAGTCCGAGAGTTGCGCAATGGCCTAGAGTTAGTTAGCAACTCATACGTCGGATGTGTAGATATAGGGCCATTGCGCATCAGGATCAAGCCTAAGCTCGCGGGGCTTCCACTGGCACGACTTCTAAGCTATGCCTACGGTCTACACGACCTGGGCACCTTTGACACCACATTCGCCAATGTTGAAGATCTCGGAATTCATGACTTATTGATCGTGATGTTAGGTAAGGAAACCGAGCGATTGCTACGCCGCGGGTTAGACCAACGATATATAGGGAGAAATGAGAATCTCGTGAGCCCACGCGGCCAGTTACTGGTAAGTGAGTATATTCGCCGAGGTGGCGCTATCGATGCCACCCTTCCTTGCCGCCGCTTCGACCGGAGTACCAATTGGAGCCTTAATCAGGTATTGCTCGGAGGGCTCCAAGCCGCGGCAGCGATTGCTGACAGCCAGGAGGTCAGGCGCTACGTGCAGCACCAATATCCGTCATTTTCGGGTATCCAAGTGCCTTCCCGCATTTCTCTCAGAGAAGTTGAGGCGGCTGAATCAGGATTGACCCGCGTGACCGAGCCCGCTGGCGCCGCCCTTCGTATTATTACCTTGCTTCTGCAGGACCAAGGACTTGGTTCGGATAGCGATAGGTCTGCGGAAATGAGCGGGCATCTCTTCGACATGAACATGTTTTTTCAACGGCTCTTATGCCGCTTTCTGGATGATCACCTTACACGGTACGCCGTGAAAGATGAGGTGCCAATCCGCACCTTATTTGCATTCGCGAAGGGTGCGAACCCGCGTTCGAGGAGAACGCCAACGCCAAGACCTGACCTCGCGATTTATCAGGACGAAAACCTGGTGGGATTTTTCGACGCCAAGTACCGAGACCTATGGAAGCTTTCCCTTCCGCCCGAATGGCTGTACCAGCTTTCAATTTATGCGATACCGTCAAAAGCGAAAACGAGCGTTTTGCTTTATGCAACGATGGCCACCGACGGACGCGACGAGCGGATAGAGATCAAGGACCCATCAACGGGCGGTAACTTGGCTACGGTCGTAATCCGACCAGTGCCTCTAACCGAGATGGCAGCAGCCATTTCAAAGCGCGATGATGGCTGTTCAGCTCGTGCTCTGGCTTCCCGACTTATCTCCAATATTCACTAGCTCACACGTTGAATCTGGCGAGTTTATCGGTTGGAATCTAGCTAACTATCGATATCGGGACAGCTCGTTGTAAGCTAATATTTAGTTCGGCTACATCAATAAGTAGAATGCATCCAGGAGGTTGGAATCCAGGGCGCTCCTGACCACTCCAGATCACATGGATGACCTCCGACCACAAAACAGATGGCTAACACCAACTGGTCATAAACGCAGAATGCAGTTTTTTAGTCGACCGCTTCGCAGTTCTCAGCAATGTCCAGCAGAAATAGTTCGCAAGCTGTTTTACCCACGTACCGCGTCAATGCGTAATTAGCAGAGCCGCCGATGAGTACGCCAACTCCAAAAGGGATGGCTTTAGCTGCTGCATTTTGAGTGAAAACAATACCGATTTTCTTGAATAGCTCTTTGATCGTTGCGAGCGTAGGACCGGTAAGATATTTTTTGACCATTTTCACTCCGGCTTTGGAGGCAACTTTAGTCATACCCGCCGTACCTAATTTCTCAAGACTGCCCGCCAGCGCGATGAGAAAGGACATGTGCTTTGCATCTTCATTTGAAAGTTCTTTATTGATCGCTACCGCTAGACACATCGTCATATCGATTTGTAGTTTCATGCAGACAGTGACGTCGGCCAGCCCGCCACCAAGAACTGCAGCGGCAGTTCCAACGCCAGGTACTACGCCGGGAATCGCACTAACCGCCCCTGACGTCGCGGCTAACCTTGAGTAGCGCTGGATGATCTTATCCGTAACGATCTTTTGGATGTTCCTATTGCTAGCTCTTGGGAGGGCTTTCCTTGCTTGCGTTTCATACTGTTCTACTACGACACGTGCATCTTGAGGACTGATGGCGATGGCCTCAACCATCTTCATTAGCGATGAACCAGTGTCGGCTTGTTCTGTCATATTTGGCTTTGTTACATTGTTACGCTTTTAGTATGCCTCAGGGCGAGAATGAACTTTTAGAAAAATATCACGGTCCTAGTCAATTCACAGACCAATCAGCTTGGAAGCGGCGGTAGCGTCGGCGCGGTTAGGCCCTATACCGTCTAAAGCTGCGGGGGTTAAAAAGGTGGCTTGCCACCTCCATCTTTGAGACTCAGGCGCAAGTCAGGAATGGTGTTGAGTTCCGCTGAAGCCTGACCCGATCTTTCCATCAAATCTTGACCCACACTCTTTGTGAGCAGAGAGTGCTCACGGTGTGGATAAGTTCTTGATCTTCTCCTTTTTGGGCTGAGTCTTTGCAGAGCTGTTTTTGAATCGATAGCTGTCGTTTCCGGTTTCGAGGATATGACATCTGTGGGTGAGTCGATCCAGAAGAGCGGTTGTCATTTTTGCATCACCAAAGACGCTGGCCCATTCTCCGAAGCTCAAATTGGTCGTTATTACGACACTAGTTCTTTCGTAGAGCTTTGAAAGCAAATGAAAGAGGAGAGCTCCTCCTGACTGGCTGAACGGCAGGTAACCCAGCTCGTCAAGGATCACCAAGTCCACGTACATCAATCGGTGGGCGAGCTGGCCTGTATTGCCAGTTGATTTCTCAACTTCTAAAGCGTTGACCAGCTCAATCGTGGAGAGAAACCGGACACGTAGGTGGTGATGCTCAATAGCCTGAACCCCGATCGCAGTGGCCAAATGAGTCTTTCCGGTGCCTGGACCACCGACCAGAACGATGTTTTGAGCCTTTTCGAGGAAGTCGCATCGATGTAGCTGGCGCACCATTGCCTCGTTGACCTCGCTATGGCCGAAGTCAAAGCCAGCCAGATCCCGGTATGCGGGGAACCTGGCCAACTTCATCTGGTAAGCCATAGACCGTACTTCACGTTCTGCCGTTTCCGCTTTGAGCAGCTGCGCAAGGATGGGCTTTGCTGCTTCGAACGCGGGTGCACCTTGATCGCCCAACTCCGACACAGCCTGGGCCATGCCGTGCATTTTGAGTCCCTTTAGAAGCGCGACGATTGAATTTGACTCGGATTCACGTGCCATATCGCACCTCCTGGTCGACCTCGACCTCCCGAAGTGAGTCATAGCGACGCACGTTGGCCTGCGGTTCTGTACCGAGTTTCAGTGCTTGCGGAGCGATGATCTCAGGAATGGCTGGCTTTCCGCCAACCAGGCGGTGCAATACGTTCAGTATGTGGGTCTTGGTGGCGACCCCTGCTTCCAGGGAGGTCTCTACGGCCGCCAGTACCGCTTGCTCGTCATGGTGCAGAACAAGTGCCAGTATTTCCACCATCTCACGGTCCCCGCCAGGCTTTTTGAGTAGCAATGCCTGCAACCGCTTGAAGGCGGTCGGGAACTCGGTGAACGGGGCGCCGTTTCTTAGGGCCCCAGGTTTTCGCTGCAGTACAGCTAAATAGTGACGCCAGTCATAGACGGTGTGTCCCGCCCCGTCGTGGCGGCGATCAATGATTCTTTGGTGTTCGCAGATCAGCCGACCTTCTGCAGCAACAACCAAGCGGTCCGCGTACACCCTAAGGCTTACTGGTCGATTGGCAAACGATGCAGGAACGCTGTATCGGGTCCGTTCATGGGTCACAAGACAGGTGGGTGAAACGCGCTTCGTGTGCTCGACGAACCCGTCAAAGGCCGGCGGCGGAGGCATCAGAAACGACTTCTCTTCTGCCCAGACATCAGCCACCGTGCCCGGCAGCTTGCCGTGGGCTATCTCCTTCCAGAGGGCTTTACAACGTATCTCGAGCCACTCATTCAGCTCTATCAAGGTGCCGAAAGCCGGCATGGGTTGCCAAAGGCGATGACGGGAATCCCGGACATTCTTCTCGATTTGCCCCTTTTCCCAGCCAGAGGCGGGGTTGCAGAACTCGGCCTCGAAGAGGTAGTGGTTCACCATTGCATTGAAGCGAGCATTGACGTCTCGTTCTTTGCCACTGCGAATCTTGTCTACTGCCGTCCTCATGTTGTCGTAGATGCCGCGCTTTGGCACCCCACCCAGCACCCCGAAGGCGTGGTTATGGGCGTCAAATAGCATTTCGTGCGTCTGCAGCAGATAGGCTCGGACGCTGAAAGCGCGGCTATGGCTTAGCTTGAAATGAGCCACCTGCAGCTTGGTGCGCTCGCCGGCAATCATTGCCCAGTCCTCGCTCCAGTCAAACTGAAACGCTTCCCCCGGCCCAAATATCAGCGGAATGAAGGTGCCGCGGCCGGCAGTTCGAAGCGCCTCCTGACGGTCTAACCGCCATTTCCGGTAGAAAGCTGCCACTCTTCCGTAGGATCCATCGAACCCGAGGGCCATTAGATCTGTGTGGATCTGCCTCAAAGTGCGCCGCTGTTTCCGCGATTTTGTTGCCTCGATTCCCAGCCAGGTGGCCAGCTTCTCAGCGTAGGGATCGAGCTTGCTTGAGCTGACCCGCCTTGCGTACCTGGGCTCAGCCTCATCGGACCGAAGGTACTTCTTTACTGTGTTGCGAGCCAGGCCTGTACGCCTTGCAATCTCGCGGATGGACAACTGATCTCTCAATGCCCACCGCCTGATGACATTCAATGTCGCCACGTCTATCACTCCTAATTTCCCTCTGCTTTTAAAACAAGCAGAGTAGTGCCTACGTGGGTCAGGTTTCGATGGAAATTACTGCTCTAACCGGGTCAGATTTCGACGGCATTCAACACGGGCGCAGTTTTTCACCGAAAACTGATCCACTGGACGCGGAAGTTTTCAAGTTGATTGACCCGCGTAATCGAGCGAATCAGCAGTGGGGCGCTGGCACGTAGCTGGTCTTTGTTGAATGAAACGAGTGGTTCAATTCCTAAGGGAATTTATAACCAGATCAAGATTGCCATGCCGCGTGAAACGTCATCGGCGGCTTAGTTGTCCGCATCGCAGGAGCTTGGCCAGGACAAGTAGAAGAAGAGCCGAAACCATTGCACCAAACGGAACAGCAAATACAAGAACAACGGTATTGCTTAATAACCATCGCTTTCGGATTTCACTGTCGCTCACGTGGAGGTAGCTATGCCCTCTGAAGCTGATCTTTGAGACTATTGGCGATGGTCCAGAAAAAGTCGGTATGAGAACCTGCTCAACTTCGACCACTTCCAGGTTTAGCGGCCTGACACCGCAATCGCGACTACGTGAATTCTGGAAATAGCCTATGTCAAGACATTCGAGCCGTACGTTGTTAAGTGTGCTTTGACTCGTGCGCGAATTACTGTCGTTGTCACTGCAGCACCGGTAGACGCCGGTTTGAGTGGGTAGGCGTTGAAAGACGAAGCCTTCAGGGGGCTTAACTTTTTCCATTGCCGCCCACACTGCCAATGCGAAAAGAACTCCCCCCAAAAGGCTCGAGAGCGCTATTCGAAGGTCTAATTGTTTCGGCAAAGGATTTTGCTCAGTTCTCAAGCCGCTCCTCGACGGTGCATCTTGGATTGAGCTTTGATTGTATGGCCGGCACAAAAATGAGACCCTATCTGATTCAATTTCCATGCCATTCGCTCTTCCCCCCAGCGGGCGGCTTGGACGGAGTTTTCCAGAGTTTCAGTTTTCCAGAGACACTCGCTAGGGGCCCGCGCCCCCGCAGAACTCGGTTTCGGTTCGGCTCGGCGCCCGCAACTCGTTGATTTGCTTTGAGAAAACTCGGCGTGGCCGGGCAAACAGGCCATAAAAGGTCGGAATAGGCTCGGTCGGCACGCGGCCACGCGAACTCAAAAGAAAAAGTGCTTACACTTCTTAGGCTTAGCAGGGGCAGGCACAGGATTCAGTTGTTCTCATAATCCTTTGGTCGAGTGTTCAAGTCACTCACGCCCTACCATTTAAATAAGCTATAATTTGAGGCTTAGCGGCTGTAGCTCAGTTGGATAGAGTACTTGGCTACGAACCAAGGGGTCGTGGGTTCAATTCCTGCCAGCCGCACCACTTTTATTAGTGATTTCAATAGCTTAGAGGCTCACCCCTCTAGGCTATTTTTCTTTGCGCAAGGGCTTTTTAGTGGTTTTCCTGAGGCCATACAGCCCCCGGTGGGCTGTACGCCCGGCGAGAGCTCCGCTATTCTGGAAGCTCATTGCGGAGGAGAGAAATGGAATCACAGAACGTCGAGGACCACGGCGAGTGGCTCAGTTTTAGCCTGTCGCACGCAGGCACGACCATTCCGGTCAGGATTTCGCGTGAGGCGATGGAAGAGTTCTTTGGCGCCGTGCCAGGGCCGGATTCCCTGAAAAAGGCCTACGAAGGGGACGCCGAGATGATTCATGCCCGGGCCGCTGACATGGTTGTGGCGGGCAAGAGTTACACGCCCGAAAATCCCCTCGTGCTGGGCATGGAAGATTTCTAAAGGCGTTCGCGGCTGGCGGCCATGAATGCTATGGTGGCCGGAGCATGAACAAAGCCTTTACCAAAGAAACCGAGCAGGAAGACGACGAGCCGGCGCTCGCGCCTTTGCCTGCCGGTGGCAAAAACTACATCACGCCGCAGGGCTATCAGCGCCTGCGCAGCGAACTGCTGGAGTTGATCGACAACGAGCGCCCCAAGATGGTAGATGTTGTCCATTGGGCCGCGAGCAACGGCGACCGCTCTGAAAACGGCGACTATCACTACGGCAAAAAGCGCTTGCGGGAAATTGACCGGCGCATCCGCTTCCTCACGCAAAGACTGGAAATTGCCGAGATCAGTAATCCGTCCATTCATCACGGCAGCGACCAGGTGTTTTTTGGTGCGACGGTGGCCTACGCCGATGACAGCGGCGCGGAGCGCTGCGTGACCATCCTGGGCATCGACGAGGCAAACAGCGCGTTGGGGCAAATCAGCTGGATATCGCCTGTCGCCAGGGCCTTGCTCAAGGCAAGGGTCGGCGACGAAGTGAGCCTGGTCACACCGCAGGGCCTGCAGACACTGGAGGTCTTGAAGGTGGACTACCCGGCGCCGGACAAGATGGCGGCGGCTTAACCGGTCGACTTGGCGCGTTGCACCCTCAGCACCGAGGGAGTGCGTTTGACGCTGCGCAGAGCCGACGCAAGATGGATGCGGTCGCGCACCGCCACACCGAAGCGAAGGTCGGTGGCGTCGTGCGAAGGCTCCTGCTGCATGTCCACGTGGGTGATGTCGGCCTCGGCGCTGGCAAGTGCGGCGGCCACACGCGCCAGCACGCCCTTGCCGTTGGAAACCGTCACCAGCAGATTGGTTTCAAAGGTGCGCACCGGTTCGTCCGACCAGTCCACTGCGATGAAGCGCTCACTGTCGCGGTGCTGCAGGCGTTTGGCGACCGCGCAGTCGTCCGTGTGTATCACCAGCCCTTCGCCGCGGCCCAGGTAGCCCACGATGTCGTCACCGGCGATCGGCTTGCAGCAGGGCGCAAACTGCACGGATGCGCCTTCACTGCCATCAATCACCAAACCGCCCTGGGACACGGACTCATGGGCGGTATAGCGCTCGCGGCTCATGAGGAGCGCGTTGGGTTTTTCGCCGGTCTCGGCAAGAAGGGTGACGATGCGTTTGGCCACCATGCTGGCAATGCGTTTGCCCAGCCCGATGTCCGTCAGCAAATCAGCACGGGAACGGTTGCCGGTAAATCGCAGGATTTTTTCCCAGGTTGCGTGGTGGGCTTCATCGTCGTCGGGCAGGCGCTCGCGCTCTATGCCTTCGGCGCGCAGCGCCTGGGCCAGCATCTTCTCGCCAAGATCCTGCGACTCTGACAGCGCCATGGTCTTGAGGTGATGGCGTATCTTGGAGCGGGCCTTGCCTGTGCGCACAAATCCCAGCCACCCCGGGTTGGGGCTGGAGACCGATGCGGTGATGATCTCGATCACGTCACCGTTTTGCAATTCCGACCGCAGCGGAACCTGCTCTCCGTTGACCTTGGCCGCGACGGCGCGATGGCCCACGTCGCTGTGGATCGCATAGGCGAAGTCCACGATGGTTGCACCGCGCGGCATGGCCATGATCTGGCTTTTGGGCGTAAATACATAAACGGCCTCGGGAAAGAGGTCGATCTTGACGTGGTCCCAAAACTCTGCCGCGTCGCGGGTTTCATGCTGGATATCGAGAAGCGACTGGAGCCATTGCGCTCCCAGCCGCTGTGAAGCATCGCCGTCGGGATCAGTGGCCTTGTAAAGCCAATGCGCAGCGACGCCGGATTCTGCGACGACGTGCATGGCATCGGTGCGCATCTGGAACTCGATGTTGGTGCCGAAAGGGCCGACCAGGGTGGTGTGCAGAGACTGGTAGCCATTGATCTTCGGAATCGCGATGTAATCCTTGAACTTGCCTGGCAGTGGTTTGTAGAGCTGGTGCAAAACCCCCATGGCCGTGTAGCAAGCGGTGAGGTCCTTCACGATCACCCGAAAGCCGTACAGATCAGTCACCTGCGCGAAAGACAAATGTTTTTCGTCCATCTTCCGGTAAATGGAGTAAAGCGTTTTTTCACGGCCCGAGATCTGCACGGGCACAGCGGCGGTGCCAAACGCAGACTCGACCTCTCCCTGCACGCGCTTGATCACGTCGCGCCGGCGGCCGCGCGCCCGCTGCAGCGCCTTCGTCAGGGTGGCATAGCGCCACGGATGCAAATGCTGGAACGACAGGTCCTGCAGCTCGCGGTAGGTCGTGTTCAGGCCCAGGCGGTGGGCGATGGGCGCATAGATATCGAGGGTTTCGCGCGAGATGCGTGTCCATTTGGCGCGGGGCACGTCGCCCAGCGTGCGCATGTTGTGGGTCCGGTCTGCCAGCTTGATCAGGATCACACGTACATCGCGCGCCATGGCCAGGAGCATTTTCCGGAATGACTCGGCCTGGTTTTCCTCGCGGGTGTTGAACTCCAGCTTCTCAAGCTTGGTCAGCCCATCCACCAGCTCGGCGACAGGGGCGCCAAAACGCTCGATCAGTTCCGGTTTTGTGACACCGCAGTCTTCAATGGCGTCGTGCAGCAGCGCGGCCATGAGCGCCTGCGCGTCCAGCTTCCATTCCGCACATTGCTGCGCGACGGCGATCGGATGGGTGATGTAGGGCTCGCCGCTGTTGCGCAGCTGGCCCAGGTGGGCTTCATCGGCAAAACGGTAAGCGCGGCGGACATTTTCAATGTCGGCGGCGCTCAGGTAGTCCAGCCTGGCAGTGAGCGCGGCAAAGCTGGCCGCGGCAGCGTTGGCGGCTGCCGGGGTCGACTTGCTGGAAACAACGGGCGAAAGCATGGCGCTCATGCCTTAAATGTATCGCGGCGGGGCGAAAAGGTGAGAAAAGTGGACTTTATGGGGCCGGAAACGAAAAAAGCACCGCTATGCGGTGCTTTTTTGCAGAACCGGTACTGAATCAGGTGGGTACTTTTTTCAGCATTTCCAGGCCGATCTTGCCTTCGGCGATTTCGCGAAGGGCCGTTACGCCGGGCTTGTTCTTGCTTTCGATCTTGGCAGCGTGCCCCTGGCTGAGCATGCGTGCGCGGTAGGTGGCGGCCAGAACCAGCTGGAACCGGTTCGGGATTTTCTCGAGGCAGTCTTCGACGGTAATGCGGGCCATGGGGATCTCCGGTGTGATCGATAACGTGAAAAGCGATGAATTCAGGGAATTTGAAGGGCCTGGAAGGTCTCGGCACGGGCTCGCCGCTGGGCCGAAAACTTGAGCCGCTGGGCATGCACAATGGTTTTCAGGTCGAAAACTGCCCGCTCAAACAACTCGTTGATTATAACGAAGTCGAATTCCCGGGCCTGGGCCATCTCGGTGGCGGCGTTTTTCAGCCTCAACTCGATCACTTCGGCGCTGTCTTCGCCGCGGCGCTGCAGGCGGGAGCGAAGCTCCTCCCAGCTTGGCGGCAGGATGAAAATCAGCACCGCATTGGCAAAAATCCGCTTGATATTGATGGCGCCCTGGAAGTCGATCTCCAGGATCACGTCGGCGCCGGTGGCCACCCGCTCTTCAATGGTCTGCCTGGACGTGCCGTAGCGGTGGCCATGGACATGCGCCCATTCCAGGAAAGAATCGCGCAAGACCATGCCGTCAAAGTCTTCGGGCGAGAGGAAGAAGTACTCCCTGCCGTGCTTTTCCTGGCCGCGGGGAGGGCGGGTCGTGTGCGACACGGCCGGCTGGATGCGGGAATCCAGCTCCATCAGGGCTTTCACCAGGCTGGATTTTCCTGCCCCGCTGGGGGCGGCGACTACAAAGAGATTTCCGGGATAGTCCATGCGTGCTGTGGGTTTATTGCTATAAATTTAGTAGCGTAGAAGGCTACTCGATGTTCTGGACCTGTTCGCGGATCTGCTCGATCAGGACTTTCATGTCGACAGAAATGCGGGTGAGTTCCAGTGACGCGGACTTGGAGCCCAGGGTATTGGCTTCGCGGTGCAGTTCCTGGATCAGAAAGTCCAGGCGTTTTCCCAGTTCCCCGCCGCTTGAGAGCAGGCGGTCAATTTCATCCAGGTGGGACGACAGGCGGGTGATCTCCTCGGCCACGTCAATCCGGATGGCAAAGGCCGTGGCTTCCGTCAGGGCCCTGTCCTGAGCGATTTCCGGCAGCGTGGCGCTTTCCGAAAGGGCCATGGCCTCTTTCCAGCGCTCCAGAAAGCGGGCTTTTTGCTGCTCC
Source organism: Polaromonas sp. SP1 (assembly GCF_003711205.1). NCBI lineage: Bacteria > Pseudomonadati > Pseudomonadota > Betaproteobacteria > Burkholderiales > Comamonadaceae > Polaromonas > Polaromonas sp. SP1. The sequence continues at coordinate 395,241 of NZ_CP031013.1, read as the reverse complement.
ACCAGCTTGGGGATCATGGGCACGGCCAGCGCGGCCAGTGCGCGCAGCTGCGCCGTGCGGTCAAGCAGCATGAGCGCCAGCCGGGCGCCTTCCCGCTCGCGGGCAGCCATCAGCTCTTTCAGGGCTTTTTTTGCCAGCTTTAGCAATTCTTCGCTGTAATCGTGGGGCTTTTTGTCCTCATTCGTGGCGATCCGCAGGATGTCCGCAACACTCAGCGCTGCAGCCTGGGGCAGCCAGGACTTGATGCTGTCTTCCAGGGACCCCAGGCGCTGCAACGTGGCCGACGAGGGCGCCCGCAAGGTGCCGGACGATGCGCTTTCAAGTGATACGCGAACTTCCACCTTGCCCCGCTTGAGCTTGCCGGTGAGCAGCTCCCGCAGGGCCGGTTCGGCCTGCCGCAGCTCGTCGGGAAGGCGAAAAGCCAGGTCAAGAAACCGGCTGTTGACAGAGCGTATCTCGACGCCCAGACGGGAGCTGGCATCCGCACCCGAATCAGTTTCCGGGGCGGATTGCGCCATGCTTGATTGCACGGCTGCATAACCCGTCATGCTGTAAACTGACATTTGTAAATACGCTTTACTAGAGAGAGAACAAGACCAGACTGACATTGTCATGTCTGGCTCATCCCAAATTATGTCAAAGGTCAAGCCCGCACCGTTGCCGCCCGACACCGTGATTGGTGGCTATCGTGTTGTGCGAAAGCTTTCAGCCGGCGGCTTCGGCGTAGTTTACTTGGCCGTTGACAACGAGGGCCAGCAGGTCGCCATCAAGGAATACCTGCCTTCTTCCCTGGCGAGCCGTTCGCCGGGTGAGTTGCTCCCGCAGGTGCAGCCCGAAAAGCTCTCCTTGTACCGTTTGGGCCTCAAAAGCTTTTTTGAAGAAGGCCGCTCGCTGGCCCAGATCGCACATGGCTCCGTGGTCAGCGTGCTGAATTTCTTCCGCGAGAACGAAACCGTCTACATGGTGATGAACTACCTGGAAGGCGGCACCCTCCAGGACTTCATCATCACCGCCCGCGAACTCAAGAAGCAGAAGGTTTTCCGCGAATCGACGATTCGTTCGCTCTTCGACGAAATCCTGCGAGGCCTGCGGATCGTCCACCAGCACAAGATGCTGCACCTGGACATCAAGCCGGCCAATATCTTCATCACCGACGACAACCGCGCCGTGATGATCGACTTCGGCGCCGCCCGCGAGGTCTTGAGCAAGGAAGGCAACTTCATCCGGCCCATGTACACCCCCGGTTTTGCCGCCCCCGAGATGTACCGCAGGGATTCCTCCATGGGCCCATGGACCGATATTTATGCGATTGGCGCCTGCATTTACGCCACCATGCAGGGCTACCCGCCCAACGATGCGCCGCAACGTCTTGAAAAAGACCGTTTGTCGCTTGCCCTGTCCCGTTTGCGCGGCGTCTATTCCGATAACCTGATTGAGGTTGTAGAGTGGTGCATGTCGCTTGACCCCCTGTCCCGCCCGCAGTCCGTCTTTGCCCTGCAAAAAGAGTTGAGCCGCGAGGGCGAGCGCCGCTACACCAAGCTGACCGTCAGCGAAAAGGTCCGCCTGCAGTTCGACAACATGGTGTCCGACACCAAAAAAACCGCGCGTAAGGCTACTGGCTTTGCGACGAAATTCAAATGAAATTCTCTGTCTTTCAGGTAAGCCGAAAAGGCGGGCGCGAGAAAAACGAAGACCGCATGGGCTATTGCTACACGCGCGAATCGGGGTTGTTCGTGCTGGCCGACGGCATGGGCGGCCACCCTGAAGGCGAAGTGGCCGCGCAGCTTGCGCTGCAGACCATCTCTGCGCTCTACCAGAAAGAGGCGCGTCCCACGATTGAGGACACGACCGAATTCCTGTCGACCGCCCTGATGGCGGCGCACCACCAAATCATCCGTTACGCCAGCGAAAAAGGCATGCTCGACACGCCCCGCACCACACTGGTCGCCGCGATTTTGCAGGGCACCGGCGCTACCTGGGTCCACTGCGGCGATTCACGCCTGTATGTGGTGCGTGACGGCGAGTTGCTTACGCGCACCCGCGACCATTCCTATCTTGAGCAGCAAAGTGCCGGCGTCATCAAGCTGGAGCGCGTCAACCGCAACATTCTTTTTACCTGCCTGGGTTCTCCGACCAAGCCGGTTTTTGACGTGGCAGGCCCTGTGACCCTGCAGCAGGGCGACAAATTGTTGCTGTGCTCCGATGGCCTGTGGGGCAGCCTGAGCGACGCTGAAATTGTTCGCCAGCTGGCCAGCAAGGGCGTGTCCGACGCCGTGCCCGACCTGGTCGAGAACGCCTTGCGCACCGGTGGTGAGCACAGCGACAACGTCACGGTGCTCGCCATGGAGTGGGAGACGCCGGACGCCTTCGAGTCGACTCGCGGCGTGTCCACCGACAGCATCATGGACGGGGTTTTTGCCTCGACCATCCAGGCCGGCGTGCTCGATACGGTGGTGGATGACCTTGATGAGGCGACCATCGAGAGATCGATCGCCGAAATCAACGAAGCCATACGCCGCTCCGCCGCCAAAAAAGCCTGACATCGCAGCTTCGCGCTTGAGCGGCCGGGCATCTTTGTGCCGGCTCCCGATTCTTTTGTACTTTCCCCTCCTGCTTATCCGTTTGGCGCTTTGCCAGAAAGCCTTCCATCATGAGCCAGTTTGAACGAAGCGGCGCGCGTGCAGCCGATGCCCTGCGCGCGGTGCGCATCACCCGCAACTACACCGCCTACGCCGAAGGATCGGTGCTGATCGAATTCGGCGGCACCAAAGTGCTTTGCACCGCGTCTGTCGAAGAGAAGGTACCCGGACACAAAAAGGGCAGCGGCGAAGGCTGGGTGACCGCCGAGTACGGCATGTTGCCGCGCGCGACGCACACCCGCAGCGACCGCGAAGCGGCCCGCGGCAAGCAAAGCGGCCGCACCCAGGAAATCCAGCGCCTCATCGGCCGCTCGATGCGCTCGGTGTTCGACCTGAAAAAACTCGGCGAGCGCACCATCCACCTTGACTGCGACGTCATCCAGGCCGACGGCGGCACCCGCACCGCCAGCATCACCGGCGCCTTTGTGGCGGCGCAGGATGCGGTCAATACCTTGCTGGCCAGCGGCAAGCTCCAGCAAACGCCCATCATTGACCACGTGGCCGCGATTTCGGTCGGCATCGTGCAAGGAACGCCGCTGCTTGATCTGGAGTACACCGAAGACTCGGCCTGCGACACCGATATGAACGTCGTCATGACCGGCGCCGGCAACTATGTGGAAGTGCAGGGCACGGCAGAGGGCGTGGCATTTTCTCGCAAGGAAATGGATGCGCTGCTGGTGCTGGCCGAAAAAGGCATCCGTGAGCTGGTGGCGCTTCAAACGAAGTCGCTATCAAATTAATAGCTAATAGCCTATGTATTCATTGGGCTAGAGCCCTATTTTCTTATGAAAATCGTCCTCGCCTCGAACAACAAGGGAAAGCTTGCCGAACTCAAAGCCATGCTCGCCCCGCTGGGGCTGGTGCTCGTCAGCCAGGCCGAACTGGGCCTGCCTGAGGCCGAAGAGCCGTTTCGCACCTTTGTTGAAAACGCGCTGGCCAAAGCGCGCCAGGCCTCCCGGCTCAGCGGCTTGCCGGCCCTGGCGGATGATGCCGGCCTGTGCGTGGATGCCTTCGGCGGCCTGCCGGGCGTGGACACCGCGTATTACGCCACGCAGTTTGGCTATGAAAAGGGCGACGACAACAACGTCAAGGCCTTGCTGGAGCAAATGGCCGCTTTGACCGACGCTTCACAGCGCCGCGCCGCCCTGGTCAGCACGCTGGTGGCGGTCCGGTCGGCCGACGACCCTGAGCCGCTGATCGCCTCGGGCCGTGTGGCCGGGCAAATCGCGCCGGAGGCTGTGGGCGCCAACGGCTTCGGCTTCGACCCGGTGATGTTCATTCCCGAATTCGGCCAAACGTTTGCGCAGTTGCCCGTTGAAGTCAAAAACGCCAACAGCCACCGCGGCAAGGCGGCCCGGCAGATGATCGAGCTGATGCGCGAGCGGTGGCTGTAGTCACCACGCCGTTCAAGTTTTCCCTCATGGCCCAGCAAGACATCCAGCACTACATGCGCAGCGGCACGCTGCAACTCGCGGCTTTGCCGCCGTTGTCGCTGTATGTGCACCTGCCCTGGTGCCTCAAGAAATGCCCTTACTGCGACTTCAACTCGCACGAGGTGGCCGGCGAGATGCCCGAGCAGCGCTACATCGACGCTGTCATCGCTGACCTGGAGGCTTCGCTGCCGCTGATCTGGGGCCGCACGGTGCACAGCATTTTCATCGGCGGCGGCACGCCAAGCCTGTTTTCACCGCAAGCCATAGACCGCCTGCTGGCCGACATCCGCGCCCGCCTGCGGCTGGAGGCCGATTGCGAGATCACGCTGGAGGCCAACCCCGGCACTTTTGAAAAAGACCGTTTCAAGGCATTTCGCAGCGCCGGCGTTACGCGCCTGTCCGTGGGGGTGCAGAGTTTTGATGACGGCCATCTCAAGGCTTTGGGCCGCGTGCATGACCGCGCCCAGGCCATCGCCGCGGTCGAAGAGGCCGCGCAAGCCTTCGACACCTTCAACCTAGACATCATGTACGCGCTGCCCGGCCAGACCATGCAAAGCCTGGAGCAGGACATGCGCCAGGCGCTGGCCTTGCAGCCGCCCCACATCTCGATTTATCACCTGACGATTGAGCCCAACACCTACTTCGCCAAATTCCCGCCGGTGGTCCCTGAAGAAGATACTGCCTACGCCATGCTTGACAAAATCACCGAGATGACCGGGGCTGCAGGGTTGGCGCGTTATGAAGTCTCGGCCTATGCCAAACAGGCGCATCGCTGCTTTCACAACCTCAATTACTGGCAGTTCGGTGATTACCTGGGCATAGGCGCCGGCGCCCACAGCAAGCTGAGCTTTGCGCACCGCGTCGTGCGGCAGGTGCGGTTTCGTGAGCCTAAGCTCTATATGGAAAAAGCCCTGACCGGCAACGCCGTGACGCAGGAAACCGAAGTCAGCCGCGCCGACCTGCCGTTCGAGTTCATGCTCAATGCCTTGCGCCTGCGCGACGGCTTCAAGCTGCAGGATTTCACCGAGAAAACCGGCCTGCCCTTTACCGCCATCCAGAAAGGCCTGGAAGAGGCCGAGCGCAAGGGATTTATCGAGCGCGACTTTGTGCGCGTGAAGCCGACGGAGCGCGGCTTCGACTTCCTTAACGACCTGCAGTCACTTTTCTTGGCCGACTGAGCGGCCCGCGATCCATGGAAACACCCGCCATTATTTTTCTCGTTGTCAGCTGTGCGATCAGCTTTGCGCTGGGCAGGCTCTTCGTGCACTTCCGCGACAAAAGACGCAAGAAGGCCGCAGAGGAGCGTGAGGCTATCGCCCTGCGCAACCGCCCGCCCGAGCCCGAGGCCCTGAACAAGGCCAAACGCAAGCGGCAACTTCAGCAGCAGGAAAAAGAAGAAGCCAAAGGCCGCAAACGCTGACACGGCAAGCCAGGCGTGGCCGATGGGCGGCGCCCCTCTTCAGCCTCTCTTCAGCCGCAGTTCAGCCGCAGTTGACGCGCGTCACACGGCCGGCGTCGTCCACCGATAGATTCAAGCGCTCCGCATTGAACTCCATCGTCACCACCTGGCCCGGCTTGAGAACCCGGCTCGTCCTGGCCCCAGCACGCGCGCGGGCGTCACTTTCCAGCGCTGCATCCACATTGCGCCCCACTGCAAACTGCGCAGGCGCTGCGTTGCAACGTGTAGACGCAGGCCCCGAAGCGGGAGCCGCCTCGGCCCCGGCCGGAGCCGTGTTCGCGCAAGCTGACAGCAGCAGCGTCGCAGTGATCGCGAGAGCGGAAAAAATCAAACGCATGGTGATGTCCTTTCGAAAGGGTGCCTTAAGCGGGCTTGAGCGGGCCGTTACCAGCTTACCGCTGGACAGTCAGCACAAATGTAGGCGCAGGGCTTTTGTTGCCAGAGAGGGGTCTGGGTACGCCCAATTGGATGGGTGTAAGGACGACTATTGGCAGGCGTCATATCAGCCGCAAAGCGGTCGGGCTGATGGGTTGCCGATGTGGCGGAAGCGGTGAGATTCGAACTCACGGAGGACTTGCATCCTCGGCAGTTTTCAAGACTGCTGCATTCAACCGCTCTGCCACGCTTCCGAGCCGCATAGTTTAACCGCTGGCGGGGCCTGCCTGTTTCGCTGGTGAAATGGGTGAGATTTGCTTTCGCGGCAGGGGCTGGACTGGCACCGGAAATAGAAATAGGCGCGATTGAGCCTTCCCGGCCATCCAGGAACCGGTCGGGGCCCTGTTTTGACGCAGGTCTGAACTTCCCGCAAAAACCGGCATTATTTCCTGGAACTAGTTCCCGTTTCGTTGGAAAGCCGTGCCCGCCCCCCGTGACGCGGGGCCCTGATGTTGCCATCATTGAAACATTCAGTTACAGCGAGAGGCGGCGGTTTTTTCTATGGTCAAGAATATTTTTCCTCCCGAGATTGCAGATGAAGTGGCGACTGCTTTTGTTCATGCCACGGGCGCGCGGTGGTCGTTTCCCCGTGTCCAGATTCAGGACCAGGACGAAGAGCCGCTGGTGCTGGTGAGTGTGGACACGGAGCCGTCGGAGGCCCAAACCCTGGAACTGCCGGTCAGGAAATCCATCGCGCAAGCGCTCAACAAGGTCATGCCGACGCACCCCGACCACAAGTTTGGCCTCTGGATGGTGGTGTTCTTCAGCGACGGCAAGATGTACGAGACGGTTCACCCCAGCGAATTCCAGGATTGATCCTGCTGCGGCCAGCCTGCCCGGTCACTGGGGCAGCATGCCTTTGGTTTCTATGAAGGCGATGACGTCGGCAAGACCGGAGCGGGTCTTCAGGTTCGTCATCACAAACGGCTTGAGCCCTTTGGGCGTGGTGCGCATGCGGATGGTGTCTGCTTCCATGATGCCCAGGTCGGCGCCCACATAAGGCGCCAGGTCGGTTTTATTGATCACGAACAGGTCGCTTTTGGTGATACCGGGGCCGCCCTTGCGCGGAATCTTCTCGCCGGCCGCCACATCAATCACATAAATCGTGAGGTCGCTCAGTTCGGGGCTGAAGGTGGCGGCCAGGTTGTCGCCGCCGGACTCCACAAACACGACGTCGGCGTTGGGGAAGTCCACCAGCATGCGGTCAATGGCCTCCAGGTTGATGGAGGCGTCCTCGCGTATGGCCGTGTGCGGGCAGCCGCCGGTCTCCACACCCATGATGCGTTCGGCGTCCAGCGCGCCGCTCACCGTCAGCAGGCGCTGGTCTTCCTTGGTGTAGATGTCGTTGGTAATCGCCACCAGGTCGTATTTTTCCTTCATGGCCTTGCACAGCATTTCCAGCAGGGTGGTCTTGCCGGAGCCGACCGGCCCGCCTATGCCCACGCGCAGGGGCGGTAGTTTTTTGGTGCGGTTGGCAATGTGGTGCAGGCTCATGCTTGGCTTTTCAGGATGTGATCAGGAACGGAACAGACGCGAATACTGGGTTTCGTGCTGTGACGAGAGGATGGCGAGCATGGGCGAGAAGGCCTGGCGCTCGCTGTCGGGCAATTGCATCGCAGACTCGACCGCCGCGGGAATGACGTGGGCCAGGCGTGCCAGCATGCGCTGCCCGGCGCTCTGACCCAGCGGCACGGATTTGATCGCGGCCTGCATCATGTTCTCCGCCCAGCCAAAGGCGTAGGCCAGCAGGCAGTCGCGCACGCCGGCTTCAGTCTGTGAGGCGGCCAGCGCAAAGGCCACGGGGTAGGTGGGCTGCATGCCGGCGCAGGCCTCAATGTGGGCCGGATTGGCGCCGTCATGGTTGCGCAGCCAGTCCAGCAGCGAACGGCCCATTTGCTCGGCCTGGGCGCGAAGCTCGCTGGTCTCGCGGGTTTGCAATACCCAGTCGTTGAGTTGCCGCACGCGAGGCAGGTCGCCGGTGCGCCAGGCGGGGATGGCCTGGGCAATGGCCGCCAGGTCGCCGCGCGCCAGGCTCAGGTGCAGCTGGTCGGCCAGCCAGTCGCTTGCTATGATTTCTGTAGCTACTCCTGCACGCTCCACGCCGGTCTCAAGCCCTTCCGAGTATGAAAACCCGCCCACCGGCAAGGCCGGTGATGCGAGCCAGATCAGCTGCAGCAGGCTGGGGGCCGGCAGCTGGCCTGCGGGCGGTGCGGACAGGTCCATGGTCGGCTAATGGCTGTGCGGCTTGTGCTTGTGGATCTGGATGGCGACCGGTTTGACCTCATGGGCGTGGTCATGGTGGTCGTGCTTGCAATCGGGGCCGTGAACGTGCGGCGCTGCAGCGGCGGCCTGCGCCGGCTTGTGCTCATGCGTGTGTTCGTGGCCATGGGCGTGCTCATGTGCGTGATCATGCGAGGCATGGCTGTGGCCGCCGGCGCTGTAAGCCCCGCCTTCGGGTTCGAAGGCCTCGTTCACCGCGTTCACGATCAGGTGCATCGCACGCAGCATGTCGGTCAGCACGTGGTCAGGCTCAATCTTGAGGTGGTCGGGCTTGAGTTCTATCGGCACATGGCGGTTGCCCAGGTGGTAGGCCGCGCGCGTCAGGTCAAACGGCGAGCCGTGCGAAGTGCAGGCGGTGATGCGCAGCACGGCCTGCGGCGCGGCAATCACCTTGACCATGGAGCCGTCTTCGGCCACGAGCACATCGCCGCCGCGCACGAGCGTGCCGCGCGGCAGGAACACGCCCAGCTGACGGCCTTGCGAGTCGGTCGCGTCAAAGCGGCTTTTCTGGCGCACGTCCCAGTCGAGCTCAACCGTCGCGGCGCGTTTGACGAGGACGGGGGCAAGGCCCGCGCCCTGCGAAATGACTTTGGAAACCTGGAGCATGGGGCCTTAAAAACAAGACTTAAAACAAAAAATAGCGTTGCGTCATCGGGAGGCTGCTGGCCGCTTCACAGGTCAGCAACTGGCCGTCGGCCCGCACCAGGTAGGTCTGGGCGTCCACTTCCATTTTGGGTAGCCAGGCATTGTGGACCATGTGCTGCTTGCGCACGCCGCGTATGTTTTTCACGGCGCTCAGCGTCTTGGCCAGGCCGAAGCGCTCCTTGACGCCGGCGTTCAGCCCGGCTTGCGAGACAAAGGTCAGCGAGCCTTTCGCGATCGCGCCGCCAAAGCCGCCGAACATGGGCCGGTAATGCACCGGCTGCGGTGTGGGGATGGAAGCGTTCGGGTCGCCCATGGCCGCCATCGCGATAAAGCCGCCCTTGAGGATCACCGCGGGCTTGATGCCGAAGAAGGCCGGCTTCCAGACCACCAGGTCGGCCCACTTGCCGGGCTCGACCGAGCCGACCTCATGCGAAATGCCGTGAGCAATCGCCGGGTTGATGGTGTATTTGCTGATGTAGCGCTTGACGCGGAAATTGTCGTGGCGGTCTGAGTCCCCCGGCAGCTTGCCGCGCTGCTGCTTCATCTTGTGTGCGGTCTGCCATGTGCGGATGATGACCTCGCCGACGCGGCCCATGGCCTGGCTGTCGCTGCTCATCATGCTGATGGCGCCCAGGTCGTGCAGCACGTCTTCAGCGGCAATGGTTTCCTTGCGGATGCGGCTCTCGGCGAAAGCCAGGTCTTCGGCAATGCCGGCGTCCAGGTGATGGCACACCATCAGCATGTCGACGTGTTCGTCGAGTGTGTTGACGGTGTAGGGCATGGTGGGGTTGGTGGAAGAGGGCAGGAAGTTTTCCTCCCCCACCACACGCAGGATGTCGGGCGCATGGCCGCCGCCCGCGCCTTCGGTGTGGAAGGCGCAGAGGCTGCGGCCCTTGGTCGCGGCAATCGTGTCCTCGACAAAGCCTGATTCATTGAGCGTGTCGCTGTGGATGGCGACTTGCGTATCGGTTTCATCTGCCACATCCAGGCAGTTGCTGATGGCCGCGGGCGTGGTGCCCCAGTCCTCGTGCAGCTTCAGGCCGATGACGCCGGCGCTGATCTGCTCGTGCAGCGCGGCGGGCAGGCTCGCATTGCCCTTGCCCAGAAAACCCAGATTCATCGGGAAGGCGTCGGCCGCCTGCAGCATGCGCTCGATGTTCCAGGGGCCGGGCGTGCAGGTGGTGGCAAAGGTGCCGGTGGCCGGGCCTGTGCCGCCGCCCAGCATGGTGGTGATGCCGGCGGTCAGCGCTTCTTCGATCTGCTGCGGGCAGATGAAGTGGATGTGCGAGTCGATGCCGCCCGCCGTGACGATCATGCCTTCGCAGCTGATGATCTCGGTGCCGGGGCCGATGATCATGTCGACGCCGGGCTGTGTGTCGGGGTTGCCGGCCTTGCCGATGGCGGCGATGCGCCCGCCTTTGAGGCCGATGTCGGCCTTGATGATGCCCGAGTGGTCGATGATGAGCGCATTCGTCATCACGCAGTCCATGGCGCCTTCGGCCCGGGTTTTCTGCGACTGCGCCATGCCGTCGCGAATCGTCTTGCCGCCGCCGAATTTGACTTCTTCGCCGTAGCTGCCGGCGCGCAATGTGTAGTCGGCCTCGACTTCGACCATCAGGTCGGTATCGGCCAGGCGCAGCCTGTCACCGACGGTGGGGCCGAACATTTCCGCGTAGGCGCGGCGTCCTATCGTTGCCATCAGATGACTCCCGCCGGGCCGCCCCAAGGGAGGCAAGCGCCCCCTCGGGGGGCAGTGAATACACGAAGTGATGAACGTGGGGGCATCAAAGCGCTCCTTGTACGAGGCCGCGAAATCCGAAGACTTTTCGGTCACCGGAAAATTCCACCAACTCCACCGTGCGCTGCTGCCCCGGTTCAAACCGCACGGCCGTTCCCGACGCGATGTTCAGCCGCATGCCGCGCGCCGCGTCGCGGTCAAAGCCGAGTGCGCCGTTGGTTTCGGCAAAGTGGTAGTGCGAGCCGACCTGGATGGGCCTGTCGGCCGTGTTCTGCACAACGACGGTCAGCGTGCGCCGGCCCGTGTTGAGTGCATGGTCAGGGCCGTCGGTGATGAGTTCGCCGGGAATCATGGCGCGCCCTCAGGCCAGGCGGGCCAGCAGGGTCACGCCGAAAACGGCCACGCCGGCGCCGGCCAGGCGCGGCGCCCAGACATTGGCGTGGCGCAAGGCCCAGCCTGCCGCCATGCCGCTGATGTGCAGCAGGAAGGTGGCAGCCAGCATGCCGGCCACGACCGGAAGCGCATTCGCATCACCGGCCAGCTCATAGCCATGGGCCAGGCCGTGGAAGACGGCAAACACGCCGACCAAAGCCGCGGCGGCGATGCCTGGGACGCGCCAGCGCGTCAGCACCAGCAGGCCCAGCACCAGCAAGGAGGCGGCAATCATCGGCTCGACCGCGGGCAACTGCACCCCCTGCAGGCCCAGCAGGGCGCCGGCCAGCAGCATGGCGGCAAAACCGAGCGGCGCCCACAGCAGGTCGGGCCACGCACGGCGCGCCGCCAGGACGCTCCACAGGCCTACCGCGACCATGGCCGCCAGGTGGTCCAGGCCGGTCAGGGGATGCAGGAAGCCGCCCATGAAGGCGCGGGCATGACTGTGCGCGGCTTCGCCGGCTTCATGGCCAATATGGGCGCTAGCCAAGGTGGGTATTGCACATATTGCTATCAAAAACAGAGCAGGCCGGGTTTTGGCTTGCATGTGGCTGTCTCGGGTGGTGGTTAAACAATCGGCTGGTGCACGGTGACCAGCTTGGTGCCGTCGGGAAAGGTCGCTTCAACCTGGATGTCGGGAATCAGTTCGGGGATGCCGTCCATCACGTCGGCGCGGGTCAGCACGGTGCGGCCCTCGCTCATGAGCTGGGCGACGGATTTGCCGTCGCGCGCACCTTCCATGACGGCGGCGCTGATCAGCGCGACAGCCTCGGGGTAGTTCAGTTTCAGCCCCCGGGCCTGGCGCCGTTCGGCCAGCAGCGCAGCGGTGAAGATCAGCAGCTTGTCTTTTTCTCTCGGGGTCAATTCCATGGGTTCTCCGGGGCGCGGCTGCGGCAGGGTTGTTAGGGGCCGGGCTGCAAGAATGGTGCCACAGGATGGTGCGCGCAGCCCCTGTTTTGGCGCTGTGGCATGGAATCTGCACTCCACAGACTCCGCCTTATGACGTATTGACGACGCACCTCCATGGACACTCCGGCCGCTCCGCTGCCCCTGCCTGCGCAGGCCGTGCCCGCATGGGCGCCCGCGCCGCTGCCCGCGGGTGAGGCCGAGGCCCCGGTGCAGCGCGTCATCAAGGTCCGGCGCGACTACAACAGCTGGGTCGCCAGCGAAACCATGGAGGACTACGCCTTGCGGTTCACGCCGCAGCGCTTTCGCAAATGGTCGGAGTGGCGCGTGGCCAATACGGCATTCGGCGCGGCCTCCTTCCTGATCCTCGAGGCGGTCGGCGCCACCTTGCTGGTGAAGTACGGCTTCACCAATGCCTTCTGGGCCATTGTGGCCACAGGGCTGATCATCTTCATGGCCGGCCTGCCGATCAGCATTTACGCCGCCCGCTATGGCGTCGACATGGACCTGCTGACGCGCGGCGCCGGCTTTGGCTACATCGGCTCGACGCTCACCTCGCTGATCTACGCGTCCTTCACCTTCATCTTTTTTGCGCTGGAGGCGGCCGTCATGGCCTATGCGCTGGAGCTGGCGCTGGGCATTCCGCCCAGCTGGGGCTACCTGATATGTGCGCTGGTCGTGATCCCGATGGTGACTTATGGGGTGTCCGTCATCAGCCGCCTGCAGATATGGACCCAGCCGCTGTGGCTGGTCATGCTGGTCGTCCCGTTTATCTATGTTTTGGTGCGTGACCCCGGGGCTTTTGTGGGAATCACGCACTACAAAGGTGAAAAAGGCACGACTTCAGGATTTGATCTGCACTTGTTTGGTGCTGCACTGACGGTCGGCATCGCGCTGATCACCCAAATGGGCGAGCAGGCCGACTACCTGCGCTTCATGCCCGCGCGCACCGCCGCCACCACCCGCCGCTGGTGGGCCAGCGTGCTGGCCGGCGGCCCCGGCTGGGTGCTGCTCGGTGTGGTCAAGATGCTGGGCGGCGCCTTCCTGGCCTACCTGGCGATCCAGCACATGGTGCCGCTGGACCGCGCGGTGGACCCGAACCAGATGTACCTGGCGGCCTATGAGTATGTGTTTCCGCATTACGGCTGGGCCGTGGCCGCGACGGCGCTGTTCGTGGTGATCTCGCAGCTCAAGATCAATGTCACCAACGCCTACGCCGGCTCGCTGGCCTGGTCCAACTTTTTTTCGCGCCTGACGCACAGCCACCCGGGGCGCGTCGTCTGGGTGGTGTTCAACACCCTGATCGCCTTCATGCTGATGGAGATGGACGTGTTCCAGGCGCTGGGCGACGTGCTGGGCCTGTACTCCAACATTGCCATTGCCTGGATGATGGCGGTGGTGGCTGATCTCGTCATCAACAAGCCGCTGGGCCTGTCGCCCAAGGGCATCGAGTTCAAGCGCGCCCATCTCTACGACATCAACCCGGTCGGTGTGGGCGCGATGGCGCTGGCCTCGGTGTTGTCGGTGGCCGCACATCTGGGACTGTTCGGTCCGCTCGCCCAGGCTTTCTCGGCGCTGATCGCGCTGGGCACGGCCTTTGTCACCTCACCGCTGATTGCGTGGGCCACCAGGGGGCGTTACTACATTGCCCGCGAGGCGGATATTGAAGGCAGCTACAAACCCTATGCGCTCAAGCGCTGCGTGATCTGCGAGCGCGACTACGAAGGCCCGGACATGGCGCATTGCCCGGCCTACCAGGGCGCGATCTGTTCCTTGTGCTGCACGCTGGACGCGCGCTGTGGTGATTTGTGCAAGCCGCAAGCAAGCCTGTCGGCCCAGTGGTCGGCCACCCTGCGCTGGCTGCTGCCGCACCGCGCCTGGCCCTACCTGGACACCGGCCTGGGGCACTTTCTTTTGTTGATGCTGGTCATTGTTCCCTTGCTGGCCAGCGTGTTTGGCCTGCTCTACCGGCAGGAGTTGTCTGCGTTGTTGATGGCCGCCACCGACGCCGACCTGCTGGAAGCGCCGGCCGCCGCCTTGCGCTCTGGCTTTTTGAAAGCTTATATGGCCTTGCTGGTCATCGCCGGGCTGGTAGCCTGGTGGCTCGTGCTGGCGCACAAGAGCCGGCAAGTGGCGCAAGAGGAATCCAACCGCCAAACACATCTGCTGATGCGCGAAATCGAATCGCACCGTCAGACCGACGAAGCGCTGCAGCAAGCGAAGCTGGTGGCCGAGCAGGCCCGCCACCATGCCGACCAGGCCAACCAGGCCAAGAGCCGCTACATCAGCGCGATCAGCCACGAGCTGCGCACGCCGCTCAACAGCATCCTGGGTTATGCGCAGCTCATGGGCGAAGACAACGCCATACCGCCGCACCGCAAGCAGGCCGTCAGCGTCATCAAGCGCGGCGGTGAACACCTGCTGTCGCTCATCGAAGGCACGCTGGATATCGCCCGCATCGAAGCCGGCAAGCTCACGCTCAACGTCAAGCCCATGCACTTTGCCGACTGCGTGCACGAGATGGCGGGCATGTTTGAGCTGCAGGCGGCCGCAAAAGGCCTGGGCTTTCGTTTTGAAGCCAGCGGCAATTTGCCGGAGCTGGTGCGCGCCGATGAAAAGCGCGTGCGCCAGATCCTGATCAACCTGCTCGGCAATGCCATCAAGTTCACGGCGCAGGGCCAGGTGACCTTCAGGCTTCGCCATGCGCGCGAAATGGCCTACATCGACATCGAGGACACCGGGCCCGGCATGCGCAAGGAAGAACTGGCACAAATCTTTGAGCCCTTCGCGCGGGGCGGGGCGGCCGGCCAAAGCGCGGAAGGCACACCGGGCGCGGGGCTGGGCCTGACGATCGCCAAGATGCTGACCGACCTGATGGGCGGCGAGATGACGGTTGACAGCACGCCGGGAGAAGGCTCCGCGTTTCGCATCCGGCTGTTTTTGCCGGAGGTGCATGTGGCGGCGGGCGGTGCGAAAGGCGCCATCGACAAACCGGCAAGGCGCCAGCCGCGAGGGTATGAGGGCGAGCGCCGCAGGCTGCTGGTGGTTGACAACGAGGAGCCTGACCGCGAGCTATTGGTGCAACTGTTGGAGCCCATGGGCTTTGAGCTTCGCACCGCCGCCAGCGGCCACGACTGCCTGGATTTGCTGGCCGCCGGTTACCAGCCCGATGTGATCTTCATGGACCTGGCCATGCCCGGCATTGACGGCTGGGAAACCCTGCGCCGCATCCGTGGATCGGGGCACACCGGCATTCACCTGGCCATTGTTTCTGCCAACGCATTTGACAAGGGCATGGAAAACGATGCCGGCATCCTCCCCGAGGACTTCATCCTCAAGCCGGTGCGGCACACCGAACTGATCGACTGGCTGGAGCGGCGCCTGGCCCTCAAGTGGGTGTACCAGGTGGCGGAGGAAGAAGTCACAGCCTCCGGGCCGTCGCCTGCGCCGCCGCGTGCACTGCCGGATGCGACCCAGCTCGCCGCCTTGCTCGAAGTCGTCAACCTCGGTTTTTACCGCGGCATCATGAACACCCTTGCAGAGATCGAACGGCAGCAGCCGGCGACTGCGGCTTTTGTCAACGAGATGCGTGTGCTGGCGAGGCAGTTCCAGTTCGAAGCCATGGGGCGCCAGCTTGCCAACCAGGAGACCGGCCATGAGCAGCGTGCTTGAAGGCGTATCAGGACTCGACAGGCGTCTGGACCGGACCCTGGACCGGGCCAACAGCGACGTCGTGCTGATTGTTGACGACGTGCCCGACAACCTGTCGGTGCTGCATGACGCACTGGATGAGTCGGGCTACACCGTGCTGGTCGCCACCGGCGGCGAGGCCGCGCTGCAGCGCGCGCTGCAGGCCCTGCCCGACATTGTTTTGCTGGACGCCATGATGCCGGGGATGGATGGTTTTGAAGTCGCCAAGCGCCTCAAGGCCATGCCGGAGACGGCCCATATTCCCATCATCTTCATGACCGGCCTGACCGAGACCGAACATCTGGTGGCCGCGCTGGAGGCCGGCGGCGTGGACTACGTGACCAAGCCGATCAAGCCCAAGGAGGTGATGGCGCGCATGGGCGTGCACCTGCAGGGCGCCCGGCGCGCCCGGCAAGAGGCCCGGCAGGCCGGTCAGGCGCGCAATGCACTCGACGCCTTTGGCTATGCCAGCATCACCGTGCGCATGGGCGGCACGGCCGACGGCAAACTGGTCTGGCAAACGCCGCTGGCGCGTGAGCTCCTGATGCGTTACTACGGGACATCGGCGCCGCAAACGCCGGAGCCTGTGCTGAACTGGCTGCGCCGCCACCTGGCGGAAGCCGAGCGCCAGATCGAGCCGCCACGCCTGGCCGTGGAGTTCGGGCCGCGCCGCCTGACCTTTCGCCTGCATCAACAGACGGGTGACGGCGATGGCAGCGGCGACTGGCTGATCGTCATGCGCGAGATTTCCGACGATGCCGTTGTCGAAGCCATGAGCCTGAGCTTCAAGCTCACGGCCCGCGAAGCCGAGGTCCTGTATTGGGTGGTCAAGGGCAAGACCAATCGCGACATCGGCGACATCCTGGGCTCCAGCCCCGCCACCGTCAAAAAGCACCTGGAACGTGTGTACGCCAAGCTGGGGGTCGAAACCCGCACTGCCGCCGCGGGTATGGCGATGAACCGCATCAAGCAGCTCCATCCCCAATTTGAGGGGTGAATATGGCCCCCACGGTCGCTCACTGCGTGTAGCTTCCTGCCCCCCGAGGGGGCCGCCCGCCCTCCGGCCCGGCGAAGCCGGTTCCGGGGCTCATGCTTGCAAAGAATACGGGCTGGCCTTGCGCCATACCGGGCTTCATGCACGCCTGGGCGCCAGCGGTTACAATAAGAGCTTCGGTAAAGCATCAGCTTTTTACATCGAGGCCTCTTCCCAACAGGCTTCCTTCTCAAATGCGGCGCTTCCCAGAGCCCGAATCCACAGTGTTTTCAGCGCCCATACAGCCCTGAACCTCTCAGCACTGTTCCGTTTTCCCGGCGAGCACTATTCCCGACAGTGCCCACTCATGGCTCAACCAGCCCAGCCCCTTGACAAAGGGCCTGGCGGGTGGAAACCGAACACCCGCGGCTTGCTTGCAAGCCAATTACTCCTTATTTATCAAGCCGGGAAACATACCCGGCACGGACTTTTATGAACACAGATCACACCAAAATCGCGGTGGGCAAGTACCTTGTCTCACCACTGGCCAAACAGCAAGGCGAAGGCTACGCTGCATCGGTCTCCATCCGCTCCGGACGCGGCAGCGCCACGCACGACCGCGTGATGCGCTTCAGCGGCCTCTTTGACAGCGCGGCTGCGGCCGTGCATTACGCGACGGAACATGCCCTGGGCTGGATCCACGAGCGTTCGTCGCCGGCATGCGCCTGACGCGTTTGCCTGCCAGTACAAACAGATCAACAGATAATTTTTTCAATTCCCTAGGAGTTACATCATGGCCAAAGAAGAACTGATTGAAATGCATGGGCTGGTAGACGAAGTGTTGCCTGATTCGCGCTTTCGCGTCACGCTCGACAACGGCCACAAGCTTGTGGCTTATACGTCCGGCAAGATGCGCAAGAACCACATCCGCATTCTTGCGGGTGACCAGGTTTCGCTGGAGCTGTCGCCTTATGACCTGAGCAAGGGGCGCATCACCTTCCGCCACATCGCAGGCCGCGGCCCAGGCCCTGCGCCGCGCCTGGCACGCTAAGCAGCATTTAGCCGCATCCTCAAACACGAAGCCCGGCAGGCGGAGAAGCTCTCCGCCTGCCGGGCTTTGTCATTTTTTGACTCTGTTGTCAGTGGCCGCCGGTTGCCATGTGCTCGGTCTTTTTATCAAGCAGCACTTCGGGCTCCTGCGCCTCGACCCAGGTCTCATTGTTGAGCCCGGCCTTGAGCCGCCCGGTGTCCAGCTCATCCGTCCATTTGGCGACCACGATCGTGGCGACGCCATTGCCGACCAGATTTGTCAGCGCCCGCGCTTCCGACATGAAGCGGTCAATCCCCAGGATCAGCGCCAGCCCGGCCACGGGCACGGTGCCCACGGCCGACAGCGTGGCAGCCAGCACGATAAAGCCGCTGCCGGTGATGCCCGCCGCGCCCTTGGAGGTCAACAGCAAGACCGCCAGCAAGGTCAGCTCCTGCATGAGCGTCATCGGCATGTTGGTGGCCTGCGCGATGAACACCGCCGCCATCGTGAGGTAGATGGAGGTTCCGTCCAGGTTGAACGAGTAACCGGTCGGGATCACCAGGCCTACCGTGGTTTTCTTCGCGCCCAGGTTTTCCATTTTTTCCATCATGCGCGGCAGCACGGATTCGGACGAGGACGTGCCCAGCACGATCAACAGCTCCTCCTTGATGTACTTGATGAACTTCCAGATGCTGAAGCCGTGGATGCGCGCAATGGTGCCCAGCACCACAAATATGAAGATCAGGCAGGTGGCATAAAAAGCGGCCATCAGCTTGCCGAGCGACACCAGGCTGTCCACGCCATACGCGCCGATGGTGAAGGCCATCGCACCGAAAGCGCCGATGGGCGCCACCTTCATGATGAAGCCGACGATGGTGAACAGCACATGCGAGGTTTTTTCGACAAAGTCGAATACCAGCGTGCCGCGCCCGCCGAAGCGGTGCAGCGCAAAGCCGAACATCACCGCGATCAGCAACACCTGCAGGATTTCGCCCTTGGCGAAGGCGTCGACCACGGTGGTCGGGATGATGTTGAGGATGAAGTCCGTCGTGCCGACCATCTTGCCCGGGCCGGTATAGGCCGCGATGGCTTTGGTGTCCAGCGTGGCCACGTCGACGTTCATGCCCTCGCCGGGCTTGAACACATTGACGAGGACCAGCCCGATGATCAGCGCAAAGGTGCTGACGACTTCAAAGTACAGCAGTGCCAAGCCGCCGGTTTTGCCGACCTTCTTCATGTCCTCCATGCCAGCAATGCCGATCACGACGGTGCAGAAGATGATGGGCGCGATCATCATCTTGATGAGCTTGATGAAACCGTCGCCGAGCGGCTTCATGAGCTTGCCGGCTTCGGGATAAAAATGGCCCAGCAGCACGCCGATGATCACGGCGCATATCACCTGCAGATAGAGTGATTTGTAAAGAGGTGGCGTGCGGCTTGTTGTAGTAGTTGTGCTTGTCATGGCCGGGGCGCATCTGCCGATGCGCAAGTTGTGAGTGACGCGCCCAATATAGTCCCGCCACGGATTTTTGGCATGTGGGAAACCACAAATCACAACTCTTTACCAGCTCCCGCAAAGGGGGGCGCCCCGGCTGGGGCGTCAAACTAGCCTGCCGCGCGTGTGTCGCTGCCGCCCGTTGCGGGTGGGCGTGCCATCCAGGCGATCAGGGACGAGCGCATGGCTTCTTCCACCGACATGTCGATGGGCTGCACCCAGTCTGCCGGCACAAAAACCGTGTAGCCGCCGATCATGTAGCCCATGGGCAAATAGACCGCGACACGTTCGCCCGGCAGGAAGCCGGCGGGCAGGTCGTCAAAGCTGCGGCGCGTGATGAGGCCCACAATTTCCATGGCGTGGCCGGGCATGCGAAGGATCACCACGCTTTGCTCGCCCTGCTTTCCGGAAGGGGAGAAGTAGTCGGCAAAACTCTTGAGCGACGAATAAATGCTTTTGACGACAGGCAGGTTGGTAAATGGAAGCTCCGCGAACGACAGCAGTTTGCGCACGCTTTGTTTGGAGACCAGGTAGCCGATTGCCAGAATGCTCAGCACGCCGAACACCAGGCCCATGCCCGGTATGTAGAAGCTGCCGATCAGCGGGCGCAGGATCCACAGCGCAGCCGTTTCCATCCATGCCAGAAAGATGTAGAGCAGGTACAGCGTCAGGGCCACCGGCAGGATGGTGATGAGGCCGCGAAAGAAATATTTGTAGAGGCTTTTCATGGGTTCTTCATTCAGGCCGCCGTGCACGATGCAGGGCGGACCATGCCTGCAATATACCTACTTCGGGTGACGCACCGCTTTGGCGCGCCTGTCGGCGCTCTCCTACATTTTTTCCGGTACTAATCACTGCAAACTGTCACAGTCCCGTGCGTAAACTGGCGCTATTGCGAGCACCGCCATGCAACCCGACATTCCCGAGAAGATGAATGCCAACACAGGCCTGTGCGCCTGGGGATTGCCGGTCTCTTCATGCCGGCCGCAATCGTGCCGGCCGCAGCCGGCACCGACGCTGAAAGTTACGTTTCAAGCCCTTGATATTTTTTCGCAGCGCTCCAAGCTGCGCAGCACCTTCACACCCGGCATGCCCGGACTTTTTTGAGGATTATTTTTTCATGAGTCACTCCACCCTGGTCAACGCGCAACTCAGTGCACCCCTGCGCTCACTGGCCCTGACCGTCGAGGAAACTGCGCCCGGTGAATTTTGCTGGCGCATCCTCGAAAGCCGCGCCAACCCGCAGGTTTTCGAATCAGTCTCTTGCTCCGACATCAGCTTTGCCGCCTACGACACCGCGCTGGCCACAGGTTATGGTGAACTGCAGCGCCTCATCGGGCCCGACCTGCAATACGGGCCGCGCAGCGATGAAGACCTGCAGGTCGAATTGTTCGGCGCGGCGGCATCCGGTGCATCAGGTGATAGCGAGGGCAAACGCGCGCCCGTCAACGGCGACACCCAACCCCGTGCGGTGCCGGCATGACATCGCGCCTGGAGGCCGACTACGCAGACCTGCGTGCGCAGCTTGAGGCTCTGCAGGCCGCACCCGTCAAGGATTTCGCCCGCATAGACCAGCTCATCGACGAGCTCGAAAAACTGCAGCTCGCGATCAAGGCTGAGCACGGCGTCAAGGGCAACAACCCCATCGAGTAAAGGCTGACTCCGGCCTTCAGTGAAGGCGGCATGGTGGCTGCCTGGCGCTGACAGCGTGTGTACTTCGTGTCTGCGCCTCTGAGGCACGTAGCATTTTGTGACCTCGCTTGTCCTACATCGCACGCTGTAGGAGACCGACGAAACGGTGAACACTCCTCCACGTAAATTGGACTTAGCTGCCCACCCGGTCAGCGATTTACCAACCTGATTGCCTGTGATGGGCATGACTTAAAGGAGTTACACCATGAAAGCATCCAAGACCCTGGCATCCGCGGTAGCAGCAGTAGCCGTTGTAGGCGCCATCGGCATGGCTTACGCCCAGACCCCTGATACCACCACGCAGCCTGCATCGCCGACGGACACGTCCAGCCAGACCATGCAGAACCAGCCGGCCGACACGTCGACGCCTTCGACCGACATGTCCGCCGCGCCGACGGAGCGTCCCGCCCAGGCTGACCGCAACTAAGCCAGGAACGTCATGCGCTTTTGCGTAAAGCCGCCCCGGGCGGCTGTGGCATGTTGCAATGCTGCAGCTCCCGGGGCGTTTTGATGTCTCCATTGACGTATTGTTTTTTGGCAGCCAGATCATGCAGCGACTTCAGCAGCGACTCCAAAAGCTCTTTACCAGGCGGCCCGCGCACGCCGGCTCGCAACCCGATTCGCATGCCGATATCTTCGACGGCATCAAACAGGGTGTCTTGCTCGGCGCCGCCATCGCGGTCCTGACCTTGCCGCTCTTTCGCGCCCATCCCGTCGCGCCGTTTTCCAGCATCCGTTCCGCCCACGCAACTGCACTGCAGCAGGCGCCGCGCACGGCCGACTTTGCCGGCGAGACCGCCTCCGACGAAGCACGCCAGGTCGCCGACTGGGTGGTCACATCCGGCGACAACCGCAAGCTGTTTTTTGTCATCCTCGACAAGTCCAACACCAAGGTGTTTGTCTTTGAGCCTTCGGGCAAGTTGCGCAGCGCCACGCCGGTGTTGATAGGCGCGGCCCGCGGTGACGACTCCGTGACGGGGATCGGCGGCAGGCCGATCGCACAGGTAGAGCCCCACGAGCGCACCACGCCGGCAGGCCGCTTTCTCGCAGAGCCCGGCCGCAACACACTGGGCGAAGATGTGGTGTGGGTGGACTACGAGGCAGCCGTCTCCATGCACCGCGTGCGCGCGACGGAGCCCAAGGAGCGCCGGCTGGAACGCCTGGCGTCACCCACCACCGACGACAACCGCATCTCTTATGGGTGCATCAACATGCCGGTTGAATTTTTCGAGCAGGTGCTCAAGCCGGCTTTTAATGCCAGCTACGGCGTGGTCTATGTGCTGCCCGAGGTCAAGCCGCTCGGTGAGGTGTTCCCCGCCGCTCACGCTTTCGCCGCGAAGCAGGGCCGCGTCGCGCATGCAGGCTGACTTCACCCGATAGCCAAGCGCTTCATTGCTTCTGCTCTGTTCCCCGATTTGTAACTTGTAACGCCGCCGGCTCCACGCCGGATTTTGTGTTGCGCGTGCGCATCTCCCGTGCAAAAAATGCCCGCGCACCGCGCTTGTTACAGTGCTGGTGCCGAGTCTTTGTTTTTGGATAAAAAAGCCCTCAAGCCCATATGTTTAAAGGGTACTAAGCTATAAAAAACATAGCACATACCTGAAGCAACTCAGGGCTTTCCCGTTGTGAACATTTGCTTGCATCGCTAACATGGTGCAACCACCGCCGGGTGCTTTCCATTGAATGTGATTCCGGCTTTTTTGTGCGTTCGCGCACTCCAACGGCGCAAGGCACGGAATCGGAATGTTGTTCAAAGGCAAGACGCACGCACACATGGCTCGCACAGCGCTGCTGGCGATTTTTGCCGCCGGCGCCTCGCTTTCTGCTTCGCTTTCCTTCGCGGCGCCTCTTGCTCCCTACATAGACACCTCCGGCACCGGTACTGCCGCCGGCATGGCACTGGTGTCCGCGTCTCCTGACGCGCGCCAGGCCCTGCAGTGGGTGGTGCAGGCGCATGACAACCAGGGCCTGCCGTTTGTCATCGTCGATAAAAAGGGCGGGCGCATCTTTGTGTTTGACGCCAATGGCCAATTGCGTGGCGCATCACCCGCGTTGACGGGCCTGGCGCGCGGCGACCATGCCGTGCCCGGCATGGAGCAGCGCAGCGTCGCCAGCCTGCGCGACTTTGAGCGCACTACGCCCGCGGGCCGTTTTATGTCCGAGCCGGGCCACAACCTGCAGGGCGAGGCCATCGTGTGGATTGATTACGCCGCCAAGCTCGCCATCCACCGCTTGCGCCCCGCGCCCGCGGCCGAGCGCCGCGCTGAGCGGCTGGCCTCCGAGAGCCCTGACGACAACCGCATCTCCATGGGCTGTGTGGTGGTGCCGGTCAGTTTCTACGAAGCCGTGGTCGGCCCGGTGCTGGGAAAAAGCCGCAGCATCGTCTACGTGCTGCCGGACACGGAGCCGCTGCAACGCATGCTGGGCGCATTGCAGATGAGCCAGAACTGAATCCGGCTCACTCTTTCCCTATGGCCGGTCTTACTCCGGCTTGATATTGGCCGCCTTGGCCAGTTGCTCATAGCGCAGCTTGTCTGAGCGGATCAGCTTGACCAGCGCCTCGCCGTTGCCCGCATAGGGCTCGACACCCGCATTCGACAAACGCGACTGCACGGCAGGGTCGGCCAGCACCTTTTGCACGTCGGCCACGATTTTGCTGACGACGGCCGGCGGCATTTTGGCCGGCCCCATCAAGGCGAACCAGGTCGAGAAATCCAGCGGCTTGAGGCCTTGTTCTTCCAGCGTCAGCGCATCCGGGAGCAATGAATAGCGCTTCTGGCTGGCCACGCCGATCACATTGAGCCTGCCCGCCTTGGCGTAGGGCGCGGCCAGGTTGGCGCTGAAGATGGCCAGCGGGATCTGGCCGCCCACCACGTCCGTCACCACCGGTGCGCAGCCCTTGTAGCCGGCATGCACCGCGTCCAGTGCGGTCTTCTGCTTGACCAGCTCCATCACAAAATGCATCGGTGTGCCCACGCCGCAAGAGCCATAACTCAGCTTGCCGGGGTTGGCCTTGGCGTAGTCCTGCAGCTGCTTGAAGTTCTTGACGTTCAGGCTGGGGTGCGCCACCAGCGCGATCGGCGTCACGCCCAGCAGCATGATGGGCGTCAGGTCCTTCTCGGGGTCGTAATTGAGTTTGACGCCCAGGCCCATGTTGACCACCATGGTGCTGTTTTGCAGCAGCAAGGTGTAGCCGTCGGCCGGCGCGTTCACCACCAGCTCGGAGCCGATGTTGCCGGACGCGCCGGTGCGGTTTTCCACCGCCACGCCATGGCCCCAGGCTTGCTGCAGGCTGGCGCCCAGCTGGCGCGCCAGCACGTCGGCGCCGCCGCCCGTGCCGTAAGGCACCACGATGCGCACCGCTTTCGCGGGCCAGGTTTGGGCCAGTGCAGTCGGCGCAAGCGCCTGGCAAGCCAGCGCGACGCAGCAGATGTTCATAAGTGATTTCAATGTCATGTTGCTTTCCTCCATGGATGGTTTGTTGAATCGGAAACTCAGGGTGCCAGGCCCAGCTCGTGCACCCACAGGGCCCACGCCCGCGGGATTTGCGGGTCGTTGGCGGCGGCGGCCAGCGCCGCTTCGGCTGGCGTCAAATAGGTGGGTGGCCCCAGCGCCATGGCCGCAGCCTGCAGCCGGGCGTTGACTTCGGTGTAAACGGCGCGGTACACGGCGTGCTGCAGTGAGGCGCCCACCACCGTGCTGCCGTGGCCGCGCATCAGCACACAGGCGCAGGCGCCCAGCGACGCGGCCAGCGCTTTGCCGAGCGCCGGGCTGCGTATCAGCAGGTCGCTGTCACCGGCCGTGTCGCGAATCTCAAAATGCGCCGAGCCGCTGCCCAGGAAACCCGACATGTGAAACACCGGCCTCAGCCTTTGGCCGGTGATGCCGAAAGGGATCACGCTGGGCGAGTGGCTGTGCACCACCGCCATCACGTCGGGCCGGGCACGGTAAATCCCGCTGTGGATGAATCGCTCGAGGTAAGGCTTGCCGGTCGTGCCTTCCAGCGCCTCGCCGTCCAGCCCGTAGCAGCCCACGTCGGCCTCCTCGATGAGTGCGGGCGCACGGCTGCGCGAGAGCAGGAAGGTGTCTGCCTGGCCGGGTTGTCGCACGCTCACGTGCCCGAAGCCGTCCACCACACCGCGCGCATACAGGATGCGGTTGGCCAGCACCAGCTGCCGTGCGAGCAAAGGGTCGGGCGTCATGGTGTCAGGCCGCCTTGGCAGGCAGCGCGGTGGCCTGCACTGCCTGCAGCACCCATCCTGCCGCCGTGTGTTCCCACACCGCCAGATAAGAGCTGGCAATGTCACGCCGCACCCCGCCTTTAAGCACCGTCGCATACATCACCGCGCCGACAAGGCCGGCAGTGCCGATCAACCGTGCCTGCGGGGTCGCAAACTCCAGCGTTTCATACCGCAGCGCGCCGCTGGCCAGCAACGCAAGGTAGCTTTGTTTGCTGTCCGTCACGCCGGTGGAATGTGTATACGCCAGCGTGTCCGACAGCAGTGTGCCCAGCGCGGCCACATCCGCTGCCAGCATGGCCTGCCGCCGGGTTTTCTCAGCGGCCAGCAGGCTGCGTTCAAGAGCGGCCGTCATGCTTAAAACCGCGTGGCGTCGGCGGCGATGGTGTTGCGCAGCACGCCCACCTTGCCGACCTCGATCTCCACCGTGTCGCCCGGCTTCATCCACACCGGCGGCGTGCGCTTGACGCCGACACCGCCCGGTGTGCCCGTCACGATCACGTCACCCGGCTGCAGCGAGGTGAAGGTCGAGATGTACTCAATCAGCACCGGGATGCTGAAAATCATCAAGGCGGTAGTGGTGTGCTGCATGACCTGGCCGTTCAGGCGGGTTTCCAGCGTGAGCTCTTCGCCGTCGGCGATCTCGCCGCGCGTCACCATCCAGGGGCCAAAGCCGCCGGTGCCGGTGAAGTTTTTGCCGGCGGTGAACTGGAGGGTGTGCTTTTGCCAGTCGCGCACCGAGCCGTCGTTGTAGGCGCTGTAGCCCGCCACGTAATCCCAGGCATCGACCTGGCGGATGCGCCGGCCGGCCTTGCCGATCACCACGGCGATCTCGCCCTCGTAGTCCAGCATGGTGGATTCCGCCGGGATCAGGATGGGCTCAAGGTGGCCTGTCTGCGACTCGGCCACACGCATGAACAGCAGCGGGTGCTGCGTCGGGTCGCGTTCGGTTTCGATGCGGTGTGCCTCGTAGTTGTGGCCCACACAAAAGATCTTGCCCGGCGCGGTAATCACCGGCAGGAACTGGATGTCCTTCAGCGGTATGGCCGCTGCCTTGGCGGGTGCGGCGGCGATGTCGTCCAGCTTGCCGGCCTGCAAGGCGCTGAGCAGCGTCGGGTATTGCGCCGAGTGCAGCGGCTGAACGCCGGCATCGGTGGCCGCGCCCCAGCCGGGCTGCCCTTGATGGAGGTAACTGATGATTTTCATGGTGTGCTTTCCAGGGGTGAAATAAAAAGGGAGGGATTCAGTCCAGCGAGATGTTCAGCCGCTTGATGGTGTCGCCGTAGCGCTGCGCGTCGCTGCGCAGCTGCTGCAAAAATTGGTCGGAGTTCAGAAAGTAGGGCTCGTAATACATGGCGGCGTACTTGTCTTTCACGTCCTGCTCCGACAGCACGGCGGCCACGTCTTTCTGGATTTTTTCGACAACCGCTTTGGGCGTGCCTTTGGGCACCAGCAGCGCGGTCCACGCACTCAGCTCAAAACCCGCGGGCCCGCCTGATTCGGCCACCGTGGGCACATCCGGGAAGCCCGCCACGCGTTTGGGTGCGGCCACTGCCAGGTAACGCGTCTTGCCGGCGCGCTGCATGGCGCCCGCGCTGGCGGCGCTGCCAAAGGCCCAGTCGACCTCCTGGTTGCCCACGGCCACATACAGCTGGGACATT
This sequence comes from Polaromonas sp. SP1, assembly GCF_003711205.1. Classification (NCBI taxonomy): domain Bacteria; kingdom Pseudomonadati; phylum Pseudomonadota; class Betaproteobacteria; order Burkholderiales; family Comamonadaceae; genus Polaromonas; species Polaromonas sp. SP1. The sequence continues at coordinate 368,495 of NZ_CP031013.1, read as the reverse complement.
TCCTTGTAAGGCACGTGCGTCATCTTCGTGGCGGTCGATGTCTCCAGCATGGCAGCGCCGATATGGCCCGGGCTGCCGACAAACCATGAGCCGTAGTTCACCTGGCCCGGTCCCGCCTTGGCGGCGGCGCTCAGGTCACTCATGGTTTTGTAGCGGCTGCCCGCCGGCACCGTCACAAAGAAATAGTTGCGCAGGATGGGTGTCACCGGCTCAAAGTCGCGCAGCAGGTCGTAAGGCAGTTTCTTGAACAGAAAGGGCTGGGCCGCCATTTGTGCGTTGTCCATCTGCAGCAGCTCATGCCCGTCGGGCGCCGCACGCTTGATGGCTTCAATCGCAATGAAGCCGCTGGCGCCGGGGCGGTTGTCCACGATCACGGGCTTGCCCCAGAGCTTTGACAGCTTGTCGGCCACCAGGCGCAGCGCTACTTCGGGCCCGCTGCCGGCCGGGAAGGGCGTGACGACGCGCACCGGCCTGGTGGGGAATTCTTGGGCGTGGATGGCGGGTACGGCTGCCGCGGTGAACAAGCCCAGCAATGCGGCGGCCAGGGTCCGGCCTGATGGGTGTTTGAAAGAAGAGGGAAAAGCGGACGTCATGGTTGTCTCCAGAGGTGGATAAAGGTTGCGGTCTACGCCGCTTGGGGGATGGAAGAGGAGTGGGAAGAAGAGTGCGAAGAGGGGCGCAGCAACTGCTGCAGGCGCGCCGTGGCCTGGGGATCGCTGCGGTCAAGGTAGGCCAGCACATAGCGGTCGGGCCGCAGCAGCACGGCTTGCGCACCGGCGCTTCGGATGATGGCCTCCAGCGTGCCGCTGCAGTCGCGCAGCATGGCCTCACCGGTCTGCATCAGGAAGTCGTCGCTCTGCGCCACCACCCGGATGTGGCGGCAGGCCAGGTCCGCAGCGGCCAGCGCTGCCAGTGCGGCGGCCACGCTGCTGCTGTCGGCATCCGCCAGTGACAGCAAGGCAAAGCCGTTGCCGAGCACGTCGTCCAGCGCAGCCTGCGAGCCGCCCGGCAGTTCCACACGCGGTTGCGGCAGCAGCTGCCCGGCAGGCACCAGGGCTTTGTCTGCGTGGCCGGGCACAAAAAATCCCTCAAAGAAACGCGGCTTGGGTTTGAACTTCAACTGCAGCACGTAGTCGCGCACCGGCGGCAACACACTGAAGAGCTTGAGTGCGCCTTGCGTCAGCATCGCGGCCAGCGTTGACTTGGGCTGCATGAAGGTGCCAATGCGCACCGCCATCTGGATCAGCGACCAGGCATGCGGTTTGCGCTCCAGCTCGTAGCTGTCCAGCAAGGATGCGGGCAGGCGGCCCTGCACCACGGCCGCCAGCTTCCAGGCCAGGTTGGCGGCGTCGCGCACGCCGCTGTTCATGCCCTGCCCGGCAAAGGGCGGCGTCAGGTGCGCCGCATCACCCGCAAGAAAGACCCGGCCCGACTTCCACCGGCCGGCCACCCGTGCATGAAAGGCGTAGACCACCTTGCGTGTGATGGCCAGCTGCGCGTCGGCCGGTTCACGTGCGTGGATCCAGCTGCGCACACGCGCCTCGTCCAGCATCTCCTCCGGGTCTTCGCCCTCATGCAGCATGAACTCGTAGCGCAGCGTGCCGTCGGGCCCGGGCAGGCGTATCGCAGGCCGCACCGGGTCACAGTAAGTGCGGGTGTGGCGAAAGGCCGAGCTGCGCTCCAGCAGGTCGACGATCAGCCATTTCTCGTAATAGGTGCTGCCCGTCAGCGGGATGCCGAGCTGCTCACGCACACCGCTGCGCCCGCCGTCGCAGGCCACCAGCCAGTTGCAACGGATGTGTTTGGTTTCACCGTCGTGGCGCAGCTCCAGGTGCACGGCCTCGCCGGCCTCTCCCTCGTCGCGAAACGTCACCAGCTCATGCCCAAACCAGATCGCCGAGCCGGCAAAGCGCTGCATCCCGTCGCGCAGCTGGCCCACCAGCACCTGCTGGCGAAAGGCATTGCGTTTGGGAAAGCCGTGCTCCATCGCGTTCGGCTCGATGCGCGCAAACTCCTTGCCGCGCCACGAGTAGTAGTGCACGCCGTAACCCTGCACCACATGCGGCAGCACCTCGCCGATCAGCCCTGTGGCCTGCACGGTGCGCAGGCTTTCGTCGTCGATGGTTACCGCGCGCGGCTCGCCCACGGTGCTGGTGTTGCGTTCGATCACCAGCGTATTCACGCCCTGCATGCCCAGCAGGTTGGCCAGCATCAGGCCGGTGGGCCCGGCGCCGACGATCACGACGGGGAAGTGCGCGCCGTCCGATACCGGCGGTACAGATGACAAGGGGAGTGGGGCGTTCATGGGGCTTCCGTTTTTTTGGTGGCGCGGGCTTTTTCGCGCTGGTCTTGCAGCCGGCCTTCAATGCGGCCGGCCGCGCTTTGCAGGCGGGTCAGCGTGGTTTTGCGCAGGGCCGTGTTCAGCGATTCGGCGGGCATCACCACACTCAGGCTGCCCAGCAGGTGTTCGCCATCGCGCAGGGCGACGGCAAAGCCCACCGCGTCGGCGTCGACCTCGCCTTCGGTGATGCAGTGGCCGACTTCGCGGATGGCGCGCAGCGCCTTGCCCAGTTGCGTGAAGTCGTCCGGCAGGCCCGCGGCCACCAACGTCTTGCGCTCGGTCGTCCACAGCTGCTTGAGCTGCGGTGGCGGCAGGTAGGCCAGGATGATTTTGGAAGTCGCGCCGCGGTACAGCGGCATGGCGCGGCCGCGTTCGTAACTCACCGACAGGGCAGGGTTCTTGCCCTTTACCTGGTGAATGCACATGACCTTGCTGCCGTGAAAGCGGCACAGCAAGACCGTGCCGCCGGTCTGCTCGGCCAGCTTGCCGGGCAGCTCGTCGGCGGCTTGCAGCAGCGGGTCGGCCAGGCGGATCTGCCGGTCCAGTTCCACCACCATGGGGCCCAGCACATAGCCGCGGTCGGCCACGCGCTCGAGCAGGCCCACGGCGGCCAGCTGGCCCAGGTCGCGGTAGACGCTGGCGCGCGATACGCCGAGCTCCTTCATCAACCACTCGGGCGTGATGACCGGCCGGCTCAGGTTGAACAAGCCGAGGATGCGGAGCATGCGGTGGGTGGTTGCCATGGTGAATCCTTTGCGTGAGCGCGTGTGGATGTGGGCCGCCTAGCTGCGCAGGATGGCCTTGCCCCACAGGTTGAGCGTGCGCTCTTCGTGCGGCCATGTTCCGGCGGGGCGGCCGGGCGCGCAGTGCTCGATCTCCGCCGAGATCTCGGCCAGGTTGCCGTCGGGGTCGCGCACCATAAAGAACACGTCGTTGCCCGGGCCGTGGCGGCCTATGCCCCAGACGATGGGCACTTTCAGGGCCGCCATGTGGTCGCCCCACACCTTCATGCTGGCCCAGTCGGGCGCTTCAAACGACTGGTGGTCAAAACAGGCGGCGGGCGCAAAAAACAGGGCCAGCGCATGGTGCAGCGCATCGGTGCGCAAAAAGCAGGCGCGCAGCGCGCCTTCGCCGTCCTTGACCGCATCCGACAGCACAAAGCCCAGCTGCTCTGTGTAGAAAGCCAGCATCGCCGGCAGGTTAGGCGTGCGCAGCGCAAAGTGCTGCAGCGTGGCAGGCGGCAATGCCGTGCCTGCAATGGAAGAAGGCGCCACGGGAGGCGTGAACACCACAAGGTTGCCGTCCGGGTCTTTCAGCGCGATCGCTTCACTGCCGGTGAGGCCGGCGGGCACGGCCTCACGCGGCAGGCCCTGCACCCGCGCCGCAAACGCCTGCCAGGCGCCGGCGCTGGCCAGCGCGTAGTGCGCATAGCAAAGCTGGTTGGCCGCGCCCTGCGACAACCGGAGCTCACGCCCCGGGCCGCGGCACAGGTAGCCCCCGGCCACAGGTTCCATCGACAGGCCGTAGGTGCTGCTGTAAAAACGCGCGGCCTCCAGCGGCCCGGGCGAATAAAGGTGAATGCAGTGCAGTGCGGCTTGCGGTTCCATAGGTAGCGGCTCTCGGTGTGAATCGGTGCCGCTACTCTCGCTTTTGGTCTCTGTGCTGTCAAACAAAAATCTCAATAGGTGAGATTTGACCAATATTGGGGATTTGCCATTTGAATGGGGTGAAGCCCGCCCGGAAAACTTTTGCTATGGTTTTAGGAGCTAAAAGTCCTTGATCTGATTGGGCTGCAGCCCTGTTTCTTGTAAATTTTCTGCGGCATGCGCCCTGAGCCTGCGCGCCCGCAGGCCAGGCAACTACAAGCGCGTCAGCCATTCCCTACCTGGAGCAGGCCTTCACGCTGGCATCACCGCCCCGGCCCGCGCCCTACATTGAAGTTGTTCCTTTCAACATCCTCACTACTTAGGAGAAACAACATGCCCATCATTGCCTGGCTACTCGGCGTCCCCCTCAGCGTGATCCTTATCCTGATGCTGCTGGGCGTGTTTTAAACGCCTGCTGCTGATCAATGCAAAAAGCCCGCAAATGCGGGCTTTTTTCTTTTCTTCCGCCAGGGCCCGAGGGGTATGGCGAAATCACGGCGCCTGAATGTGAGAGGGTTCGGACGTGCCCATTTTCGACAAAGGATACCCGTCAAAAATAATATGTGTGCGTGGCATGCCGGATGGGTTGGAAGACCTGTGCATTACCTTGTTGTCAAAAAACCAGAGCTCTCCAGGCTTGACGTTGAAACGGTTGTTGCCGGACTCCAGGACATTGCTTTCACCGCAGCTGAGCACCAGGTGGTAACGGTCTCGCTCTTGCAGGTACTCTTCGTCGTCGTAGTGCCGGTAAACCTGGCCGTGGGCCGACAGCCTGACCAGTACAACGCGGCCCAGGGCCAAACCCAGCTCATGCGCCAGAGTGCTCACGAGTGCATTGACCTTGGGATACTGCCTTGAGAACGCCGTTTCCTCGCTTTCGTGAATGCCGTCGACCGGCTGGTATTGCCGGTCATGCACCTTCCGGCTTCTGACCACAATGGACTGCGTGTGCCTGTGCTCATGAAGGTCCTCCTGTCTGTGGGTGTGAAGCCCCCACCAGTAAGGCGCAATGCCGTTCACCTCGGCGGCAATTTCCTGAACATTCACCGTCTTCTGGAGCACAAGATATTTCTGCTCGCCCAGGCCTTCCGGCGGCATGGATCGCGTGACGCGTGACAAACCCCTCAACTGGCGAAAAATACCGACCCGCCTCCAGAGGGAAAGCTCCTTTGCCTTCAGCCCCATCGATAGAACCTCCCGCAGGCTTTCGAAGTCCGAGAGCGTCCAGTGCGCCAGATTGTCCAGCTGAAGCTCGTTGCCGCGGAAAAGTTCTGCTGCCCGGCTCAGGGCAGTGTGCAAAACCTCGGCATGGAGATCTTGGTGCCCCTTTTTTTGGGTGCTCCATAGCACCTCCAGATGTCCCCTCATGAAATAAGGGTCCTGGTCCAGCAGGATTGCCACGTTCCTGAGCAACTCCGGCTCATAAAGGCTTTGGCAAAGAAAATCTTCAAAAATTCCTCGGGAGCTGTTTACTTTTTTCATGTCTGCTAGACAGTGTTGAATGCTGAATGCCGGATCCCGCGGCGTTTGCACTGGCTTTCAGGTGCTTTCGCTCAGGCAGGAGCCGGCTCCTTGCGCCTGGCACGCAGCCGCGTCACCTTCCACCAGCCCGGCAGCAGGCCCTGGATCTCGGGGCGTGTGAAGCGGTCGTCGATCAGGTAGACCACACCGCGGTCCGAGGTGGTGCGTATCACCCGCCCGGCGGCCTGCACCACTTTTTGCAGGCCCGGGTAGAGGTAGGTGTAGTCATAACTCTGGCCCGCGCCGAAGTTCACGCCCATGCGTTCCCGGATTTGTTCGTTCACCGGGTTCACCTGCGGCAGCCCCAGCGTGGCGATGAAGGCGCCTATCAGCCGGTCGCCCGGCAGGTCGATGCCTTCGGCGAACGAGCCGCCCAGCACCGCAAAGCCTATGCCCCGGGACTCCAGCGTGAAGCGCGCCAGGAAGGCGTCGCGTGCGGTTTCTTCCATGCCGCGTGTCTGCTCCCACATCGGAATGTGCGGATAACGCTGGCGAAAGAGCGTGGCGAGTTTTTGCAGGTAGTCGTAGCTGCTCAGGAAAGCCAGGTAGTTGCCGGGCAGGCTTTCGTACTGCCGCGCCATCAGGTCGACAATGGGCGAGAGCGAATCGTCCCGGTGCTGAAAACGTGTAGAGACATCGCTCACCACCGATACCTGCAGCTGCTCTGCCAGGAAGGGTGATTGCACTTCCGTCCACACCGTGCCGGCCGGCAGGCCCAGCGTGTCGGCGTAATAGTTTTGCGGGCTCAGCGTGGCCGAGAACAGCGCCGTCGATTGCGCGGCGGCAAAACGCGGCGCCAGGAAGGGCGCGGGCACCACGTTGCGGATGTTCAGCACCGCGAGTTGCTGGCCCAACACCTGGCCCAGCGCATCGCGGCCGGCTTCCTCCTGCAGGGTCACGTCAAACAGCGAGTGTTCGCCGAAGTCTTCGGCCATGCGCGAAAAGTGCAGCGCCTCGAAATAAAAATCCTGCAGCTCGCCGTCCATGCGCGTCGGGTTGGCCAGCAAGAAGTCGGTGATCTGGCTCAGCGCCTGGCCCAGGGTCTTGAGGAAGGTCACGGGCAGCTCCGGGTGCACCTGGTAGGCCTGCCCCTCGGCCTGCTGCGCCTGCTGCAGCTCCAGCAGGCCGCGGTTCAGCCGCTCCAGCGCGCCGCGCACGGCCCGGGGCGCGGTCGCGTGCACCTGCTGCAGCTGCGCCTGGCTCAGCGTGGCCGAATACATCTTGCGTGCACGCTCGACCAGGTTGTGCGCCTCATCTACCAGCACACCCACACGCCACTGGTTGCCGCTGGCCTGGCCGTGCAACAGCGCGCTGGTGTCAAAGTAATAGTTGTAGTCGCCCACCACCACGTCCGACCAGGTCACCAGCTCCTGGCTCAGGTAATAGGGGCAGACATGGTGCGCCAGCGCCAGTTCGCGCAGTGCGGCTTTGTCCAGCGGGCCTTCTGCCGCCGCATGCGCCACCGCGGCGCTGCGTGCCTGGGGCAGCCGGTCGTAAAAACCTTTGGCCAGCGGGCAGGCATCGCCGTGGCAGGCCTTGCCCGGGTGCTCGCAGGCCTTGTCGCGCGCCACCAGCTCCAGCACACGCAAAGGCAGCGGGCCGGCGCCCTTGATGCGCGCCATCGCATCCAGCGCCAGCCGGCGGCCCGGTGTCTTGGCGGCCAGGAAGAAAAGTTTGTCGAGCTGCTTTTTGGGCACCGCCTTGAGCAGCGGAAACACCGTGCCTATGGTTTTGCCGATGCCGGTGGGCGCCTGCGCCATCAGGCAGGCGCCGGCCTGCGCGGTTTTATAAACCGCCTCGGCCAGCTCACGCTGGCCGGGCCTGAAGGTGGCGTGCGGAAACGCCAGCGTGCCCAGCGCCGCGTCGCGCGCCTGGCGGTGCGCGAGTTCCTGCGTCGCCCAGGCCAGGAAGCGCTCGCACTGCGCTTCAAAGTATTCCTTGAGCGACGCCGCCGTGAAATGCTCTGTCAGCGGCGTTTCCTGCAGGCTGGCCACATCAAAGTAGACCAGCGTGAGATTGATGTCCGAAAGGCCTTTTTCGGCGCACAACAGGCAGCCGTAGATCTTTAACTGCGCCCAGTGCAGGTGCCGGCGGTTGTCGGCCATGCTGTGCAGGTCGCCGCGGTAGGTTTTGACTTCTTCCAGCTGGTTGGCATCCGGGTCGTAGCCGTCGGCACGGCCGCGCACGCGCAAGGCCTTGTACTCGCCTTCCAGGCTCACTTCCGACTGGTAGGCGCCGCCGCGCCGCGAGGCGACCAGTGCGTGGCCCGCCATGCCTTCCTGGGCGGAAGGCGAGGGCGTAAAGCGCAGGTCCAGGTCGCCATGCTTGGCCGTGAACTCGCACAGGGCCCGGACGGCTACAACGTATTGCAAAGGGGTGGCTCTCTGGGGAGGAAAGGTGGGGGAATGGTCATGGTAGCGCAGGTCGATTGAACCCTTCTCCCCGATTCAACGCCTTCTCCCCCTGGGAGAGGGCGCAAGGCTTTGAAACACAGTATTGGCCGTCAGCCCATTTACCGAAGCCCCGCACCCGTCTACATTCGTTCCATGAACCAGATCATCTCGTGGCTGGAGCAATACGGCCTGGCCGCCGTTTTCCTGAATATCGGGCTGGAGCAGCTTGGCCTGCCCATCCCGGCGTACCCCGTGCTGATCCTCACCGGCGCCTTGAGTTTTAACGGCCAGTATTCGGCCGGCGGCCTGCTGCTGACGGCCGTGCTGGCCTGCCTGATCGCCGACAGCGTCTGGTACTGGGCTGGCCACCGCTACGGCAGCCGGGTGCTGAAAACCCTGTGCCGCATTTCGCTGTCGCCCGACTCCTGCGTGCGCCAGACTGAATCCATCTTCACGCGCTGGGGCGTCAAGTCACTGGTGCTGGCCAAGTTCATTCCGGGCTTTGCATCGCTGGCCACCGCACTGGCCGGGCGCACCGGTGTGCCTTTCGGCCGCTTCCTGTTTTTCGACGCGATAGGGGCCACGCTGTATGCCGGCGTGGGCCTGGCCATCGGCATGGTGTTCCATGATGCGGTGGCCGATGTGCTGGCCGTCTTCGAGCAAATGGGCCGCATTGGCCTGATGGTGCTGCTGGCAGCTTTTGCGCTTTTCCTCGCGCACAAATGGTGGCAGCGCCAGCGCTTTTACCGCCAGCTGCGCATGGCCCGCATCTCGCCCGCAGAGCTGGTGCAGCTCATGCAGGGCCAGCAGCCCGCCGTGATCCTGGACGTGCGCACCGAACTCGCCCGCGCCGGCGGCGGCATCATTCCCGGCGCGCTGCTGTGGTCGGACCCCGACCGCAAGATGGCTACGCTCGACCTTGCGCACGACGTTGCTGTCGTTGTGTATTGCGCCTGTCCCAACGATGCCTCGGCCGCACAAGTCGCCAGGCGTTTGATGGCGGCGGGTTTTCGCAATGTCCGCCCGCTGCACGGCGGCATCGACGCCTGGCAGGCTGCCGGGCTTGCACTGGAATATCCCGCGCAGCCTGCGTGACCTTGCGAGGGGGGGTGAATTTTCACCTTTTCCTGAACGCTGGTGCATGTAGCCATTCCTTCGCGCCGCGCGCAATGGATGCCAAAGCATCACGAAAGCATTTTGAGAACCCTCAAGAGAGGTCTTAAGTATGCAAATGTTATGTGGGCGTTCGAAAGAGCCGCACGAAAGAAAACAGGGTGTTGTCCTATGGCGAATCTCCCTGCTGCGGCACACACTTTGCAATTGCTGAGCGCCCCTGAAAAATGGATCATGGGCGCTTCATCTTTGTAAAGAAAGTTCCATGCAGTGCATGACCCTTTGTTCGCCGGGCGCGTTCATCACAAGCTGTTGTGAGCATCGCCTGCCGGGATTGCCCTTTTCTTTGCAGTCCCCTTCGCGCGCAGTGCGCATCATGCAGGAGCCATGGTGAAAAGAGACGAAAACCTTAGCGAAGCCAACGAACGCCTCCAGGCCGAAATGCAGGCCCTGGCCGATGCCAACGACAAGCTCCGGCAGGAGCTCGCCGAGCAGCAGCGTGTCGTCGAGACGCTGCAAAGTGATGTGCAAGGCCTGTGCAGCCTGGCCTCGATATCGGCCGACTGGTATTGGGAGCAGGATGCCGATTGCCGCTTCATCGCCTTCGCCGCCGAAAAGGCGCCCGACGATCCTGAGAACCTCGACCCCGACCTGAACAGCGCCCTCGGAAAAACCCGGTGGGACCTGCCGGGCGCTTTTCCCCTGAGCATGTCGTGGTTCGACCATCGCGCGCTGCTCGACGCGCACCAGCCCTTTCGCGACTTCGAATACATACGCGTGCTGGGTGACGGCGTTGCCCATTACTTCTCGGCCAGCGGCGTGCCGGTGTTCGACAAGCACCGCCAGTTCACCGGTTACCGCGGCACCACACGCGACATCACGGTAAGCCGCCGCACCGAAGAAAAAGAACGCAAGGCCGCGCAGTTCCTCGACGACATCGTGGAAAACATTCCCATGGCGGTACACCTCAAATCGGTGGAAAACGGCTTCCGGATCGTGGCGTGGAACAAGGCTTCTGAAATCCTCTACGGGATCAAGCGCGAAGAAGCCATGGGCCGGACCACCCATGACCTGTTGCCGAAAGCCGATGCCGACCGCATGCACGCCTCCGACCTGGAGCTGATGGCCAGCGGCGACATGCAGGAGTTTCCCGACCTGGCCGCGGAGTCCCGGGACCGCGGCCGCATACGGGTGCACCTGCGCAAGCTGCCGCTCAAGGACGCCAGCGGCAACATCACCCACATCCTCGTCACCTCCGAAGACATCACCGAGCGCATCGTGGCCGAAGCCCGGCTGCGCCACAGCCAGGCCCGGTTTCGCAGCCTCACGCGGCTGTCCTCCGACTGGTACTGGGAGCTGGACGAGCAGTTCCGCTTTACCCGGCTGTCGGGGGGCGTCACCGAGCAGGCCGGTGTGTCCCTCAGCGACTACCTCGGCAAAACCCGCTGGGAGATCGACACCAGCCCGCGCAACCGCGCCGCCTGGATGCAGCACCGCGCGCAGCTCGAGCGGCACGAGACCTTTCGCAATTTTGAGTACGAGCACCAGCACAAGGACGGCCGGGTGCTGGTGTTTTGCATCAGCGGCGAGCCGGTGCTGGACGCCCAGGGAAACTTTACCGGCTACCGTGGCGTGGGCAGTGACATTACCGAGCGCAAGCAGGCCGAAGCCGCGCTGCACGCCGGCGAGGCACGTTTCCGTGCGGTGGTCGGGGCGCTGGCCGAAGGCGTGGTGCTGCGCGATGCCGACGGGAAAATCATCGACTGCAACAGCAGCGCCGAGCGCATCTTCGGCAAGTCGCTGGCGCAGATGAAGGGGCTGCCCTCCGCCGCGATGGACTGGGAGCGCCTGCGCGAGGACGGCTCGCCCATGCCCGAAGACGAGTGGCCCAGCGTGCTCGCCAGACAGACCGGCCAGGCGCAGAGCAACTCGCTCGTCTGCTACCGGCGGCCCGACGGCAGCATCATGTGGGGCCTGGTCAATGTGCAGCCGCTTTTTGACGGCGAGACCAACGTGCCGACCGGGTTTGTCACCTCGATTGCCGACATCAGCAAGCGAAAGCAGGCCGAGATTGAAATTGTCCGGCTCAACGTCGACCTGGAAACGCGCGTGTCGCGCAGGACGGCGCAGCTGGAAGCGGCCAACAAGGAGATCGAGGCGTTTTCCTATTCCGTTGCGCACGACCTGCGCACGCCGCTCAGCACCATCGACGGCTTTTGTGTGCTGCTGCAAAAAAACATGCCGCCGGAGACGGACGATCGCGCGCGGCACTACCTCTCGCGCATCCGCAGCAGCGTGCGGCGCATGGGTGAGCTGACGGACGGGTTGCTGTCCCTGGCGCGGCTCTCGCGCACCAGCATCGTCTGGGCGCCGGTTGACATCAGCGCCGAGGTGGATGGCATCGTGCGCAGGCTGAAGGAGGCGGAGCCTGGGCGCGACGCCGTCGTCACGATAGAACCCGGCCTGGTGGCGCGCGCCGATCGCGCACTTCTTGCTCAGGTCCTTGAAAACCTGATTGCCAACGCCTGGAAGTTCAGCTCGAAAAAGCCGCGCACCGAAATCTCCGTCGGCAGGCAGGACGGCGCGGGCGCCACGACCGTGTACTTTGTCAAGGACAACGGCGCCGGCTTCGACATGGCCTACGTCGACAAGCTGTTCGGCACTTTCCAGCGCCTGCACGCACCCGAAGAGTTTGCCGGCAGCGGTATCGGCCTGGCCACGGTCAAGCGCATCATCACGCGGCACGGCGGCAAGATCTGGGCGCAGTCCACGGTGGGAGAGGGCAGCACCTTTTACTTTTCGCTGGGCGGCAACCAGACCAATGTCGGGCTCGATGACGAGATCGATGAAGAATCGGGTTTTGTGCTGGCCGATCCCTCGATCAGCATGCCCTTTAGCAGCGACAACGATGCCTTCCTGCTCAAGGACCAGCAGTTCAGCAATGCGTTTGAGCACGCCGCCATCGGCATGACGCTGATCGGCATTGATTCGCGCAGGCTCAAGGTCAACAACGCGTTTTGCCAGATGCTCGGCTATTCGGAAGCCGAAATGCTGGCGCGTTCCATTTACGACCTGACCCATCCGGACGACATCGACTGGGATCTGGAGCAGCGCAGAAGGGCGCTGGCCGGCGAGATCGAATCTTTCCAGGTGGAAAAGCGCTACATCCACAAGCTGGGCCACACCGTGTGGGGCTACATGAGCTGCTCGCTGGTGCGCGACGAAGACCGCAAACCGATCCACTTTATTGCGCAGATCCAGGACATCACCGAGCGCAAGCAGACCGAGCAGGTCTTGCGCGCGCGGGAAGAGCGCTTTCGCGCGCTCACGGCGCTGTCGTCCGACTGGTTCTGGGAGCAGGACGAAAACTTCCGCTTTATCGAAATTTCAGGTGACGCGCCGCATGTGTCGGGCATCTCGAACAAGGCCTACGGCAAGACGCCCTGGGAGCTGGACCACGTCAACATGAGCGACGCCGTCTGGGCCGAGCACAAGGCGACGCTGGAGCGGCACGAGGTCTTCCGCAACTTTGAAAGCATACGGCGCGACGCCAACGGCACGATCCGCTACCTGAGCATCAGCGGCGTGCCGATCTTTGACGAGATGGGGCGCTTTACCGGCTACCGCGGCACCGGCCGCGACACCACTGACTGGCGCCGCATCACCGAGGCCTTGCGCACCAGCGAGTCGCAGCTGCGCGAGATCACCGACACCGTGCCGGCCTGGATCACCTACGTCGACGTCAACCAGAACCTGGTCTTTTATAACCGCGCTTACCAGGAGGCCTTTGGCTTGTCGCATGAAGAACTTGATGGCCGGTCTGTGCGCGAGATCCTGGGCGAAGAGATCTATGAAACCGCGCGGCCCCGCATTGAAGAAGTGCTGCGCGGCTATCCGGTGGTCTATGAGCGCGTGCAGAAGACGGCCCGGGGCGACCTGCGCGAGTACGTGATCAACTACTTCCCGCGTTATGGCGACGGCGCCGACGAGGGCAAGGTGGTCGGCTATTACACCCTGGCCAACGACATCACCGAGCTCAAGCGCATCGACCGCATGAAAAGCGAGTTTGTCTCCACCGTCAGCCATGAGCTGCGCACGCCGCTGACCTCGATCCGCGGCTCGCTGGGCCTGATCTCGGGCGGCGTGGCCGGCCAGCTGCCGGAGGCCGTCAAGACGCTGGTGGGCATCGCCAAAAGCAATTGCGAGCGCCTGATCCGGCTGATCAACGACATCCTGGACATTGAAAAAATCGAGTCCGGCAAGATGACGCTGGACCTGCAGACCGTGGCGCTGCTGCCCTTGCTGGAGCAGGCGGTCGCGGCCAACGAAGGCTACGGCAAGGAAAAGAATGTGAGCCTGGCCCTGGTGTTTGAGGACGACGGCGAGCCCCTGCAGGTCAGGGCCGACAGCGACCGGCTGACGCAGGTGGTCACCAATCTGCTGTCGAATGCGATGAAGTTCTCGCCCACCGACGGCGTCGTCGAGATCCATGTCTCGCGCAGCATGCGCCATGTGCGTGTGGAGGTGCGCGACCGCGGGCCCGGCATCCCGGAGGAATTCCGCAAGCGCATCTTCCAGAAGTTCTCGCAGGCCGACTCGTCCGATACGCGCCAAAAGGGCGGCACCGGGCTGGGCCTGAATATTTCGCGCGCCATCGTCGAGCGCCTGAACGGCAACATCGGCTTTGACACCCGCACGGGGGAGGGCACCACCTTCTTCTTCGAGCTGCCCGAATGGCAGGAGCCGCTGCCCACCGAAACCTCGGTGCTGCACACCGGCCTGCCGCGCATCCTGATCTGCGAGGACGACCGCGATATCGCACGCCTCATCAGCCTGATGCTGGAAAAAGCCGGGTTCGACCCCGAGACGGTCTTCAGCGCGGAAGAGGCCCTGGAGCGGCTGCAGCACGAGCGCTACGCCGCCATCACGGTCGACCTCAAACTGCCGGGCCAGGACGGCATTTCGCTGATCCGCACCTTGCGTGCGCAGCTGCCCACGCGCGACGTGCCGGTGGTGGTGATTTCGGCCTCGGCCGCAGAGGGGCGGGTGCGCTTTAACGAGCAGTCGCTCACCGTGTCGGACTGGCTGGACAAACCGATCGACGAAAACCTGCTGGTGCTGGGCGTGCGGCGCGCCATTGCCGGCGCCGCCGAAAGCCGGCCCGTCATCCTGCATGTGGAAGACGACCCCGATATCCAGCGCATCGCCGCGGCCATCGCGCAGGATTTCGCCACCTTTGTGTTTGCCGGCACGCTGGCCGAGGGGCGCGCGCGGCTGGCCGAGCAGCGCTTTGACCTCGTCCTGCTGGACCTGACCCTGCCCGAAGGCTCGGGCTGGGATTTGCTGGCGGACATCGAGGCGCTGAGCAGGCCGCCGCCGGTGGTGATTTTTTCAGCGATGGAAGTCAACCGCGTGCAGGCTGCGCGGGCCGACGCCGTGCTGGTCAAGGCCAAGACCTCGAACACCGAGCTGCTCGACACACTGCAACGCGTGCTGGCGCAGGGCCGGTTTTTCCCGCCGTCGCGCCTTTGAGTTCATCCCGGGATTTTAAGCAAAATCGGGCTGTAGCCCATGTACAGCGTGGGCTGGTAGCTATGATTTTGATAGCGGTATCAGGCGGCCGGGCGGTTCATGATCTCGGTGTAGCGGCGCTGCATCTCCTCGGGCGTCACCTCTTCAATGCTGTGCCCCACGCTCCAGCGGTGGCCGAAAGGGTCGCGAAAACTGCCTGAGCGCTCGCCGTAAAAGTGGTCTGCCGGGGCCATCTCCAATGTGGCGCCGGCTTTCACCGCGCGTGCAATCACCGCGTCGCAGTCGTCAACATGCAGGTGCAGCGTCATGGCCACCGGCGCAGCCGGCACGGGGCCTGCAAGGCCCAGCTCCGGGTACTCGCCGGAGATCATCAAGGTGGCGCCGCCGAAGTCCAGCTCGGCATGGCCGATGCGGCCGTCCGGTTCGGTCAGGCGGAATTTTTCGGTCGCGCCGAACACCGAGATGTAGAACGGGATCGCGTCCACCGCGTTTTTGATATGGATGTAAGCGAACAGTTCGTGAATGGCCATACAGGCTCCAGGTTTGGCAGGTGAAAAAAGAGGGGCAATGCGCAAAGTCTAGGCCTGCACGCTGCACCGGTCTTGAACAAAATTGACATCCCTGGCCCTTACCGCAGCGGCGGCACGGGAACAGGCACAGGCACAGGCACATGATTGACCGACGCCGGCCGCGCCAGCCGGTACTGCTCAGGCGTCACGCCCGAGAACTCGCGGAACTCGCGGTTGAAATGCGGCTGGTCGCTGTAGCCCGCATCCATCGCCACCAGCGCCAGGGCTTGCGCATCGCCGCCTGGCCCGGCTTGCATCAGGCCCAGCGCTTTCTGAAACCTTTGCACGCGGCCATACAGCTTGGGCGGCAGGCCCACGGCTTGTGAGAAGAGCCGGATGAACTGCCGGTGGCTGTAGCCGCTGCGGGCCACGGCCTCTTCCACCCGCATGCCGTGGCCCAGCTGCCGCAGGGCCCGCGCAACGGCGGGGTTGGCATTTTGCAGCGGCCTGCCTGCCAGCCGCTGCAGCAGCAAGGCCTGCAGCGTGCGCAATTTTTCCTGCGGCGTGGGCGCGGCCAGCAGTTGCTCGCGCATCAGGCCGGCGCGGCTTCCCCACACATCGTCCAGGCTGACGTGCCGGCCGGCCAGCTCGTCGGCCGGCAGGCCCAGCAATGCTTGCGCGGCGCCGGGCAAGAGCTGCACGCCGACGGCGTCTGCGGTGGCGCTCATGTCCTTGGCATAAAACCCGGCGCGCGCGCCGCCTACCAGCGCGTGGCCGATCGAGCGGCCCGCCTCATCCGCCGCATCCTTGAACACCCGCACGGCCGGCCCGTCCAGGCGGAACACCAGGTGCATCAGGCCCGTCGGCAGCACGTGTTCGCGCGCCGGCATGCGCACAAGGCCCGGCGCCGGCGCGCTGAACCACACCGTCTTGATCAGACCGGCCAGTTGGGGATGGGGCGCGCATTGCATGGAGGGGGAAGCGGTAAAGGGGCTGTGGCAGCAGTCTAGGCGCTGGGCCTGCGCAAGGGAACCGCCGGCCGGCCGTGAAACGCGCATGCAGCAGCCCGGCCTTCAGGTTTTCCGCTAAACGGAAATTTAATTTCACAATCAACGCTTACATCTCAGGGTATTCACTTACATAATCGAACAATTCGCCAAATATCCTACGGATTCTGAAAATTACTTTCATACAGGAGTGCCTTATGGCTTACCGCACAAATACGCGCAAAGTGCTTCCGGCGCTGTTTTTTGGCCTGATGGCCTTGCTGCAGGGCGTGATGCCCGCACAGGCGCAGACCACCCCCTCGGCCCTGAACCTCGCCATGGTGGGCGAGCCGCCATCGCTGGACCCGATGCAGGCGACGACCGACCTCGTCGGCACCATCATGCAGCACGTGTACGAGCCGCTTTATACGTTTGACGCCAAATGGAACGTGGTGCCCATGCTGGCCGAGGGCATGCCCCGCTTCTCGGCCGACGGCAAGGTCGTCACCATCACGCTGCGCAAGGGCGTGAAGCTGCATTCGGGCCGTGCACTGGATGCCGAGGACGTGATCGTCAGCCTCAAGCGCTGGATCAAGGAAGCGCCGCGCGGCAAGGCCGTGGGCAAGGAGCTGGTCGACCTGAAGTCGCCCGCGCCGCTGACGGTGGAGCTGACGCTGCGCAACCCGTATGCGCCGCTGCTCGCACAACTGGCGCTGCCCAGCGGCATGGCCGCCATCATGGCCAAAGAAGCGGTGCAGATCCCGCTGCGCGATTTCGTCGGCACCGGGCCCTACAAGTTCAAGGAACGCCGCACCGACCAGTACGTGGTGCTGACGCGTTTTGACGGCTACACCGCCCGCAAGGAACCGGCCAACGGCTACGGCGGCAAGCGCGAAGCCTTTGTCGACGAGCTGCGCTTTATCCCCGTGCCCACGCCCAACACGCGCGTTGAGGGCGCGATGTCAGGCCAGTTCCACTTTGCCGACCTGCTGCCCATCGACGCGCTGGCCCGCCTGGAAAAAACCGGCGGCCGCGCCACCGCGGTGATCACGCCGGCCTTCGGTTTTCCCTACCTGGTGTTCAACACGCGTGAGGGCATCAACGCCAACAAAGGCATGCGCCAGGCGATCCAGACCGCCATCGGCCCCGGCGAGATGATGGCCGCAGGGTTTGGCGACACGCGTTTCTTCACGGCCGAGGCCAACCACTTCCCGCTGGGCTCGCCTTACTACTCGGCCGCAGGCGCCGACAGCTACAACCAGCGCGACCCCGTCAAGGCCAAGGCCCTTGCCGAAGGCGCCGGCTACAAGGGCGAGACAGTGCGCATCCTGACGAGCCGCCAGTACGATTTTCACTACAACATGGCCGTGGTCATGGCCGAGCAGCTCAAGCGCGCCGGCATCAAGGCGGAGCTGACGGTGGTCGACTGGGCCACGCTGGTACAGCGCCGCAACGACTCGGCCGCCTGGGATATCTATGTGACGCACTCGGGCCTGCTGCCCGAGCCGATGCTGTCGCCGCCGCAACTGGGCGACGGTGCACCCGGCTGGTGGAACACCCCGGGCAAGCAGGCCACGCTGCTCGAGTTCAACCACACGCCGGTGCCCGCCAAACGCGGCCCAATCTGGGGCAAGGTGCAACAGCTGGTGTATGACGAAGTGCCCTACATCGACATCGGCAAGTTCAACAGCCTCTCAGCCAAATCCACGAAGCTGGAAAACTATCAACCAGCGCTGTGGCCCTTTTTCTGGAACGTGAAGCTCAAGAACTGAGCCAAAACCCTCCTGGCGTTGTTGCGTCGCCTTGCCGTGCTGTAGCACTGTCTGCGGCGACGCGCCTAGCCAGGACCGCTTCGCTGGGTTTTGCGACCTCTCGAAGCAAAGCCGTGCGGCCACAAGCTGCACGGCTTTTTTATGGCCCTTTTCAGGGCTGCTTGCTGCGGTTCATCGCGTTGTCGAATTCTTCGCGCGAGAGAAACCCGTCCTTGTTAAGGTCTGCCTCGTCGAAGTGTTTGGACACACCGCGGAAGTTCGAGGCCTCGTCGCGGCTGACCTTGCCGTCGCCGGTTTTGTCCATGAACTTGAAGGCGCGCTCCAGGTCCTTGGGGTCGTAATAGGTGACTGTCGTCGTGGCTGGCGGGGTTGAGGTGGCCGCGGAAGCCGCGGCGGCCGGTGCCGGGGGTTGTGCGTGTGCCTGCGTGGCCAGCAGGGCGGCCGCTGCGGCCAGGGCCAGCAAGGACCCCAGCATCAGGGTGCGCGGGCGGCGGAGTTGGGCAAGGGCGGAAGACGCTGTCTTTGTCGTGGGCTGTTTCATGGGCTTCCTGCAGAGTGATCAATAAGCACCATTGGATGCTACCCCCGGCCCTAAAGCCAGTGTTCTTGCAGGGTGTTGCGCGGGTTTACATGCGGGCGGGCGCCCGACACACTTCTTTGCCCGATATCCGGCCTTATGGGCGCCCTAGAGCTTGAAATCGAGAAAAACGGCGCAATGGTCAGACGCCACATTGCTGCTTGAGACCAGGTCAAAGCGCGCGTACTGGAAGTCAATGACCGCCGGGTCCGGGTCGTTCTCTATCGCTTCCACCTTCACCTGTTTGGGCAAATAGCCGCCGTCGACTTTTTTGGATTCAGACCGAAAGCCGATGCCGCGGCGCTCGATGTAAAGGCCGTCTTTCTTCAGCTTGCCCGACAGCGCGGGCGAGAGCAGCACATGGTCCAGCTGCGACACGCTGTTTTTGGCCTTCCAGTAATGTGTCCACCGCTCCCCGGGCGGCAGCGTGGCCAGTGCGTCCACCAGCCCGGCCTTCACGCACAGGCTTGACAGCTGGGGCGCCAGCGGCGTGTCGTTCAAGTCGCCCAGCACCGCAAAGTAGCCTGACTTGAATTCAGGACCGGGGAAGCGCTCCTTCAGCAACTTCACCACCGTGTCGGCCTGCAGCTTGCGCTTGAGGTTGGCATTGGCGCGCTCTTTGGCCTTTGCCTCCTCGTTGGCGCCCATGGCCAGCTTGGACTTGAAATGGTTGATGAACAAAGTCACCGAAGTGGTTTTCTTCACCCGCACGCGCACCTCCAGGCAGTCGCGGCTGAAGATGTATTTGCCGGCGGCCGTGTCGTCCACATGGGTGGTGATGCTGTCGATGGGGTATTTGGAGAGGATGCCCACGTCAATCTGCCGCAGGTCGCGCGAGTCGAGCACCACCACGTAGGGGTAGGCGCCGCCCAGGAAACGGTCGTTGAATTCACGCAGCGCGATCAGGCTTTCGACCTCCTGCACGCACACCACGTCGGGCGACACATCACCGCCTTGCGTGATGGCCAGCGCCGCCAGCTTGCGCTGCTCGGCGTTGAAGATTTCGAATGCGCCCTTCTGGTACAGCGGCAGGTAGCCGGTGTTGGTGGATGCGGCGCCTGCCACCGCACTCTTGCCGCCCTGGTCGCCGGGGAATGTCTTCCCGAACTTGTAGCGCACAAACAGGTTGTTGACGTTGAAGTTGCACAGCAGCATGGCACGCCTCCCCAGGTAGTGATGGTGGTGATCAGCAGGGCAGTTTAGGCAGCGCGTTCACCCGCCGCATCCTCTAATTGAGGTATCAGCGTCGGGCTTTTTGATGAAGATTTGATGACGGAGGCATCCAATGTGGACAGGCCGCTCAACATCACACAAAGAAACAGTTTTCTGTGGCCACCCGGTTGACAAGTTGCCCTGTCCGGTTAAATACTTATCCAAATGGTTAAGTATAAAAACGACGTCGAAGATGACACCCTCAATGCCGTGTTTGCCGCGCTCGCAGACCCGACCCGCCGCCAGGTGCTGCAGGACCTGGAGCAGGGCAATCTCTCGGTGGGCGAGCTGGCCGCGCCGCACGGCATGTCATTGCCCGGCTTCATGAAGCACCTGCGGGTGCTGGAAGATGCCGGCCTTGTCACCCGCGCCAAGGACGGGCGTGTGGTGAACCTGGCCATCTCGCCCGAGCCCATGCAGGAGGCCGCCATGTGGCTTTCGCGTTACGAGAAATTCTGGTCTGCGCGCCTGGATGCGCTGGGCCGTTACCTTTACCGTCAAGAGGAGTTGAACCCGCCATGGAAAGAAGCACAACGCAAGGCAAGCCGCAAGGAAAGTCGTCCGTCGACTTCACCCGGCACTACCCCGTCAGCCCCGAAAAAGTCTGGCGCGCGTGGACCGACCCGCAAGCGCTAGCGCAGTGGTTCGGCCCTGAGCCGCAGGGCAAAGTCACCGTTGCCGACATGGACGTGCGGGTGGGCGGCCGCTACCACATCCAGTTCGGCGTGCCCGGCCAGGAGACGCACAACGTCGCCGGCACCTACCTCGAAGTGGAGCCGCACCGCAAGCTGGTGTTTGACTGGGGCTGGAAGAGCACGCCCGAGCGCATCTCGCGCGTCACCATCACGCTCAAACCCTCCGGCGGCGGCACCGAGCTGGTGTTCAAGCACGAGAAATTTTTCGACCAGGCCGCCCGCGACAGCCACAACGAAGGCTGGAGCGGCGCCTTCCTCAAGCTCGACAAACTGCTGGCAGCCTGAAGCCGCCAGCCCGCAGCCACATCGCATTCGAAAGGACTTCACATGCTTGCCAACCGCAACGCCATGGCGACCATCGCCGTCAAGGACCTTGCCGCCGCGCAAAAATTCTATGAAGGCAAGTTGGGCCTCACGCGGCTCGATGCCGGCGAAGAGGGCGTGCTCAGCTACCAGAGCGGCACCGCCACCATCGTGGTGTATGTCTCCGCTTTTGCCGGCACCAACCAGGCAACATCCGCCACCTGGGGCGTGGGCGACGAGTTCGACAGCATCCTGAAAACACTCAAGGCCAAAGGCGTGGTGTTTGAACACTACGACATGCCCGGCATGACGCTCCAGGGCGATGCGCACGTGATGGGCGATTTCAAAGGCGCCTGGTTCAAAGACCCGGACGGCAACATCCTGCACATCCTCAACCGATAAGACCATCCTCCTGACGCAAAGCCATCATCCATTGCACCCCAGGGAGCCCGTTGTGAAGCCCAGTTCCGCAAATTCCGTCAATTCCGCCGTCCGTTCAGTGGTCTCCCAAGACGAATGGCTGGCCGCCCGCCGCCTGTTGCTGGCCCGTGAAAAAGAGCTCACCGCCCAGCGCGACCTGGTCAACGCCGAACGGCGCCGCCTGCCCTGGGTGAAGGTCGACAAAGACTATATGTTTGACGGCCCTGCCGGCAAGGTGGCACTGGCCGGCCTGTTCGAGGGGCGCAGCCAGCTGGTCATCTACCACTTCATGTTCGGCCCCGGCTGGAAGGAAGGCTGCCCCAGCTGCTCCTTTGTGGCCGACCACATCGACGGCGCGCTGCCGCACCTGGCGGCGCGCGACATCACGCTGGCGGTGGTCTCACGCGCGCCGCTGCCGGAGCTGGCCGCGTTCCGCCGCCGCATGGGCTGGAGCTTCAAATGGGTCTCGTCGTTCGGCAGTGATTTCAACCATGACTTTCATGTGTCCTTCACGCCGGAGGAGCTGGCCACCGGAAGGGTTGACTACAACTACCGCATGGAGGGCGTTGAAGGCGAAGGCGTGCAGGAGTGGCACGGCATCAGCGTCTTCAGCCAGGACGGGCTGGGCAATGTCTTTCACACCTATTCAAGCTACGCACGCGGCGCGGACTTGCTGGTGGGCGCCTACAACTACATGGACCTCACCCCCAAGGGGCGCGACGAGGAAAACCTGCCTTTCACCATGAGCTGGCTGCGCCACCATGACCAATACGATCTGGACAAGGTCGGCGCCCAGCCCGCGCCCGCGTGTTGCCACGCCGAAGCCCGCGCCGCATGACGGCATCCACAAGCACGCGCCGCGGCGGGACCACGCCCTGAGGCAGTCGGCACGCCATGGTGTTGTTAGAAGCGCACCTTCAGGAAAGCCGAAGGCCCCTTCAGCTTGACGCGAAAGCGCGCGTTGTTGGCGTCCGCTCGGTGCAGGTCGATATCGGTCAGGCCGTAGTCCAGCACCACGCCCACGTTCTTCATCGGGAACCATTCAAGGCCCACGGCGGCGTTGTAGATCTCGCCGCGCACGCTGCCGCCGGACTTCTTCACGCCCGAAGCGTCGGCAAACAGGCGCAGGTCGGGCGTGATCGCGTGCCGCACACCGACCTCCAGCAGTGGCGCCACGGCGTCGTCGCTGTAGCTTTCGCTGATGCTGCCGGTGGCGCCGCCTATGGCCGCGGTGGCGTTCAAGTCCAGGCCGACGCGGTAGTAGGCTGCACCCGCGCCCAGGCCCAGCACGGTATTGCCCGAGCCGAACCACCACTTGTAGGCCAGCTTGGCGAAGTCGACCTTCACATCGAGGTTGGCGGCGCCGGTGGTGGTCACCGTGCCGTTGCCCACGTTGAAGTTGCTGGCCAGCGAATCGGAATAGCCGCGCTTGAACTGGTAGTAGTCAAACGACAAACCCTGGCTGTCAAACAGCAGCACATCGGCTTTGATGCGCGGCATCGTCGTGCTGCTGCTGTCCACATTGCCCGAGTCCAGCCGCCCGAAGCGTGTGTTGACCCCGGCGTTAAAGGTCGGGTCCGCGTGAAAGGCGCCGATGGAAAAGCTGGCGCGGTCCAGCGCGGGCGAGGGCTCGGCCATTGCCGGCAGGCTGGCAGAGCCCAGAAGTGCCAAGGCGCCCAGGCCGGCAAGGTGGCGGGCTACGCGGATGGAGTGGGCGGAGCGGGAGGAGTGGTTGGGATGAGAGCGGAAGAGGTGAGTCAACAGCATGAAGGCAATTCCCAGGCAAAGAGGTGAAGGGGTGCGAATCGATGGATGCGCGGCTGCCCGTTAAATTAATAAAAAGCCTCACGGCCTTCTATCCGCCAAAAGCGGCTGGGTTTGTAGGACACGAACCATCCGCCGGAAATGGTGATAGTATTTTTAGAAGAAAAAGGCCTGTAGCCCAATGCACACGTGCACAAGCAGCTACAAAATCGATAGCAACAGGCCGTGATTCAAAGCCGCTGTGGCATATGTGGACAGCCCGCAGACGGGGTGACAAACACCTTGTTTCCAATCTGCGTTCATCTGCATTCATCTGCGTCATCTGCGTAATCTGCGTAATCTGCAGATAAACGCCTGGGCCTTCATCGGTATATGCATTCAACGAAGCAAAAGAAAGAGGAGAAACCGCAAATGAAAAAAGACATGGACAGCCGCAAGCGCTGGTGGGCGCTGATCGTCTTGTGCCTCGGGGTGCTGATGATCGTGCTCGACACCACCATCGTGAATGTGGCCTTGCCCTCCATCCGCACCGACCTGGCTTTTACCGAGACCTCGCTGGTTTGGGTGGTCAATGCCTACATGCTCACCTTCGGCGGCTTTTTGCTGCTGGGCGGGCGGCTCGGTGATTTGTATGGGCACCGCCGGCTGTTCCTGGCCGGGCTCACGCTTTTCACCGTGGCGTCACTCGCTTGCGGCCTGGCCAACTCGCAGGCGCTGCTGGTGGTGGCGCGTGCGGTGCAGGGCCTGGGCGGCGCGGTGGTGTCGGCGATTTCGCTCTCGCTCATCATGAATCTTTTTACCGAGCCGGCCGAGCGCGCCAAGGCCATGGGCGTCTACGGTTTTGTCTGCGCCGGCGGCGGCAGCATTGGCGTGCTGCTGGGCGGCCTGCTGACGGATGCGCTCAGCTGGCACTGGATCTTCCTGGTCAACCTGCCGATAGGTGCGGCGGTGTTTGCGCTGTGCCTCATGCTGCTGCCCGGCGGCAAGGGCCACGCCGGCGGCGCAAAGCTCGATGTGTGGGGCGCCGTCACCGTCACCACCTCGCTGATGCTGGCGGTGTACGGCATCGTCAACGGCAACGAAGTCGGCTGGCTCTCGGGCCAGACGCTGGGCCTGATCGGCGCGGCCGTGGTGCTGATGGCGCTGTTCCTGGTCATCGAGTCCAAAGTGAAGACGCCGCTGGTGCCGCTGGCCATGTTCCGCCTGCGCAATGTGGCCACCGCCAATGTGGTGGGCGTCATGTGGGCGGCCGCCATGTTTGCCTGGTTTTTCATCTCGGCGCTGTACATGCAATTGGTGCTGGGCTACAGCGCCATGCAGGTCGGCCTGGGCTTTTTGCCGGCCAACCTGATCATGGCCGCGTTCTCGCTGGGCCTGTCGGCCAAGATCGTGATGCGCTTTGGCATACGCGCGCCGCTGGCGGCCGGGCTGCTGATGGCCGCTGTCGGCCTGGCGCTCTTTGCGCGCGCGCCGGTGGGCGGCAGCTTTGCCGTCGATGTGCTGCCCGGCATGCTGCTGCTGGGCCTGGGCGCGGGCATCGCCTTTAACCCCATGCTGCTGGCCGCCATGAGCGATGTCGACCCGAGCGAGTCGGGCATTGCGTCGGGCGTGGTCAACACCTCTTTCATGATGGGCGGCGCCCTGGGCCTGGCCGTGCTGGCCAGCCTGGCGGCGGCGCGCACCGCATCGCTGGCGGTTGGTGGGGCCGATGCCGTGGCGGCACTCAACGGCGGCTACCAGATGGCGTTTGTGGTGGGCGCCATCTTTGCCGCCGCCGCTGCGGTGCTGGGTGCGGTGCTGTTGCGCCCCGCCACTGCGGCGGCCGGCGCCGGCAACCCGGCAGCGGCTACGCATTAGCAGTTGGCAGAACCTAGACCAGGGGCGGATCCGTCTCGCGCTCAAAGTGGCGGTGCCGTGCCATCGCCTGGATAAAGCGTTTGACCGCTCCCGCCGTATCGCCGCCGGCTTGCACGATCAGGCCGGGGTCGGCAGGGCCGCCTTTTTTGCCTTTCGCGCCCGCATCGGCCGCGGCTGAAATGCCGGCCTTATCCAGCAGGCCGACCGAGGCACCCAGCGCCAGGATGGTTTTGCAATGGCGGAACTGGTCCTTGATGAATTCCATCGTGTGACCGTCCGCTGCCAGGGTCGCCACCGCGTCCTCGCCGTCCGGCAACACCAGCGCGTCAAACAAAAAGCCGGGCTCGTTTTCGAGTGACGCATCGGCGTCCAGCGTCTGGCCCTCGGCTGTTTTCATCGGGCCGATGTGCGGACCGACCAGCCGCGGCACCGCGCCTGCGTCTGCCAGTGCGGCCTGGATCTGGTCTATCGCCGCACCGTCTGCGCCCGGTGCCACCAGCACCGCGATCTTGCGCCCGCGTATGCCGCCGTCTCCCGGGCGCGCCATCAACGACAGCGCGGGCGACACGGTGATCTCTGGCTTGGCCGGCCTGGCCAGCGCCAATGGCATGGGCTCCGGCAAGTCCGCCATGCCCAGGCCTTTGGCCACTTCGCGCGCCAGCGGCTCAGAGGCATTGCGCAGTGAGGAGATCATGCGTTCACGGATCGCCGGTACCGTGACCTTGCTCAACTCAAAGCGGAAGGCCGCGGCAATGTGCGCCTGCTCCACCGGTGTCTGGCTGTTGAAGAACAGCGCAGCCTGCGTGTAGTGGTCGGCAAACTTCTCGGGCTTGGCGCGTACCTTGCCTTGTTCCTCCTTGGCCTGAAGGCGCGCGGGCACGCTGACAAAACCTTGAGCAGCGCCGGCCTGGAAGGGACAGCCGCCGGCCAGCGAGTTTGGCTCGTACGCCACGCGCCCGCGCGGGATCGCCTGGCGATGCATGCCGTCGCGCTGGTTGTTGTGCACCTGGGCCAGCGGCGCGTTGATCGGGATCTCATGGAAGTTGGGGCCGCCCAGACGCGATATTTGCGTGTCGACGTAGGAGTGGATGCGCCCGGCCAGCAGCGGGTCGTTCGAAAAGTCGATACCCGGCACCACGTGCGCCGTGCAAAACGCCACCTGCTCGGTCTCTGCAAAGAAGTTGTCGGGGTTGCGGTTCAGTACCATGCGGCCCAGCGGCTGCAGCGGGACGAGTTCTTCCGGAATGAGCTTGGTCGCGTCCAGGATGTCGAAGCTGAACTGCTCTGCCTGCTCTTCGGTAAACACCTGCACAGACAGCTCCCATTCGGGGTAAACGCCAGCCTCGATGCGCTCCCACAAATCGCGGCGGTGAAAGTCCGGGTCGGCGCCTGAAATCTTCACGGCTTCGTCCCACACCAGTGAGTGCGTGCCGAACTTCGGGTTCCAGTGGAACTTCACAAACACCGATTCACCCGCCTCGTTGACGAAGCGGTAGCTGTGCACGCCAAAGCCCTGCATGGTGGCGTAGCTGCGCGGAATGCCCCGGTCGCTCATCACCCACATCAGCATGTGGGTCGACTCCGGCATCAGCGACACAAAATCCCAGAAGGTGTCGTGCGCGCTGGCGGCTTGCGGCATGGCGTGGTGTGGCTCCGGCTTCACGGCATGCACCAGGTCAGGGAACTTCATCGCGTCCTGGATAAAGAACACCGGCATGTTGTTGCCCACGAGGTCCCAGTTGCCTTCGTCGGTATAAAACTTCACGGCGAAGCCGCGCACGTCACGCGCCGTGTCCTTGGAGCCGCGCTCGCCCTGCACGGTCGAAAAGCGCACAAACACCGGCGTGATCTTTCCTTCTTCCTGAAAAGGCGCCGCTTTGGTGTGCTGGGTAAAGGGCTTGTAGCACTCGAAGAAGCCGTGCGCGCCGGAGCCGCGCGCGTGCACGATGCGCTCGGGGATGCGTTCGTGGTCAAAGTGCGTGAGCTTTTCGCGCAGCACAAAATCCTCCAGCAGCACCGGGCCGCGCAGGCCCTGCTTGAGCGAGTTCTGGTTGTCGGAAATCGCCACGCCCTGGTTGGTCGTCAGCACCTGCCCGCCGGAGTCAACCCTGACGCGGTCCAGCGGCTCGATGGTCGAGTTGACACCTTCGGGCGCCAGGCTGCCGGTTTTTTCGGAACCGTTTTCCTCGCTCAGGGTGCTGCCCGTGGCGAGGCGGGATTCGGGCACAACCCCCGCTCCCTGCGCCGGGGCGAGGCCGTTTTGAAAGCCGTGCTCGCCGGCCTTGTTAGGGTTGTAGGGCATGCCCGCGGCCAGGTCCTGCACTTGTGCCGCTTTTTCAGCGGCAGGGTCTGCGCTTGCAGGGGGTGATGTTTTGGAAGGCCCGCTGTCGGTGTTTTTGGGGGCTGCTTTTGAGGAGATACCAGGAGGTTTAGGCATGGGGGGCAATCAGGTAGGGTGGATGGATGGGGGGTATGTGTTGCGCGGAAAGGTGAGGCAGGGCGTGTGAACTGAGACGCGTGCATGGCACTGCAAATCAAGAAAAACGCAAACAGGTACAGCAAAAAACCGCTAACGCAGTTGATGCTATTTTTCGTGGATGAGGTGCGATGTAGGACGCTGCGCCGAGCCCATCACGGAAGGTGCCTTCCACACGCACCGAGGCGTACGTGAGCCGCCGTCCACGCTGGCCTGCTGCCACGGGGCGGTGCAACCTTTAGAGGGATGTCGGGATGCGCAAAACTTTGCGCGGGAGGTCAAAGGACCTGAATGGAGCCCAAGCCGCGTCAAGGCGCGGCGATACAGATCAATACACGCCGAACAACGCCCGTATCTCGTCGCCCGCGGTGCGCCCGTGTTTGGCGCTGGTGTACTTGTCGCCTACGTCGGCGCACTTTTCCATGATCAGCAGGGTGTATTCCTGCAACTCCGGCGTCAGGGCTTCACCCTCTACCAACACACCGGCCAGCTTGGCCAGGTTGACCAGCTGGGTGTCTGAAATGGAACCGATGGAAAAGTCCGATGACTTGAAATCAGGGGGAAGTGGCATGGGGTGCACCTGCTTTCGGGTTGTATGGTGGTTCGGCGGGGGCTGGCCGGGTTTTGCCATGCAGCTTAGTCCAGGCTTGTGACGGCGGTATTCAGTCTTTTCCCTAAGAATCAACACCGTTACGTCTGCGCTTGCCGGTTGATTTGGGGCCCGCCGCGCAACGATGTACCCGCTTCACACTTTCCTACAAGGCGTGGCTGGGTTTGACTACCCTGCGCCATACGCATGCCGGAAAAGATAGCACTACAGCCTGCTTCTATCCCGCTTGAAGCAGCTGCGGCGAAATTACCAACCCTGACCATCAGACCCCACCAAGGAAAAATCATGCCCACCGCAACCAAGACTTCGACCAGCAAATCCCCCGCATCCAAAGCAGCAGCACCCAAAGAGGCGACTGCACTGCTGCGGGCCGACCACAAACTGGTGAGCGACCTGTTTGAGCAATACGAAAAAAGCCGCTCGACTTCCAAAAAGAAGGATCTGGTGGCGCAGATCTGCAAGGAGCTGACAGTGCATGCGCAGGTCGAAGAAGAAATCTTCTACCCGGCCGTCAAAGCCGCCCTGAAAGACCACGAACTTATTCCTGAAGCCAACGTGGAACACGCCACGCTGAAAGATCTGATCGCGCAAGTCGAAGGCATCGAGCCCGACGGCGAAATGTTTGACGCGAAGATCAAGGTCATGTCTGAGTACGTGAAGCACCACGTCAAGGAAGAACAAAACGAGATCTTCCCCAAGGCGCGAGCCACCAGCCTGGACATGACCGAACTGGGCGAGCAAATCACCGCCCGCAAGCAGGAACTGATGAGCGCGATGTAACCCGCTGCATCGGTTTGCCGAGAGCCCGCCGGTGGAAACGCCGGCGGGCTTTTGTGTGTGCTTTTGTGTGTTTGCGATATGGCGATGCGCAACTATCATGACGTGCCCGAGCCTCACAAAAGGAGCCTTGTATGACGATCACGGCCAGCTGCCATTGCGGCAAGAACACCTTCCGCGTCGAGGGTGACATCCCTGAGCAGCTCACGCGCTGCACCTGTTCGTTCTGCGCCAAAAGCGGCCCCCTGCGGGCCTACTACGCGCCCGAGCAGTTCCATGTCACCTCATCGCCTGACGGCGACGCCATCT
Source organism: Polaromonas sp. SP1 (assembly GCF_003711205.1). Taxonomy (NCBI): domain Bacteria; kingdom Pseudomonadati; phylum Pseudomonadota; class Betaproteobacteria; order Burkholderiales; family Comamonadaceae; genus Polaromonas; species Polaromonas sp. SP1. The sequence continues at coordinate 339,682 of NZ_CP031013.1, read as the reverse complement.
ACCGCTGGCAAAGCAAGATGGTCGCGCACCACTTCTGCGCCGGCTGCGGTGTGTACACCTATTCAGACAGCCCGGCGTTCGAGATGGACGGCAAGTGGGACGGCGTCACGCGCAGCATCGGCCTCAACGCGCGGCTCATTGACAACTTCGACGCGGCCGAAGCGCCCGTGACCGTGATCGACGGCAAGAACCTCTGGTGAACCCCGCCTAGAAGTGCGGCGGCAGCTCGTCGCGCAGGCTGCGTGCGGTGGTGATGTCGCCGTCGCGCACCGGGCTGGCCTTGAGCTCGGCCACCTCGCGCAGCAGGGCGTCGATTTGCTGCTGCTGGCGCACGATGACCTTGTCGAGCTGGTCCAGCAGGTCTTCGGTAAAGCTGGCCTTGATCTCGAGTTCGGTCAGGCGCTGGTCGGTGTTCGGTGCTTCCATCCCTGTATTGGACATGAATTTGGCGCTTGGCCGGGCAATTCCCTGCCACGCGCAGGATTGGGCAGCTTGGGCTACATTGGCGCTGAAATTCAGTTTCGCTCCGTCAAAACACCCTCATACCCGCCATGACCAAATCCAAAAACCCCTCCAAGACCTTCCCCAAAGACTTCCCCATCACCCAAAAATGGCCCGCCCAGCACCCGGAGCGCATCCAGCTCTATTCGCTGCCCACGCCCAACGGCGTCAAGGTTTCGATCCTGCTGGAAGAACTGGGCCTGGCCTATGAGCCGCACCTGGTGAACTTTGAAACCAACGACCAGATGTCGCCGGCGTTCCTCTCGCTCAACCCCAACAACAAGATCCCCGCCATCATTGACCCGAACGGCCCCGACGGCCAGCCGCTGGCTTTGTTTGAATCCGGCGCCATCCTGGTCTACCTGGCCGGGAAGGCCGGCAAACTTATTCCTGCCGACACCGCGGGCCGTTATGAAACCCTTCAATGGGTGATGTTCCAGATGGGCGGCATCGGCCCGATGTTCGGCCAGCTGGGGTTCTTCCACAAGTTTGCCGGCAAGGAGTACGAAGACAAACGCCCGCGCGACCGCTACGTCGCCGAATCCAAACGCCTGCTCGGCGTGCTCGACAAACACCTTGAAGGCCGCAACTGGATGATGGGTGACGAGTACACGATCGCTGACATCGCGATCTTTCCGTGGGTGCGCAACCTCAATGGCTTTTATGAGGCTGGCGGCCTGGTGGAGTTTGAGAGCTTTGCGAATGTGAAGCGGGTGCTGGCGGCTTTTGTGGCGCGGCCTGCGGTGGTGAAGGGGTTGACGATTCCCAAGCGGGGTTGATGAGCGGGGTTTTGCGCAGGTCCCCCGCACCCGCACCCGCACCCCGCACCCCGCACCCCGCACCCGTTCGGGCTGAGCCTGTCGAAGCCTCCCCTCTGTTCGGGCTGAGGTATCGAAGCCCCTGGTTGTTTCGAGCGCCGAGTTGTTGAGTTCCGGAGCCGGGGTTGCCGGCGGCAACTCACTTTTACCGAAACCCGCAAAGCGGGTTTTCTTTGTTCGCCAAAGGCGCGCTATGCGCGCGGGGTTTGCTCACTTCGCGTAGCGAAGTTACGCAAACACCAAAAGTAAGCAAAAGAAAGGCGACCCTGGTTCCTGCGTCCCTCCGCTTCGCTGCGGGCAACCTGCGGTGCTCGGCCCAGCCGGGGTCAAAAACAACTCGCCTTCGGCTCAAACAAGTTTTTGCCCTGATCCGTCTGGTCCTCCGCTCCTCGGCGCATCCACAAGGGGCAATCGGGAGCGGGGACAGAAGGCAAATACCGAAGACAAATCCAACAAGGACTCGCCGTGGCGAGTCCTTGATTCTTTTGGTATTCGGTATTGGTATTCGGCAGTTTGATATTCCTGTCTCCACCCCCTTCTGGATGCGCCGAGGAGCGGAGTTTCAGGCGGATCAGGGATCGCGTTGTTTGAGCGAAGCGAGTTTAGCGAGACCCGCCTGAATCGAGCACCGCAGGTCGCCCGTAGCGAAGCGAAGGGACGCAGCCAGCAGGGTCGCCTTTTCTTTGCTTACTTTCTTTTGGCGAAGCAAAAGAAAAGTGAGTTGCTACCGGGCAACCCCCGGCCAGCAAGCCTCAGCAAAAACCACATCGCCGGAGCACACCAGGCTTCGACACGCTCAGCCCGAACGGGGAGGGGGAGAGCAGGGCTTCGCCAAGCTCAGCCAGAACTACCAACAGCCTGCGAGGCCGTATACCTCTCCAGCAAAACATAAAGCACCAATCCCCCCGCCAGCGGCAACAAGTAATACAGCGCCCGGTAAGCCAGCACCGCCCCCATCAACGCCCCCTGCCGCACACTGCCCGACAGCAGCGCCAGGTACACCGCCTCAATCACCCCCAGGCCACCCGGTATCGGCATGATCACGCCGATGATGGACGCGGCCATCAATACACCCAGCGTGATGCCGTAAGGCACCTTCTGACCGAGCAGCAAATACATGGCCGCGCCCATCAACGCCCAGTTGGCGGCTGACAGCAGCAGCTGCACCACCGCCAGTCGCGCAGAAGGCAGCTGTAAATTCTTGCCCCGCACACGCCACGTCCGCCCGCGTGCAAAAGCGCAGGCCACCACATAGCCCAGCGCCAACAGCACCATGCCGACACCCAGCACCCGCAAAGCGTCGGCGCCGATGTGCGCTTGGCTGGGCGGCGCGATCAGCCCCGCCGCAAACAGGCTACCCGCCACCAGCCCGTAACCCAGCCAGTTGGTCGCCAGGCTGATGCCCACGATTTGTGCAATCGTGGCTTCGTCGAGCCCGGCCCGCGCATACAGCCGCGCGCGCAAGGCCACGCCACCCACCAGCGAGCCCAGGTTCAGGTTGAAGGCATAACTCGTCACCGCAATCGCCCACGCCTGCAGGCGCGGCAGCTTGTGCTTGGTGTGGTGCCGGCCCAGCAGGTCAAAGCAGCCATACAGCGCGTGGCTGAGGGTGGCCAGGCCCAGCACGGCCAGTAATAGAAGAGGGGAGTAGCGCCACAGCGCCTCCCAGGCGCCCACCCAGTCGACCTTGTGCGCATGCGACGCCAGCAGGCCCAGCACGAGGATGCCGAACACCGGCAAGCCCCACCGGCGCACGTGCGGCCACGCGGTGGATGCAAAGGCGAAGAAAGGATTTGCGGAGGCCGGGGCCGCGTTGCTGGGCATGATGACTGTGATTGTCCGCAGCGATGCAGGGCCAAGCCAGCGAGGCCGGCGATGGTTTTTGTAGGCCTAAACCGACGAACAGGACGCGGGCTGGATGAGGGCGGATGCCGGCTGCAAGCCTGCCAAGACCCCCCGGTTGCTATCAATTAAGGAGCTATCAGCCCAGGTGTTTATTGGGCTATAGGCCGATTTGATGCTAAACACTGATCCGGACTGTGAAGCCCCATGGGGTTTTTTTCAGCTGTCTCCAAGGCGCATCTCCCCCTGACTTGAGGGGGGCGCCCTTGCGCCGGCCTTCCTAAAATTGATGAGCAGCATGTGGATCTGCTGATGGATCGGCATATGAAACGAGACAAACGAAAGGGAAAGCGATGTTCACCGTCTCTTGTGTAGAAGACATGCGGTGTTCACCGCTGGCCGCATTCGGGTATGCCGGTGACTACGCCAACGATTCGGCATGGCGGCGAGGCGTTCTTTCCATGGCGTATGAATCCGGCGGACCGGTGGCGCCCGGCGCGCGCACGCGGGAAATCTTCCGGGTGATGGGGTTGCGGACTGTCATCCTCGCCGAGGTGACCGACTACACGCCCGGCCGTACGGCGTTTCGCACGGTGTCCGGCCCTGTGCGCTGCGATGGCAGCCGGGAGTTTTGTGCCGGTCCACTCGGCACCCGGTTCACTTACACCCTGAATGTGCGTGACACGGGGCCGTTTCGCCCGCTCGAACCGCTCATCAGCTTTCTGCTGGCAAGGCAGGTTCCGGCAGACCTTCGCAGGTTGAAGCTGCGGCTTGAGGCGGGCTTGTAAGGCCGGCTTTCGTCCTCAGGGCTGTGCCTGCAGCTTGCAGTTTTTGGCCAGAAACATCTCCACCAGATGTTCGTGGCGCGCTTGTGTGGCCGCCATGGCCATCTGCGCATCCATGGCCTTTTGCTGGGTGGCCATCATGGCGTTGGTGGTTTGCTGTGCTTCGGCCATCCGGGAGTTCATGGTGGCCTGAGCGCTGAGACCGCCGAACATGCCGGCCACCATGCCGACCCCGGGAATCATGCTGAGCAGGCCCGTTGCCGTGGAGGCGCCGCTTTGCAGCGAGCTGAGCCCTCCGCCGGTCTGCTGCAGCATTTTCTGGCGCGAATCTTCGGCGGCCGCGAGCGTGGCCATGGCTTGAGCCTGCTGTTCATTCAGTTTGGTCTGCAGGGTCTCTGTTTCTGCCTGAATTTGCGCGCAGGTCATGCGCGCATCGCTCATCTTTTTGACACCGGCCGGCTGGTGTCCGTAGCGGGCCATTGCCGCATCGGCTGCAGCGGGTTCTGCCGCTGCCGTGGCTTCCTCAGGCGGTGGCGGCGTCTGCGGTGTTTGGGCCCACAGCGACTCCACGGTCAAGGCAGCCATCAGCGCTATCTGCGCCGCCGTCCGCAGGCATCTCCATACGGGCTTCCCGGCCTTGTTCATGATGGTTGTCCTTTCTGGTCAATCTGCCTGAGCATGTTGGCCCAGTCCGCCGTGAACAAGGTGCCCAGCAGGCGGCCCGTGGCGCTGGCCGGATGCACCTGGCCTTTGGGCAGCGCGGTCCAGGTCGCTTTGGATGTCACCACGTAGGCCACCATGAACTGGATGTCCGACGGCGGCCGTGAAGCGTCGATCAGGTCTTTATTGATCGTGCCGTTGACCAGCAGCGGCCTTGTGGTGTTCATCGCCACCAGCTGGTAGCCGCCGCTGCGCCGCAGCAGTGTCAGGCCGTTGTAGGTGCCCAGCACCGTCGAATCGGAAATCACATCCAGGTCATTGACCACTACCGTCAGGCTGTCGCCTTTACCCGGGGTGTGCGCGCTGCCGTCGGCATGGCGCACCGTGGACTTGTCTGCCAGCTTGATGGGGTGGGCGCGCACCGTCAGGCTGGCCGCCACGGCCGGCCCCATGGGCCCGCCGCGCCTGTGGCCGAAGCCGCCGCCGCTGATCAGGCTCACGCCTTGCGGATTGGCCAGGGGCGCCTGACTGAGCAGCAGGGCATACAGCGCGTCGAGCTTCAGGCGCATCTGTGGTGCGCCGGCGACGGAGAGCTTGCCGCCATACGCCGGCACGGGTTCGACATAGCCTCTCACGCTGGATGCTTCGCCGGGCATGCTGGTGATGCTGGCCGGTTGCTGCCAGGCCTGGGCGATATAGCGTGGTGGAAAGCTGTCGCTGCTCTCCAGTCTTTCCGCAGGTGCGGCTTTTGCCTTTGCACTGTAGGCCGGCTCGGGCATGGTCACTTGTTTGCCCGGGTCAGGGCGCACGGGCTGGTCCGGCGTTGCGGCTTTTTGCAGGCCCTGCGAGATGGCGTGGCCGATTGCCTGTTGCAGCACGCCGTTGAGCAGGTCGGTGGCCTGGGCGTGAAAGGAGCTTGCAAGCAAGGTTGCGCAGGCCATAACACGAGCCGGCGAGGAGAGGGAAGAAATTGACATGGGTGAGTCCTTTCAGATGATTCAGAACCCGACGCGCAGGCTGAGCGCCGCCGAGAGGCCAGGGTCTTCGCCGCGCGACGCGGCATGCACGGAAAAGCTCAGAACGGTGTTGCGACTCAGGCGGTGGTCCAGGTCCACGCCGGCACGCATCCACGAGCGGCGCGTCTCTGCGCCGCTCTGGTTGAAGGAAAAAAGCCCGAGTGCCTGGCCGTTCAGCGCAGGGCCGTTGCCGTCAAAACGGTGCGCCAGCTCCAGCGATCCGCGCAGCTGGGTGGCACCGTTGATGGCATGTGATGAAGCAAGCCCGACGCGCGACTCAAGCGACGAGTGCGCCTGGTCGTCAAACCGCGCCGGAAAGCCGCCGCCCGTTTCGGTATAGGCGCCGCGGGTGGTGCGCGTGCTGGTCAGCGCCACATACGGCGACAGCGCCACAGCGCCCGCCGTCCAGGCCTGGTTCCAGTCCGCGTGCAGGCGCAGGGCGGTGGACTTCACGTCCGTACTGCCCTGCGAGTGGTCGGTGCCGGCGCCGCCCGCGTAGCCACGGCGGATGTCGCTGCGCCAGTTGCCCCATACCGCGGTGGCTGAAAGTTGCGGGCCGGAAGGCAGCTGGTAGTTCACCTCCGCCACCACGTGGTTGCCGGCCAGGCGGTTGCTGCCGAACTCGCCCAGATGCTGGTTTTGCCGGCTGTAGCCCAGGCCGAGGCCGGCGCGCACCGCACCCGCCGCGAAGTCACGGCAGACGCCGACTTCGGCCAGGGTCTCGCTGCTGTCGCGCCCGCCCGTGTGTTGCCCGGCATCGCCCGTCGCCCAGAAACAGCTTTGCCCGGCCAGGTCGCCGTACGACATCAGCGGGCGGTGGTGGCTGCCCCAAAGAATCATGCGCGTGAGCGATTGGGCATGGTGAAACGATGCGTTGACCGCATTCAGGCTTTGGGTGTAGTTGGCCGGTTGCATCACGCCCGAGCCGATGGGCGACACGCGCGCAAGCCACGCCTCGTCAATGTTGCCGTTGCGCCCGGTGCCCACCACGATGCTGCCGTCGGCGTTGGTGGCGGTGGCGCGCTCCAGCTCCCAGCGGCTGCTGTCCACGCCGGCGCCGGCCAGCCAGTCGGCCACCGACTGCATGCCGGTGGTTTCCGTCCAGCGGAAGGCGTGTGAACTGGTGTCGGCCTTTTGCGCCTGCCCGACCACGACGAGGCCGTTGGCTGACACCGCGTTGGCCTGGCTGTCGCGTCCGCCCAGCGTGCCCAGGTCCGACATGCCGCCGGTGGTGTTCCACCTGAACGCGTGCCGGCCGCCGCCCGCGGCCTGGCTCACGCCCACCACCACGTCACCGCTTCCGGAGACGCCGGTCGCCTCGCTGTAAGGGTCGGCTTGCGGCCCGCCCAGCAGCGACCCCAGGTCTTGCATGCCTGCGGCCTCCGTCCAGCGAAAGGCGTGGGTGATGGTGCCGGTCGTCTTGACCCCGACGATCACCGAGCCGTCATGTGAGGTTGCCGCCGCGGAGCTGTCGCCGTTGGTAAAGCCGGCGGCGATGTTCTGGATGCCCGCCTGCGTCCAGCGCACGGCGCGTTTGGCGCCGCTGGCCAGCACCGCTTCGCCCACGACCACATTGCCGTCGCCTGAAACCGCGCGGCCTTGGCTGCTGCCGCCAACGGCCAGCGTGCCCAGGTCGACCAGCCCGGCGGATGTCCAGCGAAAGGCATGAAACTCGCTGCCGACGAGGTACGCGCCCGTGGCCACCTTGCCGTCGGCCGACAGGCCGAAGACGGCGCCGCGGTCCGCGCCCAGGCCGCTGAGCGGCGCCATGGCCGAGCCTGCCGTGCCGGTGGACGCCAGCGGCACATCGGCGGGCGAGTCGGTGCTGCCGCCCACCGTGCTGCCATCGGCCGAGATAGTCCAGATCACGCTGCCCGCGCCGAAACCGCGCAGTTCATTTTGCGCATTGGCGGCCGGGTGGTAGGCGGCGATCAATGCGAGCGCCAGGGGAGTCAATAGGGAAGTTTTCACGTCGTGTCCTGATAAGCGTTCGAAGCTGAACGGGTAAAAATGAATCAAGTGCGGGGCAGGGCGCATGCAGGCGCGCCTGCGACCGCACCCTGCCCAAGAGCAGCCTTAAAAGCCGACGCGCAAGGTCACCGCCGCTGTCAGGCGCGGGTCGTCGCCCCGGCTGGCGGCGTGCACGGAAAAGCCCAGCAGCGTGGAGTTGTTGATCTGGTGATCAATGTCCAACCCCGCGCGCATCCAGGTCTTTGACTCGCTCAGGCCCGGCTGGCTGAAGCTGAAGAGGCCCAGCACCTGGCCCGAGGTGCGCGGCGTGTCGCCATCCAGGCGGCGTATGCCTTCCAGCGTGGCGCGCAGGCGCGTGGCCGGCGTCAGCGGGTAGCCCGCCGCCACGCCCAGGCGTGCTTCCAGGCCCGACTGCGTTTGCGCGTCAAAGCGCGCGGGGAAGCCGCCGCCGCTTTCGGTGTAGCCGCCGGTGGTGGTGCGCGTGGCGGTGAGCGCCCCATAAGGCGACAGCGCGGTCGCGCCCAGGGCCCAGGCGTCGTTCCAGTCGGCGCGAAGGCGCAAGGCGGTGGACTGCACATCGGTGCTGCCTCGTGAGTAGTCCGTACCCGAGCCGCCGATATAGCCCCGGGTGACGTCTGCAGTCCACCGTCCATGCATGCCTGTGACCGACAGCAACGGGCCGGCCTGTGTCTGGTAATTGACTTCGGCCACCACATGGTTGCCGCCGGTTTTGGCGGAGCCGAACTGGCCGAGGTCCTGGCTTTGCCTGCCGAAGCCCAGGCCTATGCCGGCGCGAACCGCGCCACCGGCAAAGTCCCGGCACAGGCCGAATTCGCCGGCCGTGTCGGTCACGGCGCGCTCGCCGCCGCGGTGGCCCAGGTCGCCCGTGGCCCAGAAGCAGCTCTGGCCGTTGAGCTTGTAAGAAGCCAGCGGCCGGTGGTGCGCGCCCCACATCACCATGCGCGTGAGGTGCTGGTTGGCATTCGCCCACGCCTGGTTGACGACCATGGTGCTTTGCACGTAGTTGTCGGGTTGCATGATGCCGGAGCCGTAAGGCGATACGCGGGCGATCCAACCCCGGCTGGCGCTTGCACCCGGCGCCCAGCCGGTCCCCACCAACACGCTTCCGTCTTCGTTGGCCGAAGTTGCGAGGCTGAGGGTCCATCCCGCAACGGACGCTCCGTTGCTGGTGAGCCAGTCGGTGACCGATTGCATGCCGGTGGCCTCGGTCCAGCGGAAGGCGGTCAGGGATGTGGCGATTCCCGGCGCATAGCCGACGATCACCTTGCCGTCGCGGGAAATACCGTAGGCGGCGCTATTGCCGGTGGCAGTGCTCAGGCTGCCAAGGTGTTGCATGCCGTCTGCTTGCGTCCAGCGAAAAGCCTGCGCGGGACCGGCACTCACCAGTTGCGAAAACCCGACCACCACTGTGCCGTCGCCGGACACGGCATTGGCCTGGCTGCCGGGGCCGCCCAGCGTGCCAAGGTCCGTCATGCCGGCGGACGTCCAGCGAAAGGCGTGTTGAGAGCCGCCGCGGGCAATGTTGCCGTAGCCGACCACGACTGATCCATCTGCCGACAGGCCCGTAGCCTCGCTGTACGTACCTGTCCCGAGGACGCCCAGGTTCGTCATTCCGCCCGCAGCCGTCCATCGATAGGCCTTGCGCTCACCGGTGGCGGGGTCCGACGCGCCCGCCATGACGATGCCGTCATCGGAGACCACCGCGCTATAGCTGCTGAGGCCGCCCAGCGTGCCGATGTCCTGCATGCCCGTCGCCGCCGTCCAGCGAAATGCGCCCTGCCGTGTGCCGGCGGAGAACCTGCCTGCGATGACACTGCCGTCGCGGGAAACGCCCATGGCGCGGCTGTCAAGCGCGGGCAATTGCATATTCTGCAAGCCTTCTTTTTCCGTCCAGCGAAAGGCGCGGTTGACCCGTGCCGATCCAGGCAGCACAGCGATGCCCACCACGGTGCTGCCGTCCGATGAAATGGCGGCGGGCTCGGTCTCCCTGCCCAGGCTGCCGAGGTCAAGCACCGATTGCGCGCCGGCAGGCAGTGCGAAAGCGCTCGCGAGCGCCCACACCATGGGGTTGAGCCTGAATTTTTTCAACATGATTTCCTTTGGGAGAGCGCCAAAAAAGCAGCGAGGCTGTGGCGGCGCGTGAAAGAGGGAAGGGTTCAGAAAAAGTTTAGAAATGCGCGGGTGCGCAAACTCCCCCCGGCGCAGGGGGGTTTGGCGCGGCCACTGTGTAACTGCGCCCTTCAAAGCGGCGTGCGGGCCGCGCGCATGCCAGTCCGTTCGCTGATCGTCAGCCGATGTCCTGGGCGCTCACGTCGGCCGTCAGGTCGGCCTCAAAGAAGCGCCGCGTGTGCGGCAGCGCCATGTGGCTGTCGAGCGCGGCCTGGTCCCTGAAGGCTTCCAGCAAGACAAAGGAATGGGGTGCTGAAAGCGCCTGAAAGAAGACAAACTCCAGGCAGCCTGGCTCCTGCCGCGTGGCAAATTCCAGCTCGCGCAGCGCGCCGCCCAGCACGGCGGCCTGATTCGGTTTGGCGGTGATGCGCACCAGTTTGCGGATGGTCTGGTGGCGTGAGGGAGTAAGGGTGTGCGACATGAGCCGGGAACTTTCAAGGGGCAGGATGGGGAGGCGCTGCTGTGGTGATAAGCGACAGCGCCCGGGACCTGAAAGCGTAGGAAGCCAACCCTGCCCAGGCACCCCCCTGCGGCAGGGGGTTGTGGCCCAAAGCCCCCTAATAGAATGAGCCGATGAGAACCCCCGCCCGGTCCAACTCGCGAACGGTAGCCAGCATTCGCCAGCTCTGCAGCATGGCCTTGCCCGAAGAAATCTTCATGGCCAAGTTCCTTGAGGTGGTTCGGGAATGGCTGGGCTGCGACACCAGCCACTTCATCTGGTGCGAGGGCAAAACGCTGCAGCCCGTGAACTACAGCGGCGACGGTTTCACCGACATCAGCGCCGTGCAGCGCTTCTTCAACCACAACTCCAAGGTTGAGTACCCCGGGGTCATGCCGGCGTTTGCCGATTTGATGCGCACCAACGCCTCCGGCACGCTGGGCTGCGCCGAGGAAGGCGCCGACGCCTACCTGCGCTCAGGCCTGTACCAGGACGTCATGCGCCCGTGCGACGGCCGCTATATGTTGTACCTGGTGGCCCACGACATCCGGGGCGCGCCCAAGGGCTTGCTGTCGCTGCTGCGGTCTTCGTCAGACAAGCCGTTTACCCAGGCAGACCACGAAAAACTGGCGCAGCTGGAGCCCTACCTGCGGCATGCGCTCTCGGTCAACATCGGCGTGGCCAACGCGTTCGAGAGCGCCGACAGCGAAGGCCTGGTGGTGCTCAACGGCGACGGCGCCCTGCGCTACCAGGACCACGAGGCCCGCCGCCTGCTGTGGATGGCCAGCCACGACCGCATCGACGGCAACGCGCTGATCCATCTCGATTCACACAACATCACACCCCAGCTCAAGCGGCTGCACCAGCGACTGGTGTTCATCTTTGAAGGCCGCAACGCCCGCCCGCCTTTTTTTGAATGCCGCAACAGCTGGGGCAAGTTTGTCTTCAAAGGCTCATGGCTGGACGGCGCCCACGAAAAAGCCGTCGGTGTGCGCGTGCTTCACTTCATTCCCCGCTCACTCAAAGCCTGGAAGGGCCTGCACCGCCTGGACCTGGCCCCGCGCCAGCAAGAGGTGGCCCTGCTTTTCAGCGAAGGCAAAACCGTCGCCGAGATCTCCGACCAGCTCAGCATCAGCCGGCACACCGTGGCCGAGTACGTGAAGGTGATTTACGAGCGGCTGGAGATCGACCCCAACCGCGAGGCCCTGCAGCAGGTGCTGCTGGCCTGACGCGCGTGGCCAGATCGGTGGCGCCACCCATGGGCGTCTGCCGGCCTGGCGGCATAAACCTGGCGCAGTACCTTTCGCGCATCCTCCAGAACGGGCTGCCATTGCATCCACCCACCATTTGAGCTGATTCATCAGGAGACTTCACGATGCTTCATGTACTTGTTCAAGACGATCGGTTGCTGTGCGATCAGGGCGCAGAGACTGTCGTGCCCTGGTGGAGCTTCGGCAAAACTGTGATATCCGCTGCACTACTGGTCCAAGTCCAAAACGGTCTCCTCGCACTGGATGATCCGGTTTTCGAGTGGCCATTCACGTTGCGGCAACTGCTGCGCCATCAGGCAGGACTCGCGGATTACGGTCAACTGCCCGAGTATCACGCTGCCGTTGAACGCGGAGAAGCTGCATGGAAGGACGAGGACATGTTGCTGCGCGTGCAGGCCGCTGATTTGGGATATCCCCCCGGTGCGTCCTGGTGTTATTCCAATGTCGGCTACTTCTACGCGCGGCGAATCATCGAGCGCAGCGCCGGCGAGGAATTCGGGGCCGCCCTGCGCAGGCTGGTTTTTCGTCCATTGGGCCTTGAGGATGTACGCCTGCTTGACGCGAAGCAGGACTTCGAAGGGGCCGTCTTGGGTATACCCTCCACTTACGACCCGCGCTGGGTTTATCACGGCCTGATGGTCGGCCCTCTCGCTGAAGCCGCCTTCATGCTGGACCGGCTGATGGCGGGGCAGCTCATCTCTTCCTCGATGCTGGCAGCCATGATGGATGCTTACCCTGTCGGCCCATCTATTCCCGGGCGACCCTGGCGGGTCCCGAAGTACGGGCTTGGCGTCATGGTCGGTGAAACTCACGGCGGCAGATCAGTCGCTGGGCATACTGGAGGAGGGCCCGGCAGCTGTGTTGCTGTCTACCGGAATTTAAGCTCGCCAAGCGCTTTCACTGCTGCGGCATTCGCGCTGGGCGCCGATGCCGGCGCGGTCGAACGTCAAGCGATGGAGGCTGACCCACCGCTGAACGCATAGGGAGAATGTCGCCGTCACCCTGACCCGTGGTGCTGGACGCATGGCTGCGGCATTCGGCTGCCTCACGTGGCGGAGATAGACACCGCCTGATCGAGGTACTGCAGAAACACGGCCGCTGCCCGGGGCAGCCGGCGATCGGCCCGGTGCACGACATGCCAGTGCCGGCTGATGGGAAAGCCCGCCACTTTCAGGATGGCCAGGTTGTCCGCTGCCGGATCCGGCGCAATGGCGTGCCGCGACACCACGGCCAGGCCCAGCCCTGCGGCCACCGCATGTTTGATCGCTTCATTGCTGCCCAGGGTCATGCGGATGTTGGGCGTCAATTCATGTTCGGCCAGAAACTCGAGCGCCGCCTGCCGGGTGCCCGAGCCGGGCTCTCTCATCAGCAGGGGTTCATCGGCCAGCTTTTTGAGGGGAATAGCGCGGCGGGCAGCCCAGGGGTGCGCGAGCGGGCCCACCAGGCACAAGGGGTTCTCCATCACCGGCGTGGCCGACAGGGGGATGTGCAGGGGCGGCGTCATCATCACCGCAAGGTCGTCCTGGGCGTTTTCCAGGCGGCTCACCACCTTGTCGCGGTTCTCGATGACCAGGTCCACGTCGATGCCGGGAAAGGCGTCGACAAAAGGCTTGAGCCACTGGGCGAGGAAATACTCCGTGGTGGTGACGCCCGCGATCTTCAGTGAGCCGCGGATCATTTGCTGGCGGTCAAGAATCCCGCTTTCAAACTCGCGCCATGACTCAAACATGGCCTCGATGGTTGCCAGCAGGTCGCGGCCTGCGTCGGTGATACGCACGCCCCGGCCTGCGGGCACCAGCAGGTCCACACCCACCGCGCTGCGCAACTCCTTGAGTTGTGTCGACACCGTGGGCTGCGTGAGATGCAGCGCCGCCGCAGCCCTGGTGATGCCGCCCAGCCTGGCCACTGCTTCAAAACTGCGCAGCTGTACGAAGGTAACTTTGGGGTAGGCGTTCAGGTACATCGTCAACACATCAGAAATTACATCGGGGGAATACATCGGATTAACCAATGCAAAAGATAAGAATACATCATTAGACGTCTATGGGTTGAGTCGGGAGAATCCCCTGAAGCCAAGCCGGAAGCGCACCGCAAACCGGCTGCAAACTTCTTCTTCGGACCCTTCTCATGAATTCCCTGCTGGACCCTGTCGTCATGTTTTTCCTGCTCGGCATTGCCGCCGGCGCGCTCAAGTCCAACCTCGAGATACCGCAGGCCATCTCGCGCTTTCTGTCGCTGTATCTCATGATGGCGCTGGGGCTCAAGGGCGGCTTTGCCCTGGCCAAATCGGGGCTGACGCCCGACATCGCGATCAGCCTGGCCTGCGCCTTCGGCCTGGCCCTGGTGGTGCCGCTGGCCGCCTACGCCTTGCTCAGAAGGCACCTGAACGGTTACGACGCCGCCGCTGTCTCGGCGACCTACGGCTCCGTGAGCGCCGTGACCTTCATCACCGCCGCCCAATACCTGGACGCCCGCAGCATCGACTACGGCGGCCACATGGCCGCCGCCATGGCGCTGATGGAGTCGCCGGCCATCATCGCGGCGATTGTGCTGGCCAATTTGCAGCGCAAGCGGGATGCCGGCAGCGCAGCGGCGCAAGGCCTCGCGCCGGCATCAGGCCCGTCCTTGTGGACTGTCATCAAGGATTCGCTCACCGACGGCACGCCCTTGCTGTTGCTGGGCGCCATGCTTATCGGCATCAGCAGCGGCGAAGCCGGCCAGAAAGCCTTCGAGCCCTTCACCGCCGATCTCTTCAAGGGCATGCTGGCTTTCTTCCTGCTGGACATGGGCCTGCTGGTGTCGCGCAATGTCGGCGGCCTGCGCGGCAAAAGCCTGTTTGTGCCGTTCTATGCCGTGGCCGGCCCGGTTTCGCATGCGGGTGTTGCGCTGCTATTGGGATGGCTGACTGGAATGTCGCAGGGCAACACCATCCTGCTGATGGTGCTGGCTGGAAGCGCTTCTTACATTGCCGTGCCTGCCGTGGTGCGCCACGCCATCCCCGAGGCCAACCCCACGCTTTACTTCGGCATGTCCCTGGGCATTACCTTTCCGCTGAACATCCTGGTGGGCATTCCTGTCTATACACGGTTGGTCGGGGCGTTGTGGTGAGTGGCACGGCGATATGCCCCGGCAGGCCTTGAGGGGGTTGCCCCTGGCTTCACGGGGCTGCGCGGCACTGCAGCGACAGCGCCGGATTCTCTACAGCCCCTATTGCGGCACCAGCCCCGAAGCCTTCACCAGGTCCGCATGCAGCGCGATCTCCTGTGCGATGACTTGCTGGAATTGCTCGGGCGTGGTGGGTGCCGTTTCCATGCCTATTTCATAGAGCTGCTTTTTCACGTCCTCGCTCTGCAGGATGGCGTGTACCTGGCGGTTCAACTGGTCCACGAGCGCGCGCGGGGTCGCCGCCGGCGCCAGCAGGCCGATCCAGGTCTGCATGACCATGTTCGGGATGCCTGCTTCGCGCATGGTGGGCACGTCGGCGATCAGCGCCGAGCGCTTGTCGCTCATCAGCGCCAGCGCGGTCAGCTTGCCGGTCTTGAGGTAGGGCAGTGCCTCGGGCAGAGGCGCGAACAGCAGGTCAACGTTGCCGCCCAGCAGGTCGGTGATGGCCAGCGCGCCGCCCTTGTAAGGCACATGGGTCATGCGCACCTGCGCCCGCGTCTCGAACATCAGCGCGGCCAGGTGTTGCGGGCTGCCGTCGCCCGAGCTGGCGTAGTTCAGGCTGCCGGGCTTGGCCTTGGCGGCGGCCAGAAGCGCCCCTGCGCTGGAAAACTTCTGCTTGTCTTTGACCACCAGCACCATGGACTGGTTGGCCAGCTTGGTGATGGGGGCGAAATCAGCCTGTGGGTCGTAAGGCAGCTCTTTGAAGATGCTCTTGTTGGTGGTCAGGAACGAGGCAGGCGAAGTCATCAGCGTGTAGCCGTCCGGCGCGGCCTTGGCCACCACCGGCAGGCCGATGCGGCCGGAGGCGCCGGCCCGGTTGTCGACCACGAAGGGTTGGCCGGTGACGGCGGCCAGCTTCTGGCCGACCAGGCGCGCAATGATGTCGACCCCGCCGCCGGCTGGCAGCGCCACGATGACTTTCACCGGATGGTCGGGATAGGTGCCTTGGGCGACGGCGGGCACCGCCGCGGCCAGCAGGCCCAGCGCGCACGTCACGGTCAGGAGGGAAATTCTGCGTCGAGTGTTCATGGGTAACTCCGGTGGTAGGTCAGCAAGGTGAGGGAGGTCAGGAAGGTCAGGAAGGTCAGGAAGGAATGAATTCGCCGTGGCTGGCCGCGTGGGAAACATCGGACACCAGGCGGTCCAGCCGCAGGCGGGTGATGGCGGCAATTTCGCCGAGTGTGGTGCTCAGTTCGGTGGCTCGGTCGTGCTGCAGGCGCTGCTCAAAGGCTTGCAGCGCCGACTCCCGCGTGTGGCGGCGAATGCACAGGATGAAGGGGAAGCCGAAGCGCGTACGGTAGGCCCGGTTAAGTGCGTTCCAGCGTTCGGCCTCGCGTGCATCCAGCTGCGCCAGCGAGAGCGTGCCTTGTTCTGCAATGGACGCATCGGTCATCGTGCCCCGGCGGGCGTCATCACCGGCCAGCTCCGGGTGTCCGGCATAGAAGGCAATGCGCGCGGGCTCGTCCTGCCCGGCCACCACCGCCACCATGGCCGTGTGCAGTGCTTCGACGGTGGCGAAAGGGCGCTGGGTCACGACGCCGCGCGCTACCCAGGGCGCATGCTCCCAGATGTCTGCCAGGGCGGCGCAAAAGGCCTCGGGCGTGCAGGTATTGAGGTGTTCCAGGCTGAATCGTGTGCTCATGAAACGGATCGTAGGGACACAAATCATTGCCGTCCATCACCATTTTTGCAACGCTGCGTACGCAAAATCAGTACACTCGACCTGCACTTATCCCACTCGCCACCCATCTATCCATGCGCTATTCGCTCGTTCCCGCCGGACTGCGCTACGCCGACCAGGTGGCGCGCTCGGGCTCCATCCAGAAGGCCGCGCGTGAGCTCCACGTGGCGGCTTCGGCCATCAACCGGCAGATCCTGCAGCTGGAGGAAGAACTCGGCGTGCCCTTGTTTGAGCGGCTGCCGCGCGGCATGCGCCTGACGCCCTCGGGCGACGCGCTCATCACGCTGGCGCGCCACTGGCTGCAGGACGAACGCGGCGTGGTCGCAGAGATCCGGCGCATCCAGGGCATCCACCAGGGCCATGTGTCGCTGGTGGCCATGGACAGCCACGCCACCAGCGTCATGCCCGCCCTGGTGCGGGACCTGGGTGCGCAGCATCCGCTGGTCAGCCTGTCCATCGCACTGGCTACCCCCGACGATGCCGAGGCCGCACTGATGACCGGCCAGGCCGACCTGGCCGCCATCTTCAACCTGAAACCGCGCCGGGAGTTGCTGGTGCTCTGGAAGAGCGCGCTGCCGCTGGGCTGCGTGGTGGCGCCCGGGCACCCGCTGGCGCAGCGCGAGACGGTGAGCTTCCAGGAGGCCATGGCCCACCCGGTCGCGCTGCAGAGCAAGGCGCTGACGATCCGGCGTTATCTCGAGGCGCAGTACAACTGGCTGTTCAAGGAGCCGCGCCGCTATACCGAGACCAACTCGCTGCAGCTGGTCAAGCAGCTTGCGCTCGGCGGCAACCATGTGGTGTTCACGTCCGAGCTGGACGTGGCGGCGGAACTGGCCACCGGCCAGCTGGTCTTTATCCCGGTGCGCGACCGGGGGGCCGAACCGCAAGAGATCAGCGTCGCCGTGGATGCCACCAAGCCGCCCGGCCCTATCGTGAAGCTGGTGTCCGAGCGGCTCATCGCTGCGCTGCAGGACTGCCTTGCGGCGGCACGCACCCGCGCTACTTCTGCGCGTTAACCTGCTGCGCCCAGCTCGCCGTGTTGCTCTTGCCATCCAGGAAAGACAGCACCGTCGGCACCAGCGCCGGCGCAAGGAACAGGTCGTAGTGCGTGAACCCCGGCAAGATCGCCAGCCGGTTCTTCGCCATGTTCTCCCGCATCCAGCCCGCGTCCTTCAGCCCGCCGCCCAGCAGCTGATAAAACTTCACGATGTGCTCGGGGCGGTACATGTCGCTGTCGCCAAACACCAGCATCACCGGCATCTGCAGCTTTTTCACGTCTTCCGAATAGTCATAAGGCGTGCGCATCAAGGCGCCCATCTTGTCGAGCAGCTTGGGGAAGTCCTGCGGGCGCGGCGCTACTGCAGCGTAGGACTTGTACATTGGCGTTTCCTTCATCATGTCGGCCATGCCCGCGCCGACTTGCGCCTGCATCGGCAGCATCTCGGGAAAGAAACCGTCTTGCGCGTAGCCGGCCGACACCAGCACCAGGCGCCGCACGCGCTCAGGGTGTTGCACCGCCATGCGAAAGCCGACACCGCCGCCCATCGAATAACCCATCACATCCACCGGGCCGTAGCCAAGCTGCTTGAGGATCTGCGCCATGTCGTCGCCCATGTCGACCAGGCTCACGGGCCGCTCGGTCAGCGCCGTGCGGCCATGGCCGTACAGGTCAACGCCGATCACCTGGCGGGTCTTGGTGAGCGCCGTCAGCACCGGGCCGAACATGTCGAACTGGCCCAGGCCGCCATGCAAAAGCAGCAGCGGCTCGCCCTGGCCGTGCACCTGGTAGTGGTAGTTGACGCCATTGGCGTTGAGGTAGCCGCTTTTGACGGGCTTGCTTTCCTGGGCGTGAGAGGCGACAGGAACGATGGTGGCAACAGCCACCGCGGCGGTGAGCAGCGGGGCGAAAAGAGTACGCAGGAACTTCATCGATTTCTCCTTGAGTTAAAAATAAGGAACCAGCCCGTCGTCGTTTGGGCCTGTTCACATAAGCACGACGAACGAGGCGGCTGAAATCGACACAGTCCGGCTACGTATTCCCTTACGCGGCAGCCTGCGCCGCCGCCATATCCATCCACACCGGCTCAAACACATGGCCGTCCGGGTCCTGAAACGCGCGGTTGTACATAAAGCCCATGTCGATCGGTGGGCGAACGTCGGCTTTGCCGCCGGCAGCGGCGGCGGCGGCCGTGATGGCGTCTACGTCTTCACGGCTGTCGCGCGACAGGCACAGCAACACCTGGCAGGTCTGCTGCGCGTCAGGGATGCGTTTCGACGTGAAGGTGCCAAAGTACTCGTGCGTCAGCAGCATGAAGCTGATGGTGTCCGACCAGACCATCATCGCGGCCTTCTCGTCGCTGAACTGCATGTTTTGCTCACAGCCGATCGCCTTGTAAAAGCGGATGGCTGCTGCGAGGTCCTTCACGGGCAGGTTGACGAAGATCATTTTGGGCATGGTTATCTCCTTGAGGTTGAGGTTGAGGTTGAGGTTGAGGTTGGGAAATGGATATGGAGGATTGAATTCAAGCGATTTGCGCGCGCAGCCGCTCTTCCTGCTCGCGCAGCTCGGGCGTAAAGGCTTCACCAAAGTCTTCCGCCGCAAAGACCTGGCGGATCTCAAGGTCCGAATCGTCTGACATCGGGTTGGGGCAGCGCTTGGCCCATTCGATGGCTTCTTGCAGTGACGCGCACTGCCAGATCCAGAAGCCGGCCACCAGCTCCTTGGTCTCGCTGAAGGGCCCGTCGATCACGGTGCGGTTCTTGCCGGAAAAGCGTATGCGCGCACCCTTCGAGCTGGGATGCAAGCCTTCACCGGCCTGCATGATGCCCGCCTTCACGAGCGCTTCGTTGTACTTGCCCATCTCCGTGAGCAACTGCTCGCTGGGCATCACGCCGGCTTCACTGTCGGCGGTGGCTTTGACCATGACCATAAATTTCATGTGAGCTCTCCTGTGGTTGGGGTTAAAAAAATCAGTGGGTTTGCACGCCGCGGTACTTGTCGCCCACGGCTTCGCGTATGGGCGCCGTGTCATAGACGATGGTCATCGTGTCGATCAGGCCCTGCTCATTAAAGTCAAACAGGTCCACACACTCAAAGCTGACCTGCGCACCATCCGCCAGCTCCCAGCGGTAGGTCAAACAGGTCGAAGCCCGGCGCGAGCCGACACCGCTCACAAACACCTCGGGTTTTTCGATCACGCTGCGCCGCGTGGCCGCCTTCAGCAAGTCAAAGAACTTGCCCGCCGGCTGCATGCCCAGGAAGGGCGAGTGCACAGTGCCCCGGGCGCTGAACAGCGACACAATGCCGCGCACGTCGCCCGCGGCCAGCAGGGCCAGGTAGCGGTTGATGATGTCGATATATGCCAGTGCGTTGGAGCTGATAACCATGATTTTGGGGAAGCCTGTTGGAATGAGTGGGTGGATCGTAGGAGCCACCGCGCCAGAGCACCAACGAAAGTTTTTGGGGGCAGCCATGTGCGGCGCGCATGGCTGGTACAGGCTCGTGCCGTGGCGGACCGCCACGATAAACTGCGCCCATGAACGACAACGCCCCACGCGCCTGAGCCATGGCAGCCCTGCCACCCCTGTACGCCCTGCAGGCTTTTCTGGCCGCCGCTGATTGCGGCAGCTTCACAGGCGCCGCCACCCGCCTCAACCTGACCCAGGGCGCGGTGAGCAGGCAGGTGCAGTTGCTGGAAGAGTATTACGGGTGCCCGCTGTTTGTGCGCGTAGCCCGCGGCCTCACACTCACCGCCGAAGGCCAGCAACTGATCGCGCCGGTACGGCAAGCGATGACCACGCTGTCTGAAGCCAGCGCACGCGTACGGCGCGTCAGCGATGTCCTCAGAGTGCAGTTTCCGCCCACCATGGCTGTCAGGTGGTTCTTGCCCCGCCTGCCGGAATTGCAGGCGGCGCTGCCCGGACTGGAAATTCGCGTCGCGACCCACTGGACAGACGCACCCGATTTCAGCAACACCGATGCCGACGTCATCATTGCCCACGGCAAAGGCGGCTGGCCGCAAGTGGTTGAGGTGCCGCTGATGCGCGAACGCCTGGTGCCCCTGTGCATCCCGGAGATAGCCGCCACCCTGCAACAACCCGCCGACCTGGCCGGCGCCACCCTCCTGCACGCCAGAGCCAACCGCCACGAATGGCAGACCTGGCTGCGCGGCGCCGGCCTGCCCGATCTGCAGGGCACAGGTGAACAACTGTTTGACACGCTGGATATGTGCGTCCAGAGCGCAGAGCGCGGCCAGGGTGTTGCCATTGCCGACGCCGCCTTGTTCGCTGATCTGATCGCCTCAGGCAAAGTCGTGAAGCCCTTCGACATTGAGGTCGACAGCGGGAATGCTTATTTCCTCACCTATCCGCCTGAGCGGCGGGAGCAGCGGAATATCCGGCTGTTTGAGGAATGGCTGGTGTCTGCGTTACGGGGGTGAGGGTGCTTTTGCCTGTAGTAGACGGGCTTATCTCTGAGTTCGTGAGAGCACTTCTTGCCAAGATCCAACTATTGGACCTTGGAAGCTGATGTTTTGGAGAATACGAATGGCTTCTACGATGTTGTCTACTGCGATCGCACCGAGGTTTGTATCAGCTAAGCCGATGTCGTGAGGAAGGGCTGTTTCCCATCCCGAGAATTTGGGCCATGGAACCAGCTTCTGAGAGCCGTTGTCGTGTTGAACGCGAATCCAGCATTTCCCTTGAGGGGAGATTAAAAGCGCAATTGATGTTCCTGGTCTTTGCCAAGGCCATGGTGAAGAGCGAGGGACCGCTTGGGTAGTGAATCCGCCGCGAGGTACAGGGGGAAGTTGCTGCAAAGGCCTCGATATAGGTGATCGATTCGTAGTGGCAATCGCGTCCTCCCTAATCTTCTGTGCTCGCGCCGCTGCTGCCTCCTCTTCTTGGAACCAGGAGAGCAGGGCTGCTGTATTTTTTATCAACATTTCACGCTCTTCGGCGGTGAGCTTGCGGCCATTGCCAGCCCCGTAAGAAGCCGGACCAAGAGCGGTTCTGCCTCCGTATCGCTTTTCAAAGCAAGTCGAGCCCAGCACCAAGAGGCGACTGTGTTCCTCGACTATATGAACAGCGGCATATACGGAATGCCCGCATCCAGGTTGCTGGCATTGCACCCTTTCACTCTTATCGACCGCAACGATTGCCTGCAACGTAGGGTTGTTGCTGCTTGCACCAAGTGCATTGGACTCGTTATTGGCATCCATTGTTCAACTCTATTTGCTAAGCCCCCTCCTGACGTGAAGGCTGAATGACCTCAAGAAGGTCGCTCCATAAGTCCTCCGAGTAGCCGGTGCGATCCCGACTGTTGGGCTGGGCTGGGCTGTGTGCTTCTGATTATTGCGGAGGGATTGCTACTGGGGGACGAGGGAATGCTTCTGCAGCCCTTGCAGGAAGTAAGTAGACATCGTGCAAAAGGTGCTCGATAACCTCCATCGCCAACGAAAGTTGATTTGCACTGTGAGGCTTCGCTTCGTGTGCGGCATTGTTTCCAAGCGTGCGAATGTGATGCAGGATTTCTGCGCTTTGCGGCGTCAAAATTCGCCTTTCTACGAGATTGGTGATCTTGTCGTAGAGGTTCACTCCTTCCGCTCGCTTGTCTCCACATATCGTTTCAAGAAGAAGCCGCAAGCCTATGCCCGCTAGAACGGGGGAGCTACCAAGTATGGCTTGCAGGGTTTCTTTGTAGACCCCCTGCACCTTAAACGGTAACTGCCAAATATGTTCTATACCTTTTCTTCCTGCATGCCTAGGCGGATACAACGTCTCGCTTATATCCTCATGTGCGTTCCCCTCATCGTCGTAAAAAGTATTTTCAGAGTTGCTTGTCGTAAGGCGGTAACTCGTTTTTTCACAGCCTAAGCATTGAACGATTTGGTCCACTTGCCCCCACTCGATGTCATAGTCTTCGGTGGACCAACTTTGTTCTACCTCAGTCAGAATTTTGTGCGACGTACTTCCATTGCACTTGCTGCAAACGATTTTTATCGTGTCCCCAACTGCGCCGCGAACTTCTAATTTGGAATGCATTGCTTTCCCCTGAAACTTGTATGCCCGGAAGCATCACATTGATGCGCGGACCAATGCCTCATGAACCCCGGATATGTCATCACAAGAAGCTGCACAGGCTTGAACATCTCGTGTTAAACCGGGGTCGAGTTGTCCGTACTGAAAGACCTCTCCGGTGCCCCGTCGAACGGTAAGAACGTGTAGTGGAATTTCGTAAAACTCGCTGAGGCAAATCCAGGTGTTCTTTTGAAGGCAACAGCATCCTGAGGTAAGCAGGAAAGCGGCAAACCGATTCCCAGCCTGGCACCCATGATCTATACGGTATCGATGCCCTTTAGATGTCGTTTTGGCTGCAACAATCTTCGAGGCGTCACCGCCGAGCACGACCAAGTATTTGTCCTTGGATGTCCCATCAGCGAAAAGAAAGTCCCTATGGAAAATTATTGATCCAGGGGGCATCTATTTACTCATAACTCGGAGAAACTCTTCTCGCTCATCCACGAAGGCAGTCATAGTTTCGTAGTCTTGCGCTCTCAATGCGTATGAGTAAGGAATAGGCTGTTGGCGTCGACCTTCCTGATTCCACACCTTATCCCAGGGTAAATTCTCAAGATGAGTCGCCTCAACCATGTCGTCCGCATAAACGTCTCGGTATTGAGTCGCGAGACTTTCAAGTATCTTTAACTCACGTTTGGTAAACAAGCTTGGATCAAACTGCTTATGAGCGGTGACGGTAAGCATGCTTCCCTTGGCTACAGCCTTAGGACGAAAGGACACACTGTTTCCCCAAGACACTTCGGGCTGCTGCAATTCTTCAAACAACTTTACAGGCACGGGTCCTTTAGGCCACGCAAAGTAGTCCAAGCCAGTAACCGCACGACCGGTATCTCGATAGTGTTTGAAATCTAAAAAGTAGAGGAGCTTGAACAGCTTTGTCTTACCTAGATTGCGAGTGTGGAGCGCAAAGTAGACGACAGCCTCGACAAGCTTCTCGCGTTGTCGGTCAATAATCATGTTGAATTTGGAGGTCGAGCATCTGGGCCTTTGGGGGGAAACCGATGTCGAATGTGAG